>CAYUCO010000142.1:0-2104 GCA_964443385.1 uncultured Dehalococcoidia bacterium | reverse complement strand
CTGCTCCCGTGACTATGGCCACTTTACCATCTAATTCACCCATGTCTCTAATCCTCCTCATTTTGATTTGGTATCACGTATAGGGACAATACCGAATTTTAACACACATATATATTCATATATAAACGTCCCGAAAGCTATAATAGCAAGATATCAATCTATTAAGAGGATGTTTAATTTGCTAAGTGTTATCCACTCTTACGTTATGGTGTCAGACTCCATAGAGTTCTCTGGTGTAACATCAGCCCTACTAATCGGTCTTATTATTGGTTTAAGGCATTCAACGGATGGGGACCATATAGTAGCAGTTTCCACTATGGCGCGGGACTACAAGAGTATTTTCAAGGGCCTTTGGATAGGTGTATCTTGGGGTCTTGGCCACTCAAGCCCGTTGATCGTGCTGGGAATACTTATTTTATTATTCAAAGAAACTATCATGGACGCATACGAATCTGTCGCGGAGTTCTTTGAATTCGGTGTGGCAATAATGTTGATTCTACTCGGACTACAAGTTTTCTGGAAAATTAAAAACGGGGAATTCCATGTACATGATCATCAACATGATGACGAAGAACATAAACATCTGCATGGGACACATGCTCACGATGAATCTTTACAAGATCCTCATAAAGAATCAAAACATGGTCCTTTTCCAGAATTGATACCATTTTTTAGGCTAAAATCCTACATGATTGGACTAGTGCATGGATTGGCAGGAAGTGCTGCCGTAATGTTAGCAATATTGCCTACAACTCCAGATTTTAAGTCCGGTGTACTCTTTTTAATTTTCTTCTCGGTCGGCACAATGATATCAATGGCTATATTCACAGTAATAATATCGACTCCTTTCGCTTTTACATCAAAATCTGATAGGTTGAGTAATGTAATAATTTCTGCAGCAGGCCTACTAAGTATATTACTTGGCCTAGCTTTGGGGTCTGATATCTTGTTTGGAACAAATATGACAGGCATATTATGGTATTGATCAGTAAGAATGGGTAGCATCACAAAGCCCACAACAACTAGATATCACGGGCTAGATGCCCTAAGAGCTTTTGCTATGATTATGGGAGTTGTACTGCACGCGGCTCTTCTTTACGTTGATCCTGATCTGGCATATGCAATTACTGACAAAAAGGATACACCAACATCTGAAACATTGGGCGTGATATTCTTCTTTATTCACACATGGAGAATGCCGGTTTTCTTCCTACTTGCTGGTTTCTTTACCAGACTTATGATTGAAAGACGAGGCACCCTCAATCTTCTGAAAAACAGATCCATACGAATCGGTATTCCATTGATTGTTGGTTCACTAACTTACAATTTGTTATTTGGTTATGGATCTGTATTACAAACACATCACCTCTGGTTTTTATACGACCTAGTATGGATGTATCTGATTATATGTTTCATAAAGTACCTATACAGATATGGGTCTGGAATAATTACACAAAAATTTGATTGCGTTTTCAGTTCATATGGAAACATGTGGTACCTTATGATTTTGCTTATTCCTGCAACTACAGTAGGTCGACCGTTTTTTTTCAACTGGATCAACGCCGACATAGGGATCCCAGGACCATTTTTCATAACCGGTTTTTCATATTTCCTTATAGGATGGTTTATGAACCGGAACACAGAAATCCTATCAATACTTTCAAATAATTACAGGAGGAGCCTGATACTCGCAGGAGTAACTTTCGTCTTTTTCATTACAGTGATAAGTTTAGCTGATGCCAACAAAGACACCGAAGAAGGTGGACTATATTACTTGATTGGATTGGCACTTTCCCCTACTACAACATTCTTATTAGTAATCACATTTATAGGCTTAGCAGATAGACTTTTTAAAACTAGTAATGCAATAATCAATTACTTCGTAGATGCCTCATACTGGATCTATTTATTTCATTTAGTCGTGGTGTTTGCTACAGGAAGTTTGGTAATTAGCGTTTTTGAACCCATTTTAGCTGTTTCAATAAACATAGTTATAACCACTTTGATTTGTATCTGTACATATCATGTTTTGGTAAGATACACCCCAATAGGGTGGACATTGCATGGAAACAAAGGTGGATTGATTAATCTGATAAAAAAGAGG
>CAYUCO010000141.1:0-4164 GCA_964443385.1 uncultured Dehalococcoidia bacterium | reverse complement strand
TATGTCGAGCTATGTCATGACACAGACCTGCCAAACCAGCTTTGTCTGAGTCTATTTTGTGTATCATGGCCAATTCACTGGCTTTAGATCTAGCCCTGAGAGAATGCTGCTGAAGACCCACTGGCAGACTACACAGAATTTCTTCTAATGCCAGATTATCCGTGTTAAACCCTGCGTATTGTTCTGCCATAAACTAGATTCCTTTCGAATTATTTATGCACGTCTATATAACTACCTAATGTCCAAATAAACCTGTGAATTATACCAAATATATCTGCTTTAATATCGCGTTGACACCAGAATGTAGCTTTGTTAGTGTTCACCTCAGGGACAAAATTCTCATTATGATAGAATCTCTTCATAATATATTTCTCTAGAAAGTCGGCACATGGATTACCAAAAGTCAATAAATTTAATCATGGGCATGACAGACTACGAAAGACCATCGTCCACGCGAGGGCAAAGAGTCCGATATAACCTCGACAGAATAACTTCATTTATGTCAACTCTGAATGATGTACACCTAGAAACTCCTTGTGTACACATTGCTGGTACTAAGGGCAAAGGAAGCACATCTTCAATGATTTCCTCAATTCTAGAAGAAGCGGGATATCTCACAGGTTTATTCACATCCCCTCACCTGCACACCTTCCGGGAAAGAATCCAAATTTCAAACACTCCTATATCGGAGTCTGATTTTTCGTGTCTAGTACAGTCTCTATGGGATAAAATGCTCGACATAAATAAAACAAGCCAAGATAGGATCACATTATTTGAACTACTTACTGCTATGAGTTTCTATCACTTTAAGGACAAAGGTACCAACATAAATGTAATAGAAGTTGGTCTAGGGGGTAGATTGGATTCAACAAACATTGTGGAACCCATCGCTGCTGGCATAACGTCTCTTGGATTAGATCACACAGATATTCTTGGCAATACTATTAGTGAAATAGCGTGGGAAAAATCAGGAATAATAAAGGATGGAATTCCAGTTATATCTGCATCTCAACCTCCAGAAGCCATGCAAGTTATCACTGATGTCTGTAGAGATAAGGGCAGTGCTATATCAAAAGTAGGTGAAGACATATTATGGGAATCCAAGTCATCATCCATATACGGTCAAGAATGCGAAATTAAAACTCAAAACCATAATTATTCCCTAAAAATACCTTTGATTGGCGATCATCAAATCGAAAATGCCTCGATTGCCATAGGTGTCATAGAAAGATTAACGGCAACAGGATTCCAAATAAGCTCAGAGGCTATACATGACGGGCTGCTACATGTAAAGTGGCCTTGTAGGTTTGAGTTGATAAATGAAGACCCGAAAATAGTTGCAGACGGGGCCCATAACCCACACTCTGCAGAGGCCCTTGTTGGAACCGTAAAAAAACTCTTGCCTTCAAATCAAATTATACTGGTCCTCGGCGTATCAACGAATAAAGACTTAGAAGCATTAATTAATGAATATAATAAATTATCCCCAAAGTTGATATTGGCTACTCGCTCTCGAAATACCCGGGCGATAGAACCGAACAAAATATCTGATGCCGCCAAGATGTTCGGGTACGATACTTTAATAACTGAAAGTGTCGCCGAGGCAGTAGAGGAAGCTAAGAATTTTGCGGATAAAGACGATATAATATTGGTAACAGGATCTTTATTTGTAGCAGCAGAAGCTAGAGAATTTGTAAAGAATATATCGCCAGAGATATATTAGATAATAAAAGTACTGGAAGGGACTATAAAATATGTTAGACAGAAAACGCGTAGTAATAACAGGCATGGGAGCAATAACTCCATTAGGTAAATCCGTTGGAGAATTTTGGGAAGGTTTAGTTTCTGGTCGCTCAGGCATAGGGCCTATAACTCTATGCGATCCTTCTCCTTATACTTGTCAAATAGCAGGTGAAGTCCCAAATTATGATCCAGGGGAATATATTAATCCCAAAGAAGCTCGTAGATTAGCCAGATTCAGTCAACTTTCTATAGCTGACAGTACTATGGCAGTAAAAGATGCTAATCTTAATCTTGAAAAAGAAGATTTATCAATGATGGGAGTGCTATTAGGTAACGGTGCAGGTGGATTAGACACTACTCAAATTGCCTGTCTAGATATGCAGGAAAAAGGCGCCATGAAAATAAATCCATTTTTCATACCGATGATGTTGCCTAACATGGCTGCAGCAAATGTGGCCAGGGTATTTGGAGCAAAGGGTTATAACTCCACCGTTATAACCGCATGTGCAGCCTCCAACCAAGCCATCGGAGAAGCATTAGAAGTCATAAGGCGGGGGGCCGCAGACGTTGTACTAGCAGGTGGAGTAGAAGCCAGTATAAGCGAGATCGGTTTGTCAGGAGTTTGTATATTAAGAGCTCTAACCAACTCAAATGAAGAACCACAAAAGGCAAGCAGACCTTTCGATGCAGGAAGAGATGGATTCGTTCCTGCAGAGGGAAGTGCCATAGTCGTTTTGGAGAGTTTGGACCATGCCATAAAACGTGGTGCTCCGATATTAGCTGAATTAATTGGATATGGTTCATCCTGTGATGCATTTCATGCAGTACAACCAGATGACACAGGTGAAGGTGCCGCCCGTGCTATCAGATGGGCATTGAGAGACGCCTCTATTGATGTAAATCAAGTTGACTACATTAACGCTCATGGAACATCAACTCCGTTGAATGATGCTGCAGAGACTATGGCAATAAAGAATGTTTTCGGGGAAACCGCATACAGCGTGGCAGTTAGTTCTACAAAATCTATGACTGGTCACGCTATGGGTGGTGCAGGGGCTCTAGAAGCAGTGGCATGCGTGAAAGCCATACAGGAGGGAATAATCCCTCCGACTATAAACCAAGAGACACCAGATCCGGCGTGTGATTTAGACTACGTACCCAACGTAGCTAGAGAGAAAGATGTGAACATAGTACTGTCGAATAGTTTTGGATTCGGTGGACAAAATACTTGCATAGTTTTTAAGAAGTTCTCTGAATGAAAACTACCGTAATTCTATAGACAAGTCATATATCTCGGTTGGAGTGAAAAATGTCCTTCTTTGATTGATGAACATCTCTTGTTCCGAATCATATTCACCATCATAGGATTCTTGAACTCTGTCATATATCCGTTTTACAACCCTGCTGGTTGTACTATAACTCCCCCATTCCCCAGTAACCTCTTTAACTTGGTTATTCAATACTGCAACAATACCATCCATTCCAGACAAAGCACCAATTACACTATGGTCATATGCCTGATCTCCGACTAAATCTGCATCAAATGCCAGATAAATAGATCCTCCTTCGGCTTGTTCGGACCTTCGCATCCCCGTCTGATGGAGACCTGCCTGAGTTGAAAAGACATCCCCAATGATCGGTTGTTTGTCTGGAATAGGAATAACTTCCCGACTAAGTAAGTCACGTATGCTACCTAGAACTTTAAGGTTTAGACCTGGGTCACCGTACATACGGGAATAAGCAGCTACTATTTGTTCCAAAGAAGTGTTACCTGTACGTTCGCCTAAACCAGCAAAAGATACATTCACTCTCTTACAGCCATATCGATATGCAGCCATACTATTGGCAGTAGCTAAACCAAAGTCATTATGTCCATGAAACTCTAGTTCTGCACCAGTTTCATTTATAATAGTGCTGATTAATTTTGGAATACCGAATGGTAAAGAAACATAAGGATCTGGAGACCCCCATCCGATAGTGTCACAAATACGGAATTTAGCCCACCCATTCGTTTCTTTGAGAACTCTCTGAATAAATGGGATAACGAAGCCGTATATATCTCCCTTTGTTGTGTCTTCTAAGTGTATTCTGGGCCTAATGTCATTTTCGCAGGCAGTCATTATAGGAGCCATGTATCTATCCGCCGTATCTGCTTTACTTTTATGGCCCAACTTATCAAATATGTGATGATCCGAAGATGACGCCAACATGCCAGTTTCTTTTATCCTACCATTGGATATATCGGTCAACATCTTTATATCCTTTGGCAAAGCTCTAGTCCAAGTGGTGATTTCCGGAAACTTATGACCTCTATCCAAAAGTTTTTCTAAAGCCCAAATATCTCTTTTCTGGTATATGAAAACTTCAATCTGTTCAATACAGCCAGTCCCATTATCCAAATCGTGCAACATATCATAATAG
>CAYUCO010000140.1:0-8214 GCA_964443385.1 uncultured Dehalococcoidia bacterium | reverse complement strand
TGCGCTTATAACTGGTGGAGGAAACGGTATAGGAAGATCTACCGCAGAATTGTTTAGTAAGGAAGGGGCAAAAGTAATTGTCTCTGACCTAAATGAAGCAGGAGTTATGGAAACTATAGAATCCATACATTCACTCAATCTTGAGGCAGATTCCATTGTAGGCGACGTAACTGTTTTTAAAGAAGCAGAACTAATGATTAGAACAGTAATTGAACTTCACGGAAAACTCGATATTCTGGTAAACAGTGCTGGCATAGGAGGTGTTCCTCCTATGGATGGCTCGACTCACGAAGATCGTTGGGATAAAGTGATAGACGTTAATTTAAAAGGCACATATCTACCTTCCTGGTTTGCAGTACCGGAGATGGAACGATCTGGGGGTGGTTCTATAATAAACCTTGCATCTATCATAGCACTGGTGGGCTACGACCAAGGTAGCACGAGTTACGAACCTGGATTTAATCCGTATGCAGCATCTAAAGGTGCTGTCCTGCAATTTACAAGAAACCTAGCTGTTCAATGTGCAAAAAAGAATATTAGAGTTAATTGTATTTGCCCTGGATATATTTACACCAATATGACCAGGTCTTTAACTGAAAATCCTGTCCGGCTTAGTCAATTAGAAGGATTACATCCAATGGGGCGACTTGGAAGACCCGAAGAGATAGCTTCAGCTGCACTGTTCCTGGCTTCTGATGAATCTTCATTCGTTACAGGGACACCGTTAGTGGTAGACGGCGGATATACCGCACAATAAAACCTTATAGTGGAAATTTGGTCGGAATGTTACATTTTACTTATTAGCCTATGGACTCTCATAGGAACACAACTACTGCCCATACAATACCACCAATGAGCACAACAATCGGAAACATGGAAAGTGCAATTGCTACCCATGCGGCTACTTTAGCGAGTCTTCTAACGCGATTGGGAATTGGCTTATTGAATTTCAATATGTACTTGTTTCACTACAAAACATGTGTTTATTCTTTGTTACAGTTTCGACATCAAGTAATCATTTTTTCACGAAGATAACACCAGTCCATATGCTCCATATAAGAGTAGCAAGCATACCAGGCATCCATACAAGAATAAGCACACTCATATCAAATGGAAAAGTTTGACTACCATACTCACCTACAGCTGTGGCTGCTTCTCTTCCTTCAGCAAAAAACGGCATGACAATACCCATTGCAACGAATGCAAGGCTACCAATTATAAATACGACAGTGACTATTCTATAAATAACATTTTGAGAGAACTGAGGCTTACCAAAAATGTAATACCCCAACAAGGCATTCGCTAAGAAGCCTCCGCCGGCAGCAGAAAAACTAGCAGCCCCTGAAATCGACGCAACTGCATTAACACTTTCTATATTGATTTGATCAAGAGGTATACGCATACCCTCTCCTACAACAGAGGCAGTCCAACCAACCAGCGCAAGTATTGGAATTAAGTATAGTATTCCGTTATCTTCATCTTCTTTTCTAAAATAAGTACAAAAAACAACGGTAGCGCAAGCAAATCCTAAACTCGCCCATATTTGTGCGATACTACTACCTGTCTGACCGATAGCATCTTCCAAAACCTGCCCTACAAACAGAGCTAAGGCTGATAATATAACTGTGTATCCACCGAGTTTTGTGAGAGCCATTGTATAAAGTCCTCCCGAATTTACTTGTTTAATTGATAGAAATTCGACTTATCAACGATGATGATGGCCTATCTTCCGCTTTAATCCATTACGTTTGCCGCTTTGTTTATTAATGCGTTTCACAAATTCCTCTGTGGTCTCTTCTTTCTTTTCTGGCTTACTCTTTGGCATATATCTCCCTTTGTACGGTCAATGAAAACTTATATGTTTTATAATGTATTTTATCACAAAACGATTCACCACTCCGGAAATGAAGAATAATGCAATTGAAACATATATGAAAATGGTTCAATTCCCCTGAAAGAAATACTTAAATATTCTGTCCCAGCCCAACATTACAATTAGTACAATTACTAAGACACCTATACCTATTTTCAGGACTACCAGCAGATCGAAATCGTCCCAATCGCCCTCTGGTATAGTGGCGCCGCAGTAATCACATAACCTGGCGGTATCCTTCAATTCCTCATTACAATCTGGACAGAACATATATCTAGCCAATCGATGAATTCAGTTATATAAATCATCACAAAATTTACTTATTGATGTCAATCCACTACTTTTGTGAAGCGCGGCCAGCAGAAAATCGAAACCAGAATGGATAACAAGCCTATACCTGCGGAAATTAGATAAACATCCTGAAAAGCCATTACAAATGCCTTGTCGTCACCGATACCAGATAGAGAATGTAAATTTTCACGTGCAGATAACACAGCACTCATTATAGCCACACTCGTTGCTACACCAATACTTCTCGACATTGTTAGTAGAGCTCCTCCAGTTGCTAATCTGGATGAAGGCATATTACCCATAACAAGGTTAGTGTGAGAAGCTTGAAAGATACCCATGCCAATACCCATACAGGCCATTCTTGTGGCAACCATTACTGATGTTGATTCACTATCGAGTAATGTAAAAGAAAAAATAACCGCTGCCATTATAATCAAACCGAATGTGGTTAAATATGCTGCAGGCATCCTGTCAGACATCCAACCACCTAACGGGGCGGATATTCCTCCAACTAGAGGAGTAAGCATCAAAAGCATACCCCAAGTCTTGGCATCTCTACCTAGTATGTCACTAACGAAAAATGGAAGTATAAAAAAATTAATGAACGTAGCAAAAGATATCAGGTATGCAGAGGTGAATGCAGGCGTGAGCGTCCTGTCTTTGAGCAGTGATGCCTGAACAATCGGGTGCTCGGATCCCTTTTGAATTTTTACAAATATAGTCAAAGACAGACATGACAAAGTTCCCAGTGTTAATACTGGTAATGATTTCCACCCATTTATCCCACCCAATGTAAGACACAATATAAAACTAGCCACACATATAAAAAGGACTATACTCCCAATGAAATCGAATCGTTTACTCCCCTCTATATTGCTTTCTTTTAATGCAAATAGAGCGATAAACACAGAGATTAAACCAATCGGTACTCTAGCTGCAAAGATAGATCTCCATCCAAAGGCATCTACTAAAACCCCTCCAGCAAGAGACCCTATGAGCATGCCTGACAAACCTATGCCTGACATTAAACCTAGGGCTTTTCCTCTTTCGTTTGATGGAAAAGCCCTAGTTACCAACGCAGGAGCAGATGCAACTAACAATCCATTACCCACAGCTTGAAACACACGAAGACCCATCACTAACGATAAATGTGGTGCCACACTAATTAACAGAACCGCTATTGTGTAAACTATAAGGCCAATAATGAAAAATCTTTTTATACCGTATGTGTCAGCTGCACTTCCAAGACTTATCTGTAGCCCTGTTGTACTGCCTACATAGAAAATAATAATCCATTGGACAGTTTGAACATCTGTGCCAAAACTGTTGGTAATATTAGGCAAAGCTACGTTGACCGTAATATCAAGAGTAGCTAAGAATATACCTGTGGAGGCTGCTAATAAACTAAGCCATTTAGAGTACAGAGTAATCCCCTTATACTGCGAGATGTTATGTCGTACCAGATTGTATATTCATACTAGGTTTATATTATAATTATAATATGTTTCATCGAATTAGTTATACAAAATGAAAACACTAGTTAAGATTACAAACATACCACTACTCATTAACATTTTGTATTAACATTATTGGAGACCTAAAATACAAGTAGAGAGGATGTCTAATGGAAGACGTAATTTTAATCAAACCTAGTCAACGTATTACCAACACCGTCCAAACTCCAGGAATGGTAAGACAGGCTGCAATAACACCCGAGCTTTGTGGGAATCAAGGTTTATGGGTAGGATTGGTATCAGCACCCCCTGGTTCAAGTGGGGCGCATCATCATGGAGACGCTGAGTCTGCTATCTACATAATAAGTGGAAAAGTAAGAATGTATTTCGGAGAAAACTTGGAAACGATAGTAGATGCTGAAGCCGGAGATTTCATATACGTGGCACCAAATACAGTTCATGTGGAAGAAAATCTGAGTGAAACCGAACCTGTTGAATTCATAGTCTCTAGAAATGCCACTTCCTCACTCGTAGTAAATGTAGACGGTTAGGACAGGCAACAATCATAATGCACTAAGAAGTTTGGTAGTATTATAATTAACGGGTTTATATATGAAGCGCATTCTTATGGCTCTCAAAAATTCGGTTCGCGGCATTAAATTCGCATTATCAAAACACACCGCATTCAAACAAGAAATATTTGCTGCAACAATATTGACCCCACTGGCATTATTACTCGGGGAAACTGGAGTAGAAAAGGCACTCCTGATAAGTTCTGTATTGTTGGTGCTTATAGTAGAACTCATAAATTCATCTATAGAAACAACAATAGATAGAATCGGCCTTGAAAGAAATGACCTATCAAAACACGCGAAAGATATGGCTTCTGGAGCAGTATTCATTTCGTTATTGAATTTACTTATGATATGGTATCTAGTAATAGCTCATTAATCCTTTGGAGACCCAATGTTTAATTTCCTCAAGCAAAAACTAGCCAATATTGCCCAGGAACAAGATTTAACATCGGAAACTAGTGCCTTACCATCAACCGGTTCAAGGAGAGAATACAAGGGATCATTTATACTAGGGGCTCTGTCTTTAGGCCATGTTCTTATCCATTGGTTCCAACAATTATGGCCAGTTTTGATACCATCAGTTAAATCCGGATTAGGCCTTAGTAACGTGGAAATTGGAACACTCACGGCTGTCAGACAATTCGCCGCTGGACCACTCCTTGCAATACCTTCTGGATTATTAGCAGATTTATACAGAAGACGTACGGCAATAATTCTAGCATCAGCTTTCGTAGCCTTTGGATTATCACATTTTTTGTTAGCCAAAGTGCCAAACTTTTTCTGGATGGTTCCATGTGTAGCTTTTCTAGGTGTAGGAACGGCATTATGGCATCCGGCATCCATGGGCACATTATCCAGAAGATTCCCGGAGCGGAGAGGTACTGCACTAGCCATACATGGAGTAGGTGCGAGTATAGGAGATACAATAGCTCCAATTGCCATAGGATTCCTACTTTTATCGGTATCGTGGAGAGGCTTGCTTGAGTTTCATTTGATACCGGCGTTATTAATAGCATTAATTCTTTGGGTTGGCCTTACCCCTGTATATAGGAATCAAGCAGGGGCAGAAACCAAACCAACTTTCAGGTCCTATTGGAATGACGTCAAAGATTTAATGAGCAGCCACGTTGTATTGGCTATTATTGCAGTGAACGTACTAACCGGCATGGCTAGATTAACTATCATGACATTCTTACCTATCTACATACAGGACGATCTCGAATACTCGGCCTTTGGCCTAGGATTTTTCTGGGCATTATTACACATTATGGGAGCTATATCTCAGCCAGTTATGGGATATTTATCTGATAAGTTCGGAAGGAAAGCCGTATTATTGCCTGCCTTAATATTATATGGCTTACTTTACTTAGCTCTTGCTATAGCAGAACCCGGGGCGCAATTAATCACAGTGATAGTGGCACTAGGTATATTTTTCTACGCTCTGGTGAACGTGACGCAAGCCACTATAATGGATGTAGCGACCGACCAAATACAATCCTCTACTATGGGCATAACGGGAGTCTTTACTCAATTCCTTAGTTTGCCAGCCCCGATATTAGCCGGATATCTAGTTAACAACTATGGCACCGAATCATCCTTTATATTTGCCGGAGTAGTAACGCTGATAGCCGCATTAGTGTTATTTATGATACACGTTCCTAGATCCAATCGCCCAACCCCGAAAATATTAGGATAAATATCTCATTTCCATGTTGATAAATAAGATATTTTTATTTATATTATGGTTTGATATTTTTTGATCGCAAAAATTAAAGAGGAAATAGATCTTATGAGATTCAGTGCGAAAATAAATTATAGAGCCTTATTGTTAGCATTATGCACAGTTATCTTTGCCTCATCTTGTACTACCTCTGCACCAGAGATAGTAGAATTAGACATATCAATTACAAACAAATCCATGACTCCCAATGAAATATCCGTTAAACAAAATGACACATTAGTTATGAATATATCTAGTGACGAAGATGGATCTATACACATACATGGATATGATATTGAAAAAACAATTTCAAAAAATATGGCACAACAGTTGAAATTAGATGTTTATGCCACAGGGATATACAATATTGCATTCCATATAGGCGATCAACCTCATTCACACCAAGAACATGATCACGGTGAAGAACACAAAGCCGGTGAAACAGATAATACGCATAACGGAAATGGAAAAGAAATTCAAGAGATAATCATAGGATCTCTCAAAGTAACTCCTGGATAAGAATTAAGAAATCGATTCCTGCTATATGACAATAAGAATATATAGTTCTTCGTTAATTTTCGTTTTAGTCACTACATTGCTAGTTGCTGAACCCGCTTATGCTCATGGTTTTGGGGAACGATATGACCTTCCTGTTCCTTTAGTCCTTTATCTTGGAGGAGCAGTATCGGCTGTAGTTTATTCATTCGTTGTAATTGGTTTATTTCTCAAAACCAACATTAACCTAAATCGATACCCCACTTTCAATATTTTAAAAATACCTTTGCTATCACTTCTAGGAAGCAAGGTACTTATATACTTCATTAAAATGACTACTAGCTGTATCTTCCTGTTGGTGATTGCATCAGGGTTATTTGGCAATCAAGAACCTACCAATAACTTAGCGCCAACCATGGTATGGGTAATCGGATGGGTTGGCATAGCTTATACCTCAGCACTTATTGGCAACGTATGGCTATTAATCAATCCATGGAATAACACATTTGCCATTTTTCAATTCATTGATAGCACCTTTAATAACAGAAGGCAGAGTTTAATTGGAAGGCTAGAATATACTGAATCATATGGTATGTGGCCTGCCATAGTATTACTTTTGGCATTTGCATGGATAGAATTAGTGTACGTGAATTCATCCACTCCGTTCAATATATCAATATTACTATTGATATACTCGATAATAACTTGGACCGGAATGGTTGTATTTGGTAAAAAACAGTGGTTAGAAAACTGTGAAATATTTTCAATTATATTCGGTATATTGGCAAAATTTGCACCATCAGAAGCCTATCGAAAAGACAAGGAACTAGTTCTGAACCTGCGTCCACCTGCAGTGGAGTTAACATTAACTGAATCAAAATCTTTGTCAGAGATGATACTAATAATAACCTTACTAGCAACCATAACATTTGACGGCTTCATGGCCACTCCAGCATGGGCAAACCTAACAAATATCGTCTATGGTTTTATACCAAATATGACGTTTGTATCTACACTTGGATTAGTATCTTCAGTAACTTTATTCATAATCACATATATTGTGACATGTAAATTCATTTCCTTGGCCAGCAATAACATGATAGATACAAAGGGCATGTCTGTTATATTTATATACTCTTTAGTACCAATATCACTAGCCTATCATTTAGCCCATTTCCTAAGTTATTTGCTTATACAAGGACAATTAGTTGTACCTTTAATTTCAGATCCTATGGGCTTTGGATGGGACTTATTTGGTACTGCGAACTACAAACTCAATATAGCAATTATTGGTGCAAGGTTCGCATGGATCACCGCTGTTATATCAATAGTAGTCGGGCATATAATCGCGGTATACATTGGGCACGTTGTTGCTATAAACAAACTAGGTAGTCGCAAAACAGCAATACGGAGTCAAACCCCCATGCTAGGCCTTATGATTATCTACACCATATGCAGTCTTTGGATACTAGCTCAACCACTAACACAAATACACTGAACTAGCCTTCGTCTGCTAACAAACCATCCAATTCTTCCATCTCTGATTCAGTAAGGTCCCAGTCAGATGCCTTAACATTAGCCGTAACCTGCTCTTCTTTAGTAGCTCCTGCTATCACAGAACTAACCGCAGGCTTAGCAAGCAACCATGCAAACGCCAACTCCACTATGGGATGTCCCCTGTCTTCAGCAAACTTCGATAACTTGGATAATATACTGAAGTTCTTGTCGGTTAATGTGTTCTCCTTGGCCCTCTCATTACCTGCAAGCCGGGTTCCCTCAGGTGCTTCCTGCCCCTGCAAGTACTTA
>CAYUCO010000139.1:0-7302 GCA_964443385.1 uncultured Dehalococcoidia bacterium | reverse complement strand
TACCTCCTGCTTCTGTAGTCTCGAATCTGGAAAAGCGAGAGGCAATAAAAAAAGCCCTCCGGAGTACGGAGAGCTCCCGTACCCATTTGTTCACTAAGAACCTCGTCGTTTCCTCAGGGCACCTTTAAAGGTAAGGTTGCCGGACAGGGTCTTAGGCCTGAGGGCCTCGCCTATCGCTCGAGACGTTATTAAAACGTGCCATTAATTTTAGCATAACGCTACCAGCTTTGTCAAAAACAAGGTTAACTTACTAATGCAATATAATTTGGTTCTGTTTATTGACCAATTATGGTAACTATTTTACCTATATTGCTTGACCAGTACAGGGTTGTAGCATATCCTATTTAGGAGTCAACATTTTAACTTTATAGGAGGTGTAAATTGCCAAAGCAATCTCCAATCCCGGGTGATATTGATAAACCCTTTTGGGACGCATGTAATAGGGAAGTGTTGGTTGTTCAGAATTGTAAATCTTGTGACAGGATGCAGCATCCTCCAAAAGAAAAGTGTGGTGGATGTAATTCTTCTGATAACTTAGAGTGGAGAGAGATGAGTGGCAAGGGTACTATATCCACTTATATTGTTGTTCATGATACTCCTGTTACGATTTTACAAGCAGAACAGCCATTTAATGTGGCGGTTGTAAAACTCGACGAAGATCCTGGTATCACTATGTTATCTCATCTTCCTGGTACTGCAACTGATGCAGTGCCTATAGGTGCTAAAGTACAGGTTGAGTTTGAAACAACTCCTGCTACAGGACAGAAAGTACCTGAATGGCGAGTAGTGGGATAGTTTTACATTTTATTTAAAGGAGGTGATGTATGGCAGTTAATGTTCAAACACCACCAGATTCTATGTACAGATCTACAGAAGGGTTAGGAGTTTGGGAGCACAAAGGCAAGGTGGCCGCAGTTGGTATAGGCGTTTCTCCTACTGCCAGAAGGTGGGACGAGAGTCCTGAAACGAGTGTGGGTGCATGGACCATTCTTGCTATAAGGAATGCTATGGAAGACGCTGGAGTTTCTCCTGAGGAAGTAGACGGGATAGTTCTAACCCCTGATACAAGTACAGGTGTAAGTTGGCCAAAAGATAGGCCTATACCAGAATCGTTTGTGGAAACATTTAATCTTACTGATGATCCATTAGATGGTATAGTCAAGCTTAGTGTTGAGTGGATACTTAAGAATATGCCCGAATTAACAAATATTAAGTTTGCTATGCATGCTCCAACCTGCATGTCTAACGCGATAGTAGTGGGCGCACAAGCAGTTGGAGATGGCATGACTCAAACATGTTTGGTTGTCCGAGGATGGCACAATTTGGCAGGTAGATATTATGTGGGTCAAGGGGCAGCGGGCATGGATACCATAGCTGGTCCAGCTGGTATCACATCTGGCCATGGAGTGCCTGCATGTGGCACTACTGCTATGATGTTCCAGGAGTATTGTCATAAGTATGGTAAAAACCATGATATGATGGCAAACTTCGTCATTACTGAGAAAAGAAATGGATTGTTGTTGCCTGAGGGTTATTGGGCACAACATAGACCTGAGGATTTGACAGTAGAAGATTATTTAGCGGCTAGGTGGATAGCGAAGCCTGCTAACCTATACGATAATGATCTTCCAATCTGTGTGTCTGCTGCTTTTGTGTTTACCACCGCTGAGAGGGCTAAGGACATGAAGCAGAAACCTGTATATATACTTAATCATACTAGAACAACTCCCAAGCATAGAGGGGCAGTACAAACTTTAGATGATTGGCAGGAAGCAGCGGACGAAACAGGCCGTAAACTATACGAAGGTGCTGGAATCAAGAACACTGATCTTTCCTTCGAAAATATGTATGATGGATTCACAGAGTTTCATCAATTTCACTTAGAAGGATTGAGATTTGCAGGCGTTGGCCGTGGTGAAGCTTTGGATTTCTATCAAACAGATATTAGTTTAGAAGGCCCAAACCCTGTTTCTCCTAGTGGAGGTAATGCAGGGGGTGGTAGAACTCGTTTCTGGTTACATTATGATAGCATTCAGCAGTTACAGGGTAGGGCTGGAGCCAGACAGATTCGAAAGAAGGCTGAGATTGGAGTATCTGGTGCATTCTTCCCAGACTTCAATTATTCTACTATATGGAGTGCTACTCCAGACTAAGCTTATTTTCTGCTTTAGTAGTTAGATTCTTAAAGAGGCTAATCCGCAAAGGGTTAGTCTCTTTATTTTGGTGATAATGAATTGAAGTATTCACTAAAGCTTCGTATATATGTCATAATAAATACTTAGCATAGTGAATATTCACAGGAAATAGATTAGCAGCGTGGTGATTATGACACAGTCACATATAGCTCCTAATACGAGCACTTTTCTCTTTGTTTCTGTTAGGTTATTCCACCAGTTTGATATCATTATTAAAATTCTTCCCCCATTTGGAAAGAAGCACTGACGTGTTTTTCGTGCTGTTCAGGACCTCCTGAAGTATCATCCATTATTACTAATTTGGTTTCTGGAATACCGTTGTAGTCCAGTATTCCGGTTTCAAGACATATTTGCATTGCATCTGAATAACTTCTTTTTTCTAACTGGTCTTTTGTAACGGCAGCTAGAGTGATTATCAGACCTTTTGTGATGTTGTGGTGTGCTGGGCCATGTGTCAATCCATAATTCCAGACCCTGTCTATCCAACCCTTTAACATAGCCGGCATAGACCACCACCATAATGGAAAAACCATTACAACAGCATTATTACGGTTCAGTCTTAGGAATTCAGATTGAACCTCAGTGGAATAATCTGATAGATTGCCGTTAGTATACATATCTTCCACCGTCAGAACAGGATCGAAATTTTCACGGTATAGGTCAACAAATTCTACTGTATGTCCTGACCGAATAGCTCCTTCTTGGAAAGCACGAGCAACATCTCCAGTCAGTGATTCTTCTCTGGGATGGCAAAATACAAGTAATATATTCATACAGCAATTATATGGCAATCAGCCACTAAACGGTAGTTTTATTCAAGTTGTGACTAGGAGAGCCGGTTTCTGGCAAGAAAATCGTGGCGATTACCAAGGACCACGACAGGATTCCAACTAATCCGAAGCCGTATATATATGATCCCGTGATGTCTGCCATGTATCCTACAAATATAGGAGATATGAAGGATAACGATCCTCCTATAGTGAAGATACAAGCTGTTATTGCTGCCGCTTTTTCTGGGTTGGAGTCTTCTGCTTCCAGCGGTATTGTGGCGTGGAAAGGAGTGTATAACCAGGCACCTATACCGTAGACTATCAATATAAACAGCAGAAACGGACTCCCAGCAAATATGATCGAAGAAAATCCACCAATACCTAGCACTATGCCTGATGCAAAAAGGAACGGTTTACGACGATTAAATCTTAGAGATAAGAATCCCGCTATAAGCACTATTATGAGTCCACATATGGGTAGAACAGCAGTTTTTGAGCTACCCTCCGATAATGACATTCCATGTACTTCAAAATAATATGTTGGTAGCCAAGATGATAAAGCTACGTATTGGATAAGGGGGCCGGCATCTGCCACAGCAAGTAACAAAGTAATTCTGGAACGAAGCACTCCCTTTATTTCTGTAAATGATAGGTTGGATTGGGTGGTTTTTTCAGGTTCTCTAGAGAGTATTAACCATAGAAAAGCTGATATTAAAGATACGCTGCTGAATAAAGTAAGGGTATTGCGCCAGCCTACTTCATTAGCTAAAGGTTCTCCTAAGAGGAATGAAACTGCTATACCACCCGAAACCGCAGATATCTGTATCCCATTCATAAAAGGCAATTCATTTTTAGGGAACCAGGACATTAATATAGGTGCGATAGTAGGGAATAAACCACCAACACTAATGCCAAAACAAGTTCTTAAAATTAATAAGGTTGTAAAATTTGGAGCCCAGGCACTCAGGAATGGAATAGATATTCCAAGAATAAAAAACAGAACAAGAACATTATTCCTTACTCTTCCAACTAGGAGACTGAATGGGATTGAAGACAGTGCACTGAAAAGCAATATACATCCTACTAACAGTCCTACTGTGCCTCTACTAACTTGATATTCCTCCATTATATGAGGAGTAATTGGGGAAACATTTAGGAATACTAATCCGGCAGAGAAACTAATAAGTAGTAACAAAAAACCAATTACAAATCGGTATTTTCTAGGTTCTTGTTGTGTGTCTTTTGAGGGTTCCAAAATTTAGTTGTACCTAATATCTGTTGTTGTCATAATAACAGTATATACAAAGGAGTGGCTAATTGCGTTTGCAACTGTTTACTATTCTCAAAGAAAATCCAACAATTATGCTTCTTTGTGTTTCTACTGCCTTGCTAACTTCTGGGCAAGGTATGGTGGCTCCTATTCTCCCATTATATGCTGACTCATTGGGCGTATCGGTAGCAACAGTTGGTTTAGTGATCAGTGTTTTTGGATTGGCGAGATTCATGACTAATATACCAACTGCCATATTGGCACAACGATACGGAAGGAGATTACCTTTGGTTGTGGGTCCTTTTATAGCCGCATTTGGAAACGGTATGGCAGGACTAGTAGATTCTCTGGAACTTCTTATGTTGTTCAGATTTATAGCAGGGATAGGATCTGCTGCTTTCATAACTGGAGCAGTGATATTTATAGGTGATATTAGTACTATAGCTAATCGTGGTCGCATGATGAGCGTATATCAGAGCAGCTTCATATTGGGTATATCATCAGGCCCGGTGGTCGGAGGTTTAATAGCTGAGATCTTTGGCCTTAGAGCTCCGTTTCTTGCTGTCGGAGCACTTTCTATAATGAGTGGCGTATGGGCCTTTTTTAAAGTTCCGGAGACTTTGAAAACAGAACATGTCGATATTGAACAATCTGGCAATAATGACAAGGTAATTGTGGAGAACGAATCCAAATATTCCTTAGTTTTTTCAAGAGGATTTATACTGATTGCCTTAGTTTTTATGATTACGTTTTTCACTAGAGCTGGTGCTCAATTCACACTTCTACCATTAATAGGATCTAAGGATTTAGGATTGTCACCCGGGCAAATTGGAGCAATATTCACTATTCCTCCAATAATTGCTTTTTTGATGTTACCACTTGCAGGATCTGTGGCTGATAAATATGGAAGAAAGAAAACTATAGTGCCGGGATTGTTAATAGTTTCGATATCACTTTTTTTGTTAGGATCGAATCTTTCTTTAATACTTTTCATTGTTGGGATGTCGTTATATGGTTTGGGTAGTGGTATAGAAGGCCCCACTCCAGTGGCTTATGTGGCAGACATTAGCCCTAAGAGTTTACAGGGCATAGCCCAGGGGATTGTTCGGTCAGCTGCTGATTTTGCCCTATTAGTAGCACCACCACTTATGGGGTTTGTCGCTGACGTTTTTAGTTCTTCTACGGCCGTGATCGCTAATGCTGTAGCTGTCGGTGTTTTGGGCGTAGTATTCTTGTTTTTTGCTAAAGAGACGGCTGGTATACATTCAAAAACAGAGTCACGTGAAGAAACCTAAACCTAATTAATCATTAATAAGAGCCATCGGATTCTGATTGTCTGACATAACCGCCAGGTTTTTCTATGTAACGGTCCTCCAAATGCCAAGTATATCCTGTAAAAGTTTCTGTACCACAGATATACTCTATGGCCATTAGGCACCCTTTTGTTACTCTGAATCGAATTTTGTCGTAACCCGGATGATTCGACTCAATCTGCCAAGGTTCATAGATTCTAGCATCTGCTTTGCATTCCAAATAGCTATCTCCATAGGAGTAGGTTGTTATATTTGCTAGTCCCCACATTACAGGTTGGTTCCAGTTATCGGCAAGGCGACTTTGGACAGCTGGATCCCATGGAGCAGACTTCGCAAGTATAGCAATTCCTAGAGATTGGCAGTCGTAGTCCTCAAATTCCAATTCGGTTTTATAATCGTCAAACGGATTAACATCATAGTCCCAAATTTCCATAGGGCTTTCTGGTCCGATCCAATTGAGAGTGACAGTAGTTTTATCACTTTGATCATCATTGGATTTATTTTCGAATTGTGAGCTAAAATCGTTATGATCACCTATCAGGGAGTTTTCTTTTTGATCTTTATCTTCACGCTCAACCGCTATGCCGTTCTTGCAATATCCTGTACTAGCATTTGCGTCTGTGTTACAGGTCTCTTGTTCCGCTGGAATTGCCACTTCTTCCACTTCTTCCCCGTCTACACATAGCCCGGTGGCATAATCACTATTTGAAGTGCATTTGTTTATTTCTTCTTGGCCTTCAGCATCGCCTGATTTTATTTCATTCTCATCTCTGTTTTGATCTTTAGAAGGCGCCTCGGCAATATTTGGTGAAGCGTCATTTTCTTCAGACCTGTCATTTGACGCGGCAGAGTCGACCGCATCTTGATTCTTCTGCATTTCTTCGAACACTCGAGCTTGAACAGTAGCTTCAATATTTGGAGTAGGAGTTGGCATGTTGGCCATCTTATCTTCCACTCTGGCTTGCACGGTCGCCTCTATTTCTTTATCTGATAAGGTTTCTTGTCCACAGGATATTATTATTGAAGCGAGTGATGCTACTAAAATTAAATATAAAAAGTTATAATGTTTTGTCATCGGTTCTCCACCTTTCTATACTAGCTGAAGATATTAGGTTTACTGGAATCTCACGCCATTTTATTGTCTTCATTTCTTGAGTTCCCCAGTGCACTGGTCCCATTTTTGTGTCGGGAAATATCTGATAATCAAATCGTATAACTCAGGATCATTCTCCTTGATCCATTCATGCGTATCGTGCGAATTCTTAAATCCTTCCATGTCCATTAAATAACCTTCAACTGTCATGGCCCAGTACTCTCCAACGTAATGTTTCATACCTTGTTGCTCGCCATCTGGAAGGTTCTGCGTATAGTTGGTGGCAAATATTCCCTTGTCGATAGCTGACAGTGCAAGGTCATATATACGCTCATAGAAATACAACTCGATAATAAGATCAAAGACAATGCCGTTAAGTGAATGAACTAATTCATGAATAACAGGAACGCCACCACTATCTGGATTTCCCGGGTAACACAACCACTCTACGTTGGCGGTCATCGCAGCATCAGTGACTCCCATTGACATTCCGCCCGGCTCGTCTTCACCTTCGAATTCTGGTAGTTCAGAGGTTGTGCTTCCTGAACCTGGTCCAAACAAAGATATACGGACGTTGTTCTCTTTAAGAATGTCGTGAAACTCTGGTCGAGCAGAGAGCATATAATTCACACGATCATAGGCAGCCAGCATCGCACGAGCT
>CAYUCO010000138.1:0-4053 GCA_964443385.1 uncultured Dehalococcoidia bacterium | reverse complement strand
CAGGTTAATCATGTGATACCTTCTGGTACGGATCCCCATACATTCAGTCCTACACACAGTGACATAAAGGTTATTGAGGAAGCAGATATTGTTTTTTTGGTCGGGGCGAATTATGAGCAATCGTGGCTTGCAAAACTTACGACTGCTTTGCCAAATGCCGAACAAAAACTGAGGTTCTTGTCAGATGGGGTTTCTCTGAAAGCATATGAAGACTCACACGATGACCATGGTGATGAAGATAAGCATGATGCTCACGATGATGATCACGGTGATGAAGATAAACACGATGCACACGATGATGATCATGCTGATGAAGATGATCACAGTGGCCATGGTCATGGTGAATTTGACCCCCATTTTTGGCACGACCCTATTACGGTCGTGGAAGCAGCACAGAAAATAGCTAAGGACTTAGGGTCGATATTCAAAGAAGATCAGTCTGTTTTTGATCTAAACGCAGATACCTATGTCAGCAAATTGAAAGAATTGGATACCTGGATTGTTAGTAAGGTTGATACTATCCCTGAGTCCAACAGGGTTTTGATAACTAGTCATGAAACAATGACGTATTTGTCTGAAAGATATGGATTTGAGGTCTCATCTAGTATCTTGCAAAGTTTGTCGTCCGCGGAATCTGTAACCCCTAAAGATCTGGCGGCTATAACGGAAGTAATAGACCATCACGGAGTCCCAGCAATTTTTGCTGACTCTTACATGTCAACCAAAATCGAAGAATCATTAGCGAGTGAAACTGGAGTAAAAGTAATTAGATTGAATATGGAGTCTCTCGGAGGTACAACCACTTCGTACATTGATATGATGAAAGAGAATGTTACTAAATTGACAGACGGATTAAATAGTTGATGTAATTCGATGGTATAATCCCAATGTTAAATACTTTTACTCTTAGTTAATTGATATGGTCGAAAACTTAGTAGGAATAGATGATGAACCGCCTGCAATAGAGATTGAAAATGTTTCAGTCTCTATTGCAGGTGTTCCGGTACTGGATAATATATCTTTCACTATTAATCACGGTTCAATGGTCGCACTTGTTGGTCCTAACGGAGCAGGCAAGAGTACCCTTTTTAAGTCCATTTTGGGACTAATGCCTGTAGGTGCCGGTAGAATACGAATACATGGATCGCACTTCTCAAAAGTTTCTGGTGAGCTGGCTTATATACCTCAAAATGAAGATGTGAATTGGTCTTTCCCAATTAGCGCCTGGGATGTAGTTATGCTTGGTAGACAAAGGAAGATAGGTTTCTTCAAATGGCCCAGGAAAATCGACAAGGAAATTTGTGAATATAGTCTTCATAAAGTAGGTTTGTATTCTAGGAAAGATGCTCTGATGAGCGAATTGTCAGGCGGGCAGAGGCAAAGGATTTTCGTGGCTCGTGCACTAGCTCAGGAAGCGCACACTTTGCTTCTAGATGAGGCGTTTTCTGGTGTTGATGTAGGGTCCCAAGATGGATTGATGGATATGTTGAAGACATTGAGAGACGATGGTAAAACCATATTTATATCAACTCATGATTTAAATAATATGGCAGATAAATTTGACTTGTGCTGTTGCCTTAATAAACATATTTGTTCTTTTGGTCCACCAGATCAGGCATTTACACCGGAAGTATTGGAAGAACTATACGGTTCACATTCTCAACTGATGTTAGGCGTGAGGCCTGAGTAATATGCTAGATTTCCTGATGGAGCCATTTCAGTACAATTTTATGTTAAGAGCCTTAGCCGTATCTATAGGTATTGGTTTGCTTTGCCCAATGATTGGTAGTTATGTTGTAACACGACGATTAGCGTTTATGGGAGATGCCCTATCGCATACTGTTTTGCCTGGTTTAGTTTTGGGTTACATCGTAGGTGTAAATCCTCTTCTGGTTGCAATACCGACCTGTGTTGTAACTGCAATATTTATTGGATATCTGAGTAAACGTACTGGACTTAGTGAAGATACATCTATTGGTATTATTATGGTTGGATTATTTTCATTGGGACTAATAATGATATCTGTTCATGGCGGTTCTAATATTGATCTTGAAGGGTTGTTACTTGGTGAACTTCTAGGAGTATCTAACCAAGATCTATTGATAATATTCACAATATGCATAATAACTCTCACCGTGTTATTTTTCTTTCATAAGGAACTTGTCTTCAACAGTTTCGATCCAGAGGGAGCCTTAGTAATAGGTTTGCCTTCCAAGTTGTTGGATTATCTAGTCTTGATATTGATAGCTTTAGCCGTAGTAGCTTCTATTCAGGCGGTTGGTGTTGTGTTGATGTTGGCCATGCTGGTAATACCGTCAGCAACAGCCTATTTAATCGCAAGAAGTTTTGGGTCCATGATGTTTATGGGCTCCGTGATTGGTGTTTTTGTAGCCATATGTGGTCTCTATTTATCCTATTTTATGGATTTGCCATCCGGGCCTTCAATGGCATTGACTGCGGTTTTAATCTTTATCTTGGTTGCATCATTTAATAAAAAATTAGCTCGATAGTGTTTGTGTACTTGCATTTACTGGTTCTATAATTTGACTTAGTTTAGGAAATATAATAATTGCAAGGTGGCTGTATTGATTAGCATTAAACGAAATAGTAAGGGTATTGAAGCCAAAGCGACTGGTCTTAGGCGAGAATCTTCTAAATATAAACCGAACCAACCAGATGTTTTCAAGATAAGCAGATCTAAGTTTACGGATTTTCTGACATGTAAAAGGTGTTTCTACCTTGACCGTGTGACAGGAATAATATCTCCATCTACTCCAGGATGGACCCTTAATGAAACAACTGATTTATTGTTAAAAAAGGAATTCGATATATGTCGGGAACAAGAAATTCCCCACAGAATATTTGAAAAATATGGACTGGATAACGTAGTTCCTTACAAAAACGAAGACCTTGATTCGTGGAGAGACTCCCTACATCATGGACTAAAACACCAGTTTAAGGATACAAATATATTGCTTCAAGGTGGTGTTGATGATGTGTGGTTCGATAAAGTAAAAGAGGAACTTATAGTTGTAGATTACAAATCACAGGCTAACAATAGACCAGTGGTGACCTGGGAATATTTGTCTGGAACGTATCATCAAGGTTACAAAATACAACTTGATTTTTATGCATATCTTTTATTAGGTATGGGTTTCCCTGTGGCTCCCATAGGATATTTTTATGTCTGCAATGCTGATAGAGGAGCACCAGGATTTGACGGAAACATGAGATTTGAGGAAACCCTAGTGCCCTATGAGTGGGACATTAGTTGGATAGAGCCTAGCGTCTGGGAGATGATATCCGTTTTGAATTCTACCGATATACCATCACCTAATCCTTCATGTGAAAACTGTGCATATGCTCAGCAGAGGGCTATAGCAGAAATCTAGATTTAACCACCAAGTGCGTCAAAAATATTGCCGATTCCGGATCCGTCTCTTCTAAAAATCTCAGTGTATCCGCAGCTTGTGCAAGAAATGGTGATGAATTTTTGGTTTTGTAAATTCAGGAACCTAGAGATACCGCTTCCTGTGGTTCTGATTTCACCCTGTTTGTATTCGGTTTTGTTGCATTTTACGCATGAAAAACTCGCCAAATCATACCTCCTATTCCAGTGAAGGAACACTTTCTTTTAAGTTAAAAGCTTCTGCTACAAGTTCAAAGGATTTTACTCTATCTTCAAAATAATGACAATTAGTTACGATGCTTACGTCACTAGTTTCATAGGTTTTCATAGCATCGATTATTTTTGCCTTTACCGTTTTTTGAGTGCCCATTATGGAGTGTTTATTTATCCTTTCAATATGTTGCTCTTCTATGTAATTCAACTTAATAGAAGACGCTTCTTCTGGAGATACCATAGGCTCTCTAATTCCTCTTAAGGAGTTTATCCGAGATATATTTCTGCTAGAGGCTATGAAGTTAGCTTTTTCGTCAGTTTCAGCACAAATTACCTGTAGAGCTACATTCAATTTGGGTTCCTGTAGGTATCCAGATGGTTGAAACATATCTCTGTATAGTTTTGCGACGAGAGGCCCATGTTCAGCTGTA
>CAYUCO010000137.1:0-6087 GCA_964443385.1 uncultured Dehalococcoidia bacterium | reverse complement strand
GGATCCTGTAACCTTATCTAGTCCATCCAGTCTTGGTGCCCTCGTTCCTATAACTTTGTATTGATGTGCGCCCGAACCTTCCATAGTTTTGGTGATGGTCATAATATTAGCCTCCTGCTCGCCCAATTAATAAATAATTATATACCCAATTAAATGCAGAATCACTGATTCAATATAAATTAAAAGGCCCCTTGTCATGGACAAGGGGCCTAATATTAGCAACCTAGACTATCTTATTAGTAAGACTTGACGCTATCCTTCATTCAGCATGGAGCGACCAATATTGGCCACGTATATTACAGTGACAACGTATACTCCACCTGCAATCATACTAGCGGTCTGCAAGAAAGAAAGATCATTGCCTCCCATTACCGAAGTTACCACCGTGACTAACTGCAAAACCAACACTAGCAAAGTGAAATTCTTGTTGTATTTTCCACTAGCCAAGAGGCCGAGCACTACAAAAGTAAATCCGACCGCAGCTAGTATGCTCGACAAAATATTTATTCCGAGTCCGGCAGCGTATACAGCACCAGCTGATTGGGTTGCTGCAGCAGGTATGCTACCGCCTGCAATTGTTAAGGTTAATGCCAATGAGGCTACCCAACCTGCTGTCGCTAGCAGAATAAATAGCAAGCCTATTCGTCCCACTGCTAATCCTTCACCATCTTTTAGGTTATTGACCAGAACGCTCAAGCCAAACAACATTACAATTAATCCAATACTTAGCAGAAGAAATGATATGCCAGCTGAACCTGAGTTTTGAAGCAATACACCTATAGACGCAGCGGAATCCGCTGGATCTACATTACCTCCTACTATTCCTCCTCCTGGTCGAACCAAGAAACTAATTATCGAAACAACGGGGCCCAAAATAAGCGATAAACCTCCGAGTTTATTTACGGACATATTCCCCATAGTAAATCCTCCTCAGACATTAAATTTAGAGTCTGATTGCCAGCACAATATTAACAGAGTTGTCAATATGTAACTAGTTATTAACTTATTCCGACGATAATCGACTCACGTATGAATTAAATCGCAAATACTACAACGGTAAATTACACTTGGGGATTTTCGATAGGATATAATTGAGTAAAATTAGAGGTGAATATGAAAAATCAATTTGAGATTATAGATAAATCGTTTGAAAGATTAATAGATAACAGTGAATTATCAACATTGGCTACAGGATTTACATTTATAGAAGGGCCCGTCTGGTACGACAACAGCTTATTATTTTCAGACATACCTAATAGCCGAATAATTAGGTACGAGCTTCGAGAGGAAGGTCCAAGTGTAAACACTTTTAGGCATCCAAGCGGTAATTCCAATGGGATGACCCTTGACCTAAACAATAATTTAATTGTGTGTGAACATTCAAACCGAAGAGTGACTTCAACCAATTCCGAAGGGTTAATTACAGAAATTGCAACCGAATATAACGGCATGCAACTCAATAGCCCAAATGATGTTGTAGTTAAGTCTGACGGATGGATCTATTTTACCGACCCACCGTATGGCCTACCTGAACGATTCGAGAGTATGGAAAAAAGAAAAGATGGTAAGGAATTAGATTTCAACGGTGTATACAAAGTCCGTTCAGATGGAAGTGATCTCTCACTTATTATCAATAATATGACGGCACCCAATGGTCTCGCATTTTCAACTGATGAATCTGCTCTATATGTTGCTGATTCTTTTGATCTGGTAATCAAAAAATACAAAGTCAATGATGATGGTACAGTAGACACTGGAACTGATTTTGCTGACTTGAATACTGGTGAAGAAGGAGCGCCTGACGGGATGAAAGTAGATAGAGACGGGCGTATTTTTTCAACTGGACCAAATGGCATATGGGTATTTGACTCAAGTGCTAATTTACTAGGTAAAATATTTACACCTGAAATTCCCGCAAATTGTGGCTGGGGACTTGATGGTAACACACTGTTCATTACAGCACGTAAGAGTCTCTACAGTATCGCTTTGAACACTTATGGAATGCCGATAGGCAGTCAATCCATTTAATCTAATATTGTAGTATCCAGAGGTGTCTCGATAACGTCGCTGCCAACTTTTTGTACGTAATAAGCTCCAGGGTTTTCTCTGGAACTAATAACCTTGTGAACATCTTTTCCTAAAAAATGAACAGCAGCATCGTCATCAACGGCATAACCCGGCGGAAAACCTTCGGCAATTAACCTATGGTATAGCGGTCTTCTTTGTGCTTCGCCATCATAGTGAGGGCAATGAGATCCCCTTAAGAAACCCAGACCATCATGAAGAGGTTCGAGTTCATTCAGATTAAATGAATCGGTGGTTCCACATTCAAACCAACACAGAGACCCTGCGCTTCCCCCACACATTATTACTCCTGAGTCCCAAGCCTTTTTCAAAGCAATATCGACTCCGTGAACTCGCCATGTGGCAAGCATGTTAGCTGTGTTGCCTCCTCCCACCATAATGATATCTTGATCCAATAGGTATTCCTCAATGTTATATATAGTACGGTTGAATAGAGCGAGGTGAGATCGTTGAGCATCTGATGCAGGAAATCTGTCGTAGAAAGCTACTATAGAGGCGGCCGCATCCCCGGTAGCAGTAGGAATGAAACAAACCTTGGGACACTCTTTATCGGACAACGAAAGCACATAGCTTATCAGGGGATGGGTTTTCCCGCGTGAAGGTCTAAGCCCGCCAAACGTCACTATATGTTTATCAACCAAAGTCGCCTCCAGATATATTTAATTAATATAAGCTATATAACACCAGTTTCAGACAATATTATAATGTCCTGCTTAGACAAACCCATTTCCCCGCATAATAACTCTTCGTTATGTTCCCCTATCAAAGGTGCTCTTCTGGATATTGCCCAAGGAGACCCATTGTATATGGCTGCTGCACCAGGATACGAAAATGTTTTACCTAAGTCCGGGTGTTCTACTTCAACCCAAAACTCTCTATCTACCAAATGCTCATCTACTGCCAATTCATCGGTAGAACGAATCGTTCCCCATGGATAACCTAGTTCTTGAGCTCCATGATACACCTCGTCAGAAGTTCTGGTTGCTGCAAAAGCACGTATAACATCCATTATATGTTGTATATTTTCCTGTATATGCTCTGGTTTTTGGTAATCCTCGTCTAGCAAGTCTTCAGCCATCCCATATGTATCCAGCCACTGGGCCAATCCCTTAACGACTCTTGGAGCCATCCTAAAACCTAATTGCGCTGCATTTACATACAAACCATCTTTACAAAGCAGTTGAGGTCTACCACGAGTCATAACTTGCTTCCTATAGATCCATGTATTAACGTGACCTTCTGTTGTTAAAGCACACGAATCGTGAACTGACAAGTCTATATACTGTCCCTTCCCTGACTTGTCACGATAATTAAGAGCAGCCAATATTCCTATATATGCATAGTGACCTGCCATGTGCCAGGCTTGCCCTCCTCCAGGGGCTATAGGAGGAGCATCGGC
Organism: uncultured Dehalococcoidia bacterium; assembly: GCA_964443385.1. Lineage (GTDB taxonomy): Bacteria > Chloroflexota > Dehalococcoidia > Lucifugimonadales > UBA2985 > VFHP01. The sequence goes on along the minus strand of CAYUCO010000137.1, from coordinate 2,603 downwards.
CAACTGTTCGTCCAGATATCCGCACATCGCCATCTGTCCACCAGCGGCCAAATGTAAGAGATCAGACATCTTGTAATCTTTCCATGGTCCAGTTTGCCCAAATTCTGTAATTGAACACATTATAAGCTTCGCATTATCCTTAGAAAGATCATCATAACCAATGCCGAGAGACGAAAGGTATCCCGGTTCAGCTGGATCTAAAATAACATCGGCTGACAACGCCAATTGTTTGAATATTTTTTGTCCATTTATGCTTTCCAAATTTAGAGTAATTCCTCTTTTAGAAGTATTATAATGCCAAAAGGCGAGACTACGTTCATGACCAGGAATATCATCCAAAAACGGCCCAACTGTTCGTGTTTCGTGTACTCCTGGCGGTTCTATTCTTATTACATCGGCTCCTAAATCACCAAGCAGCTTGCCACACCACTGGGACTTCTCATCCGCCAATTCTAAAACTCTCAAGCCTTCGAACGGCCCGCTAATGGAAGATTTTATAGCACTTCCAATTCCCGACTCACTTGCCTTAGTTGGTAAAGTTAAATCTAAATCTTTATGAATATAATTGAGATTTATAATCTCTTCGACGTAGGAATATTTTTCCATTTCCTTAGGCCAAAATGTACCATCCTCATATCCCACAACAATATCTTCATGATTCATGCCCAAAAGGCCTTGTAATATATCGTTATTGTGTTGACCTATTAAAGGACCTGGTCTGTAATTAATGGAAGGAGTCTCCGAAAGTTTGAATGGGGCATTTTGCAATTTACGAGAACCCAAAATAGGATGCTCAAGTGGCAAGTACATACCCCTATGTTCCAACTGAACATCGTTTTCTACTCTGTCTTCGGAACTCTGCACCGGCATGGCTCGCACACCTTTTTCCTGACAAAGTTTCATGATTTCATATTTTGGCAGTGTTATAGTCCACTCTTCGATACCTCTGTCTAATTCTTCCTGATGCTGTAATCTTCCGTCCGTTGTAGCGAATTTAGGATCGCAGGCCCATTCAGGATTGCCCATTACTTCTATTAAACTTTCCCATTCTTCATCCGAAAAGCAAACTATGACACACCAATCGTTATAATCAGCAGGATTAGTCCTGTATGCATTATGAGGAGCAGTGATACGACCCCTATAATTGTTAACCAATGGAGTGTTAGGCCAGTGTGCTCGATTGCCAGGTGGATAACCCTCTCTCCTAGCCTCACGTTTATTAATGGTCTTATCCAATAGAGCAGAACCAGTCAAAGTTATACCTGTGATCATTTGAGAAAGATCAACATACTGACCTTCACCAGTCATATTCCTATGATGTAAAGCAGTGAGTACAGTCATAGCACCGTACATACCCCCAGTATCGTCCAAATACGACCAACCCCATCCTGCAGGGACTTCGCCAGGCAAACCAGATATGAAACTTTGCCCTGAAAGCGCCTGCGCTGAAGATCCAAATGTAGTATAAGAATGATGCCTACCTGTATGCCCAAAACCAGCCATAGATACATATATGATGTTTGGTTGTAATTCCTTGAGTTGATCGTAGCCCAAACCAATATTTTCCATCACACGAGAACTGAAGTTTTCAATAACTACATCAGACATTGCAATTAATTTCTTTACTGTGTCCAATCCTTTTTGGGATCTAAGATTCACACTCAAGCTAAATTTATTTGCGTTAGTATCATTGAACTGACCAGATGTATTCAATGTAGGCTCTATATCTTGTGGAGTAGATCCAACGTTACCACGTAATAAATCAGCATTCGGTGGCCATTCTATTTTAATAATTTGAGCCCCCAAAGAACCCAGCCACCTATTAGCCCAAGGACCTGCCCTTACCCAAGTAAAATCTATTACACGAATGCCCTCCAAACTTTTGGGTGAATCATTATCAAAACTATTCGGCATATCATTCCTCCAGAACTAACAAGTTATAGATCAGTTTTCTATTCTAATAAATTTAGTCGTCAGAACCATCGAATTCTATGACCTCATTACGCTCCCTCTGGAGTTTCAAATACTGATCTTTGGTCATAGGAGTATCGTCAGTCTCTTTAATAGCTATCGCTTTCTGACCTTTTTCTGTGAGCAAATCTATGATGGTCATAGCCATAGATTTAGCGGGCTCTATAACGGCTTTATCATAATCATCAATTACGTAATCATTTCCATGTGGAGTTCCAGTAGCACCGCCACAAAATGGAAGAATTAACGGCATTATATGAGCCAGATCCCCCATATCTGTTGAGCCACCATCATTGTAGTTATCAGGTCTTACTAACACATTCTGCTTGCCAACTACTTGTTCAGCGTTATTACCAAACAACTGTTGTAGATCCTTATTGTTACGCATAGGCAAATACCCGGCTATATTAGTAATACTAACCCTGGCACCGACTGCCAAAGCCCCAGCCTTAAAGCTTCTATCTACTTTTTTGCTATTATTTGCTAGTGCATCTAGGTACCCGGAGCGCACTCTGTATTCCAATGTAACATTACCAGGTATGACATTAACTGCATCACCGCCTCTTGTAAGAATACCATTGACCCTAACTGTATCCTGATCTCTGAAGGTTTCCCTGTTAGCATTTATCCCT
>CAYUCO010000136.1:0-24588 GCA_964443385.1 uncultured Dehalococcoidia bacterium | reverse complement strand
AAACCTAAGAAAAACTGTTATAATAACAGTCATATCAGCATATCGAACTAATCTAGCATAGAAAACACAACTCAGGAGTTTTTGTAATGATCCAATCTCAATGGACCGAAGACGGGATAACTCTGGTTGACGTAACCCCAGGCAAACTTGAACCAGGTTGGGTTCGATTAAAAGTTAAAGCCTGTGGAATAAGTGGATCTGACCTGCATACATATAGGAGGAATCAAAGGGTCAATATAAGTGGCACTCCTGGACACGAATTTGTAGGAACCATAATTGACGGTCCAGCAGGATTAGATGACAGTTTGTACGCCGTAGAACCGTTCGTCTATTGTGGCAAATGTTTAATGTGTTCATCTGGCAAACCACAGTTATGCTCCACAAAAAACATGGCCGGTGGTGCCTTTCCAGGAGGTCTTTCAGAGTTTGTAGACGTTCCAAGAGTATCTTTGCACCAAGTAGATAAAAATGTGGAGCCCTTGGCAGCATCTATAGCAGAACCTTTGGCTGTAAGCTTTAGAGCAGTTAAACTAGGTAAAATGAGCGAGAACAGCCGTGTACTTGTGTTAGGAGGAGGAACCATAGGGTTGCTGTCTGGTCTTCTGGCAAGAGACACCACCAACAACGTTGCTATCACCGTTAGATATCCACACCAAAAGACGGTTGCTGACTCTATAGGATTAGACACAGTATCTGAAAACGACCTTGAGGCCTGGGTTAAGGACAACGACCCAGATGTGATAATAGAAACAGTGGGAGGAGCTGGATCTGCACTGACACAAGCTGTCCAGCATTGCAGTCCTTCAGGTAAAATTATTGTAACTGGCATATTTCATGAAACTCCACCCATAAATGCAACACGCCTTGTTACGCGAGAAATAGAAATGATCGGATCATTTCTATACGGGACCGACTTCGGCAAATCAGTCGCATTAGTGCCAAAATACTCTAGAGAAATAGAATTATTGCAGACTCATCAATATGATCTGCAATCTGTATCAATGGCTTTTCAATGTGCAGACGACAAGAGTAACCAATCGATTAAAGTCACGGTATTGCCATAGCACCGTAACAATACTTTTATATCCTTCAATTACTACAACGCTAGAAATGTCTTAACAAAAGGAATAAGAATCGCCAAAGTAATAGTACTTGCTACAGTACTAGTAACAACTGCGTTGGTTACAAATTTGGGATTGGTCTTGAATTCAGTTGCTAGTATGATCGTGAAAACAGCGACAGGCATAGCATAAGCAATTATCACTACCCCCTGAGCAAGTGGAGTAAGGTTAAACATCAAGGATGTTAGATAAATTAATGGTGCAGACACGAAAAGTCGTAGTATCACAGCAATACTCAAATTTATTAAATTATCTAACTTGAATTGATTACCAAACTGAAGACCTAATACTACCAGCATCATAGGAATAGCTGATTGTCCTAGCATTGTTATTGGTTGAGAAATCAAGACAGGCAATTCTATTCCCAATGCCCTTACGACAAAAGCCAAAGTAGTAGCGTAAATAGCTGGAATCTTAAATATTTGTTTTATTGCCTCAAACACATTCATATTGCTATTAGCAACCACAAAGACACCGAATGAAAAACCTATCGTAGCCTGTGTGACAAATATAATTACTCCGATCGCCAACCCTTCCTCTCCAAATGCCAACATCAATACTGGTAAAGCCAAATTACCCACATTAGGAAATGCCGTTGATAGTATAAATGCCCCTCTCATAGTGCCGTCATGCCTCATGATTTTACTTACAACGTAACCACTGACAACCAAGACTGTAGTGCCGCATAACACTGTAAGCACTATGCCTATAGAGACTGACGAGGGTATTTCTTGTTCTACAAGAGATTTAAATATTAGACATGGAGCCAATATATACAACGTTATCTGGCTTATTGGAGCCGCAGATACATTTTTCCACCTCTGAAATGCTCCCGCCACCACTGCCACCAAAAAGACCGGCATTATAACATTGATAAATACGTCTAACATAAAGTATCCTGACCTTCAAAGACTAGTAGATACTCTACGACCCAAAAGGATTTCGATCAATACACTCAAAAAGGAAAGTTAATGATAGAAAATAATCCAGATGCCATTAAGAATGCAGTTAACAGAACAATTGACGAATACAGCGAATCATTGATAAAAATATCAAAAGATATTTGGAATAATCCAGAATCCGGTTTTAAAGAATTCCAAACTGCCCAAAAAATAGCCTCATGGTTTCAAGAGCTAGAATTGGAGTACTCAGAAAATATCGCTATTACTGGCCTTATTGCGACTGTCAAAGGAAAGGCTGGAGATGGTCCCAATATAGCTGTCATTGGAGAGCTTGACTCAATGGTGGTTCCTGGCCACGTCAACGAAGACCCAATCACCCATGCCGCACATGCCTGTGGCCATAACATTCAACTAGGAAACATGCTGGGGGTGGCCGTAGGAATATGTAAATCAGGGGTATTGGAACACCTCAGCGGTACTATAACATTCATGGCAGTACCAGCAGAAGAATATATAGAGTTGGAATTTCGTAACGAACTCAGGGAACAAGGCAAATTAGAATTTATTACGGGAAAAGGCGAATTTGTACGACTAGGTCATTTCGATGGAGTGGACATGGCAATCATGACACATGCCGCTAGTACTGACTGGGATCCATCTGGTATAAACAAAGATTTAATGATATCAAAAGGAAGTAACGGCTTGGTCGCAAAGCGAGCTGAATTCATAGGAAAAGCGTCCCATGCAGGTGGATCTCCATGGAATGGTATAAACGCTCTGAATGCTGCCACACTAGCGTTACAAGCAATACACATGCAAAGAGAAACATTCAAGGATGAGGATAGTATTAGAGTACATCCAATTATCACTAAAGGCGGATCAGCAGTTAATGCCGTACCTGATTCGGTTAATATCGAAACTTATGTCCGAGGCAAAACAGTTGATGCAATTATAGAGGCTAATGCCAAGGTAGACAGAGCTCTCAGGGCAGGTGCTCTAGCAGTAGGGGCCCAGGTTAAAATAACAAATTTGGGAGAAATGTTGCCTCTAATGCAGAATGACAACTTAGCCTCTATTTATCGGAGTAATGCTGGAGCCTTGATTGGAAAAGATAATATAGCATCAAGACCTTTCGGTGGTGGGTCTACAGACATGGGTGATATAAGCTACATAATGCCTGCTCTGCACCCATACGTTCACTCTGCTACCGGTCAGAATCATGGGGTAGATTTTGTTATAACAGACTACCCGCTTGCCGTGATAACTGCGGCAAAAGCGATGGCAGGATTAGTGGTGGACACCCTTTGTGATGGAGCACAGAAAGGGAAAGAAATTATCAAAAAAGACAAACCTGAACTTACAATTCCTGAATATGTAAAGCTCACACGTGGTTTCTATAGCGAGGAATCTTTCCCGTAAAACTAAGAAATATCAAAGAATTGACGGGGGTTTTCAACAGTAATAAGATCTATATCTTTTTGGGACGCTCCAAGCTCCAATAATCTAGGAACAACGTTCAAACTCACGAAACTGTAGCCGTCAGGGTTATTTGTATCACGAGCGTTTTCTAGCTCTGGTAGTACAGGTCTCCATCCCCCAAAATCATGTGATACAGTAATGCTACCTGACATTCCTAAATCTATCAGTTGTTTTATAACGTTAACTCTTTGCTCCCAATTCAAACTCCCTTGTCGCCCACCAGGAAAATGATCCATTCCAAGTATACATCCCTTATCAACTATTCCTGATAAATAACCTATATCGTCTGTATCGTTACTATGACCAATACAAACTTTGTCCATCTTTAATCCTTCGTTTTCGAAAATTGCCACCTGATAATTTCCTATTTTTGCCACCGAAGATGTGTGCGTTGAAATTGGAACTCCGGTAGCTATTGAAGCCCTAGAAGCCGCACGTAAAACCAACTCATTATGCTCAACAAGTTTGCCGTCTACGATATGTTGTACATCGGTCGCCACTTTAATCACTCCCGCCTTAACATGTGTTCCCTCTATACCTTCTTCTATTTCTCTAACAAACGATTTTGCCAATTGGTCCACCGTGCAGCCATTAGCGATGGCTCTGGGTATATCCAACCACAACCCGGTAGCTGGAATTATGTTCATGTTAACTTTATTGGCAACATCAATCATCAGTTTTATATCTCGACCTAGATCCATAGTCGTAACATCTACTATAGTTCCTACACCATTGGACGCAGCCTTGTTCAGCGCATCTGAGCATCGGATCACATCACTTGCATGGTCAAAGAGATCTGGAAAAACCTGTGGAACGCCAGCAGAACTCTCGCGTATGTGTTCATGCATAAGGGTAAACCCCAAGTCTTCGATATTTACGGGACCGAGCATAGTGTTCACTGTTGCCATAGCTGACTCCTATAATATAGATTCTGATAAAATGATGAAAAGTATTGCTTATAATGTTATCCTTAAAATGACACAGGTCGAATCTTGAGTCAATGATTGATTTCTTGTTAAACAACAATTAAATTTGACGACTCGTTCAAGAATTCGTCGAATTTGCATGGCTTTCCTGACACAATACTATAGTCATTGCAGAAACTAGCGTTATATTGGTGCGCAATAAATAATTATGAATAATATACCAAGCATAAACAACGTTACCGAACCGAAGGCATCTAAGAAATCTATAGTTTCATGGGCTCTCTACGATCTCGCGAATACCTTGTTCTCATTTAACATAGTCTCTATACACTTCGCTTTATGGGTTGTTAATGACATGGGAGGCACGGATTCTCATTGGGGAATAGCTAATGCTGTATCAATGATGCTGGTCTTGTTCACGGCACCATTTTTGGGAGCGATGTCTGATCAAACTAAGAAAAGAATACCGTTCTTAACGGTAACCACTTTACTATGTGTAATGTTCACTTTCGCACTTGGCCAAGGCGGATTGTCCACCTCTCTTGTTATTTTCATAGCAGCTAATTACATGTTCAATGTTGGACTCGTTTTTTATGATGCATTATTGCCTTCGGTTTCAACAGAAAGTAATAGGGGCAAAATCGGAGCATTCGGTGTAGGTTTGGGATATGTTGGTTCCTTAATCGGTGCAATTTCAGGAATGTTCCTGCTTGAGGAAATTGGTAGAACTGGAATATTTAAATTTACAGCAATATTATTTCTCATTTTCGCTTTACCATGCTTCTTCCTAGTAAAAGACCAGGCAACTGAAAAAGTCAAAATTGGCTTCTCCACGATAACAAACTCTGTACATCAGCTGAGAAACACTTTATCGCACGTAAAGGATTTTCCTGGATTACCACGTTTTCTAATCGGCAGAGTCTTTTACGCCGACGCGGTGAATACATCAATTATATTCATGGGTATATACGTATCTAATGAGTTAGGATTCTCTGACGATGAAGTACAAATGCTTTTGGCATTCGCGGTAGTCTCTGCAATAATCGGTGCCTCTTTCTGGGGTTTTGTTGTAGATGCCATCGGACCTAAAAGATCTCTCAACATCGTCCTGTTTCTCTGGGTAATAGTACTGATTGGAATATGTGCAATACCATTATTCAACTTAACAAACACTCTTATGTGGCCTACATCTGCACTTGCTGGAATTGCAATGGGAGGCATATGGTGTGCTGACCGACCTTTTCTAATTAGACTAGTTCCTCCTCAATATGTTGGTGAGTTTTTTGGCGTATACAGCATGACTGGGCGTTTTGCCAGCATAGTCGGACCTCTTATATGGGTCTTTGTTGCAGAAACTATGGGGTTGGGAAGGCCAGTTGCAGTACTGAGCATGTTGGTATTAGTAGTTATATCCTATTTTATATTAAGGGGCGTCGAAGATACCCCACACGACTGGCAGCAAAACATACTGGAAGACGATAGTAATTAGCTACGGAGTTAAAAATTGGTAAGACCAAACTGGTATGAGACTCATCCACCTGCGTGTACTTGCCAAGCATGTGAAGAAAAAAAACTTATCTATCGCCAATATGGAAAAATTGGAAGAAATGAACAGTGTCCATGTGGTAGTGGCAAGAAATTTAAAAAATGTCACGGCGATTAATCAACGTAATATACAGATAACGCAAATTATTTGACCCGAATCGTTCTGTCCATATATTTAATGTAGTTCCTCCCAATGATAGAATATATACACTAAAGGAGTTCCACTTTGCGAGAAGAAAGTAACCGACAAATCGTATTAAAAAGCCGTCCTGCAGGGTACCCAGATTTGGATAATTTCGAACTGATACATTCTGATATACCAGATATTAAAGAAGGCGAATTGTTAGTTAGAACACTATGGATGTCTTTGGACCCTTATATGAGAGGGAGAATAAAAGAAAGTTCCCAACTTGGTCTTGGATCTACCGCTCATCCTATAGGACAAACTATGCCTGGTGGAACAGTTGGACGAGTTGTGTTGAGCAAGAACCCGATTATTCCAACGGGTTCATTTGTCGAATCACCATCTGGATGGCAGGACTATTCGGTTTCTAATGGCAGAAACTTACGCTTATTGAACCCAGAATCCGCACCGCTTTCTACGGCATTGGGAATACTTGGAATGCCAGGACTCACGGCTTACCACGGGCTATTCGAGATAGGAAAACCTCAAGTCGGCGAAACCCTCGTTGTTTCAGCCGGCTCTGGAGCAGTCGGAGCAGTAGTTGGTCAACTGGGGAAATTGGCTGGTTGTAGAGTTATAGGAATAGCTGGAACAGATGAAAAAGTTAACTACATGACGAAAGATTTGGAATTCGACGCAGGAATAAACTATAAAGAGGAATCAGTTGAACAAAAACTTTCCGAACATTGCCCTCACGGAGTTGACATATACTTTGACAACGTCGGAGGCAGTATATCTGATGCCGCAATCGATTTGATAGCAGACAGAGGTAGAGTGATAGTATGTGGTCAAATATCTCAATACAATTTGCCCGAACAAGACAACGGTCCCAGAAATCTTTGGCAACTACTAAGGCATCAAGCAACCATAGAAGGATTCACGGTAGGCAGATATGCCAATCGATCTGACGTAGCAAGAGAACGATTAACCAGATTAGTTCAACAAAATAAACTCAGATACAAAGAAGATGTGATAGAAGGATTAGAAAATGCACCTAGTGCCTTTATAGGCATGATGAACGGCCAGAACTTTGGCAAATTGTTGATAAAAGTTTCTGACGAATAGAAATTTAGTATATAAGAGGTGAAAAATGCCCGAAGACATACCCATTTCCAAATTGATACAAAACAGATGGAGCCCGCGATCATTTGACCCAAATAAGGAAATTACCGTAGAGCAATTGGCAAGTCTTTTTGAGGCAGTCCGATGGGCTCCATCATCCAGTAATGTGCAGCCTTGGAGTTTTATAGTCGGCCATAATTTCGATGACACGCACAAGGTTATTTTTTCGACATTAGGTGAAGGAAATCAAATTTGGGCTAAGAACGCTCCACTATTATTAATATCTGTCACAAAATTGTCCAGAAATGACAGACCGAACAGGTTCGCATTCCACGATGTAGGATTGGCAACGGAAAACCTGCTAATTCAAGCAACGGAACTTGGTTTGCACTGTCATGCAATGGGCGGATTTTCACCGGACAAAGCAAGAGAATCCTTTAATATCCCATCTGACTATGAAGCAGTAGCAGCCATAGCAATTGGATATATGGGAGATATAAACCTACTGCCAGACGATTTGAAAGAGAGACAAAGCCTTCCCAGAGAAAGAAAGTCACTAGATGAATTTGTATACACAGAGACGTGGGGCAACCCATTAATATGGTAGTATATAGAAAAATATATAAAAGATATGGAGATTGTTATGGCTCTAACTGAAGGCGATAAAGCCCCAGAATTTTCTCTTGATTCGTCAACAGGCGAGACTCTTAGCCTTTCGGATTTGAAAGGCAAAAAAGTAGCTTTATATTTTTACCCTAGAGACGATACCCCGGGGTGCACTATAGAGGCCTGCAACTTCAGGGATTCAATCGAGGAACTTACAGAAGCCGGTATAATAGTCTTAGGAGTTAGCGGGGACAGTGTAGAATCTCACAACCAATTCATTGATAAATTCGATTTAAATTTCCCACTTCTTGCAGATGAAGATAAGGCCGTTTCAGATAAATATGGCGTCTGGGTGGAACGCATTAGAGATGGGAAAACATCAATGGGTATAAAACGAGTCACATTTTTGATAGACGAAGAAGGTACAATTGCTAAGATATGGCCTGAAGTAAAACCAGATGGGCATGCACTAGAAGTATTAGAGGCAGCTCAAAATATTTGAAAACTGAGCCACGTTTAATAATCAGAACCTTCTGGATGCAAAGGTATTAAGCTTAACTGTTCAACCTTAGACATATTCAAGAATTTCTCGAATTGCAGGTAAAATTCTTCTAAGGTTAATCCTACATTACGCTCAAAGGATTTTTCTGGACCGTGTTCTGACAAGTCATCCCAGTAATTCAATATGACTGAGTCATGGCTAGATATTGATATAGCGTAGGACACAGCCAAAAAACCTAAGTCATATACCAGAACTCTCCCTGTATTGGTTAACAATACGTCATCTATATCAATAATTTCATTCAGTTGTGCCATTGTTTCAATATGGGATAAATCCTGATATCTGGGATTACGGACAAGTAAGTCTCTAATAGAGTTAATCCTGTAATTAACGTGTCCATTCCAATCCAGCCAATATTCCAACGCACCTACTCTTGAGGAAGTGTATTCCGAACTGCCTTCGATAAACCACATAGGACCAAAAGACGGGAGATCCTCTAAAGGCCTTTGAGGTATATTGACGTAATGTAAAGACTGATAAGTGTGGAAATATTCGTGTGCCATTATTCTTCTGGGATCATCGTATGCTAAAGATGGGTCTTTTATAATGTTCTCTAGAGTCTCTATGTTTTTCCCCCAGACATTATTAGGTATAACAGATATAGACCCATTGTGAATTTTATAAGCAGATCCAGTCATCGCTCCGTTTGTGACACTACTTTCATTTAATAAGTCGTTGGCCCAATTCACGCAAGAATCTTTTACACCAGGTAGAACCCTCATGAATACACACATATCATATGTTATCGCCGCAATATCAGAATGTTCATCATGCCACAAAACAAATGCCAAGTAATTTTGCTTGCCACCAGATGGACCGAAGTATGGCCAGTCTACCGTAATTTCTTTTTGACTGTTTGGGTATTTTGAGGCAATAGCAGATATGGCCAATAAAGCTGTTTCACTATTTTCCTGTGATACGCCTCCATAGCTCAAAATCTCGAGACATATTGAACTAGATGAAAGTTGTTCATTGTGTTCACATTTATCGCTGCCTGCATAAGTCATCTCAGGTAACAAATTTCCATCATAATGAGTAATCTCATGCATCTGAACTGGTATCGGTACTGGAGTTGGGGTTGGGGTTGACGTTGACAGTGTTATTGGTGTCGGCATTGGAACAGGGTCAGAAGCAAGGCAATTAGTAAATATCAAGCTAACTACGGTTATGGTTATTAAAGATATTTTTATGAACATAGTTTCTTCTGTGTATCACATATATTTATTGAACTGATCAACACATAGTATATAATAACTTTAGCACTATAAAATGAAGGCAAAAATGAAAGAATCTCAGAAACCTGTATCCAGCACATCTCACACAGATATAACTTTAGACGAATTAGGTAATATACAACCAGGCTTAGCGAGATTAATGGCTGAAATTAGCGATCGTTACTGGATACTGTATTACGCTGCAAAAGAAAGAAACTGGAAGCTAGCCGCTCTACAATCATCTGAGATTATAAAGGCGTTCCGAATAGGCGAAATAACCCGACCCAAATATACCGAACACTTGGAAGCCTACATAAACGGACCAATGGCCAAAATTGACCAAGCTGTATCTAGTAAAAATTGGGAGGCATTCCAATCTGCATACGAAATCGCCACAAAGGCTGCAAATGGATACCACGTTACATGGAACCACGAGGAAATTGTCTGGCAACTTCCTGATACTCCACCAAAACACCTTAACTTAAAGCCCAAAAAACAATAATTTATTCCTGCCCGCAATATAGTGTATAATTGCATACTCATGATGCGCCCGTAGCTCAGTGGATAGAGCTTCGGTCTTCGGAACCGAGAGTCGCGGGTTCGAATCCTGCCGGGCGTGCCATAAATAATTTGTGTTGCGTAGCTATCAGCACATTATCATGTAAACCCAGTTTAGTGGATAATTGATGAGAATCAAAAAGCTATTAAGGCAATCATTTAAAACCTCGGCTGTTTTGTTCCTACTGTTCTTTTATTTATCAGTAAGCACACCTCAAGGAATTACAGCGTTCAAAACAATCTTTTTTATAGCACAAGTAATACCTAATATACCGATAAAACCATCTGATATTTTTGTGAAAGACCCAATACAAGAAAAAATAAGCTTCCAATTAAACGATCGTCAGGGTTTCGCAGATATATACAGACCAGATGATGACGAGAGACACGCGGCAGTGCTCTTATTCTTGGGAGTGAATCCCGCTGGTAGAACTGATCAAAGAGTAATCAATCTGGGAAAAACTTTGGCAAGAAGCGGAATGGTAGTCATGATACCTTGGTCAGACAACATGACAAACTATGTTATCGAACCAAGTGAAGTTGACGACCTGATATCCGGATACGAATACCTGCTAAAACAAGACTTCGTTGATCCTGAGAAAACAGGTCTTGGAGGGTTTTGCGTAGGAGCTTCGTTAGTAACCGTCGCTGCTAGTGATCAAACAATCAATGACAGTGTCTACTTTGTGAATTTTTTTGGAGGCTTTTTCAACGCCGAAAGTTTGATAGTGTCAGTATCTAGTAAAACTAGATATGGGAAATACGGCCATCAAGCATGGCATCCAAGCAATCAGGCTATAATCACATTTGAAAAACAACTAATCAACAGTCTTCAATCACAGGACGATCGAACCAGATTATTGAATTTCAAAGAAACAGGATCAACCAACCAACTGACCAATCTATCCGAAGATGGCAAGACCATATACAAACTGCTGAATAATCCCAATTTCAAAGAAGCTCAACGTCTTGTAAAAACTTTATCTCCAACCTTTACAAATAACCTTTTAAGGATATCTCCCAGTTCACATTTGAAAGATCTTAATGGTAAATTATTGATAATGCATGACGCCTCTGACAATAACATACCACCGGAAGAATCTCGAAGGTTTTTCGAAGCAGTGAAAAACCAGAAGGATGTAACCTATACCGAGTTTGCTTTTTTCAATCATATGGATCCAGGAAGAGAAGTGAGTCCGTTAACTTGGAGTAAAGACATCATAAAACTCTTTCTACATATATACCAAGTGATCCGGGTTACCCAATGACATCAAGAAAGCCAACAATTTGCCTCAGTCCATCACTACTATACCTTGAGTTCCGTCCACAGATATAACAGTGTCAGTTTTGATAAAATCCGTTCCATTTATAGTTCCCAGAACAGCAGGTATCCCGAATTCCCTAGACACGATAGCTGCATGAGAGAGCGGGCCTCCTGAATTAGTCACGACTGCTCCGACTAATCCAAGGTATGGTGTCCATGGTGGGGTCAGGGCCCTGACAACCAATATGTCTCCTTCCTCAAGATAGCTGGCCTCATCTATTGATTGAAAAACTCTAGCTCTCCCCCTGTAAGTACCAGGAGACGTAGGAATCCCCTTAATAATTTTCAAGGCACTCCCCTCTTCAGGCAAATTAATTGTATTTTCAACATTTTTTGGCTTTTGCCCCAAATGCAATGGGGGCAATGCAGATCTAAATGCTATTTGCATAGACTTCCTATGGCTGATTTCGATTTGTGATAAAAAACAGCCACCTTCCAATGCCTCCTCCAATTCCTCCCGCCTATAATAAAATATGTCGTTACTATCCTCTAACACGCCCTTGTTTTTCATAAACAATCCGATATTCAACCATCTTAATCTGGAAGATGCTACACATTGTTGATCACACAATAAATTGTGATCTTCCACGTTGGATAATAGATGTTGAGCAATTTCCATAAGGCGAATTAACTCTAATATCTCTGGGTTTTCATCAGCTTTTGAACGAAGTTCCGCCTCCAACAATAATCGCTTCTCTTTCTGAATATTACTGGCCTGAATAGGGCTCTTGGAATCATCTAGATTAGAATATGCATTTATCATTGCAATCGGTATATGTGAACCTTCTCTCCAAGTGGGTAAGTCTTGCAATCCATTGTTGGACGTGCATCCAAATTTTTCGATCATAAAATCAAAATGTTTTTTGAACTCTATACCTCTTGCTATATCAAAATGATGGCTCTCTATCTGTAGCAGTATCTGACTAATATCTTGCAATCCCATAAGAGACTCATCTCCGCGGATTATCCTACCTAGGTTCCATAAAGTAGAGGCCCGATCCAACGACAAATTTGGAAAGCCTTGAAGCAAAGCCATTCCGTCAGCCCTTCTTTCTTCACCAAAAACATCAACCAATTTATCTAAAAATCTGGTTGCTGCCATCCTGCCAGGTCCAACTGAAGTCCTATGTATACCTCGAAATACTCTTGCATATTCTTGATCATGAGATTTCAAGGTTTCCTGCCAGCTTCCATCATTTACCGTTGTGGGATCAAAACTTTCCAACATATCAACTAACTTATCCATTTCCGGAAGCCAGTCCTCTCTCCATTTTTCCATATCTTCGGCAGATTCAGGGTTAGCCACCTGTAGAAGAGGATTTACAACATCTTCTGGAGGGATTTCTCGAGCATAATTGAACCCATTTATGTTAATAGTTGTTGGAGGCCTATCAGGACTTTGCTCCGTTGTCAAAGCCGCTAGAGGACTTGCACTTGCTATCAATGGTGGATGAGAGGCAGGATTATGCTCATCTTGCAAAATCCAACAATAATCTTCATAACTTTTATCAGGAAGAACAAATTCAACTTCATACTGCATAAATATCACCATTTACCAAGCTTAGGTATTCTAGATTACATTTATTATACATGTTAACAATACAATTAAACTCTATGGTCTGGTAAGATATGTGACAAGTTTCACTTGTACTTGTATTAGTAATATATATCCAATGTGCCTTCTTCGTGGAATCATTTGCATGAACATACAATGGCTGGGCGAAAAGCAATCAAATAACAGTAGTTTAGTAGGCTCAAAGGCCGCTACCCTTAGCAGTCTTTTTAATAATTACAATGTTCCTCTGGGATTCATAGTCCCAAAAAACTATTTCCTCGAATCAACATCCAACGATCGTAATATCACTAAAGACAAAGAGATTTCTGAAGCCTACAAAAGACTGTCTTTTTTGGCAGACACAAAAACTCTTGGCGTAGCTGTCAGATCCTCATCACTAGACGAAGATGGGTCATCAAATTCATTCGCCGGTCAACACGATACTTTTTTGAATGTAAAAGGGGAATCTAGCGTATTTAAAGCGATAATCGAATGCAGTCTGTCGTCTTCAACATTAAGAGCCTCTAAATATAGAGAAAAGCTCGATTTAGAAAGTAACAATGCACAGATCCCGGTGATAATTCAACAAATGGTTCCCTCCGAAGTATCCGGGGTCGCATTTAGTTCTAATCCAATTACCAAGAACAATAACGAGATTTTTATTAGTACCAGTTGGGGCCTAGGAGAAAGTATAGTTGATGGGATTGTGACACCAGATAATCACATAGTGGATAAAGTGAACGGGACTATAAAACTATCTGAGATAAATCGAAAAGACATCATGATTATACCTTCAGAAAATGGTACAGTAGAATCTGATGTAAGCCCCAATATGAAGGGAATGCCTTCAGTTTCTGACGCTCAAATCATGGAAATATCTGACTTGTTAATGAGACTAGAAAATCAAATGAGACAGGCTGTAGATGTGGAATTCGGCTACCACAAAGGACTCTTGTATTTGCTTCAATGCAGACCTATAACCACACTATGAACGCAAAATTACCAACAACATCTTAACCTTGGAGAGAAAGCAATGATTGACAAAAACAGACTTGTAAACACCTTATGCGATTTGATCAAAATTGATAGTCCATCTGGCAACGAAAGTGTAATTGGCCAACATCTGATTAACCAATTAGAAAATCTAGGAGTGACTGCAGATTTTGATGACTATGGCAACGTTATAGGTAAATCTGACACAGGCGTTGGAAATCCACTACTACTATCCGCTCATATGGACACGGTAGAGCCAGGCATAGGCATTACTCCTAAAATTGACGGACCTTTGTTGGTTTCAGATAACACCACCGTACTCGGAGGTGATTGCAAAGCTGGTATCGCTTCTATACTAGAGGCAATAACTTCATTAAGAGAAGATGCTGCCCAGCATATATCATTCGAGGTGGCATTTACACGACAAGAGGAAATAGGTTTAGTTGGGGCCAGAAATTTAGATTATTCAAAAATTACCGCGAAGGAGGCTATTGTATTTGATGGAGAAGGACCAGTTACCCAACTGACATCATCAAGCCCTACACACGTGGGGTTCGAGATAAACATAAGAGGAAAGGCTGCCCACGCCGGAGTAGAACCCGAAAAAGGGATTTCTGCCGTCAGAATAGCGTCTGAACTAATAACTATCTTACCTCAAGGAAGACTAGACGAGGAAACCACGTTCAACATCGGAGTGGTGACAGGAGGAAGCGTTACAAATGCGGTTCCTGAAAATGCTAGTATTAAAGGAGAGTTCAGAAGCCATAATCCAGTAACATTGAACGGGATACAAGACATTCTTCAAAATGCTATAACTGATGTAGGCAACACGTATCCTGAAGCTGTTATAGACATTAACCAAAATACCCATTTTGAGCGATATAAACTCACGGGTGAAGAATCTAGCGTCAAAACGGTTACAAAAGCTTTTGAAAGCCTGGGCCTTGAATATAGCCTCAAACCATCCGGAGGCGGCACAGACGCTAACATACTAATAGCCCACGGTATAGATTCGGCAATAGTAGGCATGGCAGATCACAACGCCCATACAGTTCGTGAGTATGTGGTTATAGATGAATTATTAGATGTAGCTAGAGTATGTGACCAAATCCTGCGAGCATGAATTATTTCATGGTCTACTAGGCCTAGACAAAACATACAAACTGCCTGCTATAGCTAATGTCAATACGAGTACATCGAAAAACAATCCGTACGGAGCGAACACAACAGACACGAACGAGAAGAACCACATAAAAAATAAAGCCATCTTTTTTGCCCTGACTGGCATCATACCAGTCTCTAGAAAATCACGTACTTGATTACCAAAAAAGCGGTTCCTTATCACCAAATTGTAGAGCCTGTCAGAAGATCTTACAAACAGTGTTGCTGAAATTATTATCCATATGGTCCCCGGCAGGCCAGGCAAAAAGTAGCCTATTACACCAATAACTAAAAATATCAAGCCAAAAAAGATGTATAAAATTCTCTTCATTTTCGTTAATAAAGACATATTCACTGTCCTAACATTGTTAAATAAACTACATTTATATAAACTCCAGCGAATTAAAATGACCTGAGGATAATTGACTGGGTCTACTCGACAAACAATGCCTACTAACTATCAAACACTAGGGATAAATAGTTAATTGTAGTAATTCTATCACATTGATAGAATAGATTTAGAATCGTATTAACAAGAATTTAACCAGTCTATATAAAAACAACACCAAATATATTGATAAAAGTAGATGACCACATATATAAATGGCTCGCATTAGCAACAGTGGGGCTCGGAGTCCTAACCAGCACACTTGATGGCAGCATAGTTAATCTGGCATACCCAGTATTAACAGAAGCATTTAACACCACACCTTCTACCGTTCTATGGGTGACTGTAGCATATCTACTAGTCAGTTCTAGCCTAGCATTGCCTCTAGGTACCATAGGAGACATAGTAGGTAGGAAAAGACTATATATCCTGGGATTCATGGTTTTTACATTAGGTTTAGGATTATCATCTATAAGCCAAACAATAGGTCAACTAATCTCTTTCAGGATCTTGCAAGGTGTTGGACAAGCTATGTTGGTGGCCACTATAAACGCCCTAATCGTGGATGCCTTCCCTGATAAAGAACGCGGCAAAGCCTTGGGAATAAATGGGGCTTTAGTAGGATTGGGTCTGTCAAGTGGACCATTTTTGGGCGGAATAATACTAGATTTTCTCGGCTGGCAAGCTCTATTCTGGACAAGATTACCAGTAAGCGTAATAGGACTGATTATTGCAATAGTAATACTAAGACCAGATGTAACCCAGAAAGAGAAAAAGTCCTTTGATTATGCCGGCACTGTTGCCCTGATGATTGGATTATCTTCACTACTACTACTAATCAACCGGGCACCCATAGAAGGTTTATCTCCATTGGTTACAATACTTGCAATTTCTTCAATCATAGGATTAGTAGCCTTCCCAATGATAGAATCAAAAACTACCGTACCTATTTTAGAATTAAGCCTTCTGAAAGAACGACTCTTCACCTCATCTGTAACGAGTTCGATGTTGCAATTCATGGCTCAAGGTGCTTTCCTATTTCTAATATCTTTCTACCTATTGAACGCGTTGGGACTAAGGCCAATAGAAGCTGGTCCTGTTCTGATGATAGTACCTATGACACGACTAATTTGCTCACCAATTAGTGGATTCCTATCAGATCATTTCCAATCAAGAACTATATCCACGTTTGGGCTCTCCGTAATGATTGCTGGCTATTTCATATTACTGACGTTTACAACAGAATCTTCTATGCCGCACATAATTACTGGTTTGATATTGTCTGGGAGTGGAAGTGCAATATTCTTGCCACCAAACAACAGTGTGGTTATGGGATCTGTCAGTCGAGATAAACTGGGAATGGCATCGGCGATCATTCCTACTGCTAGGCAGGTAGGAATATCAATAGGAATAGCACTGATTGGAACCATTTATTCATTAAGTGAGACTGCAAATCGTGTTGCTCTTGAAAGCCAAGGGATTCAGGAAAGCCAAATAACACAATTAGCTACCATGTCAGGGTATAAAGACGGTTTATCTGTTTCTTTAGCCTTTTTGATACTAGCAATAGCTATCTCTGCCTATAGAGGGAAGGATAGGGACAAACCGTAAGCGTTCAGTTAACCACCCTTTGACAGTCTTAGTGTTTGTAAAGTAAACTGCGGTTACAAGGATACGAGAAAAGGAAGATATCGAGCGCAAAGTCGCGCAAAAAATGTACTGAAAGATACTCAAATCCTAATTTATCTAAGAGCAGGACCTAGTAATACTCCAATCCCTAAACCGGAAGCTTAAAAAGCTATTCCAAAATACCGAAAACGACACTTCACGGTACCAAAGCAAATCCCACCTCTCAAAATCACCATTGGATACCCAGAAGCAAGTGCGTTCCAACACTACCAAGTTCCGTGTACCCGGAAACAAGTTGGATAGAAATACCCGTCACAATAAAAAACATAGGCCGAGTGACGATGTTTCTGTTTCCCAAGACCGTTCTGGCAAAACATACCGCTTCGGCAAATTGTCTATCTCCGCAGAATTATCTCGAGCAATTACCCAGCTAGGGTATGAAAGTCCTACTCCAATTCAGGAATCTGTAATACCACTGATCAAAAAGGAAAAAGACGTGGTCGGGCAGGCACAAACAGGAACAGGCAAAACTGCAGCTTTCGGAATACCAATAACCGAAATGGTAGATAAAAACAAATCAGGCATCCAAGCCCTAATCTTAGTTCCGACTCGCGAATTAGCACTACAAGTTCAAACTGAACTCGGTAGGTTGGGAAAGTTCAAAAACGTAATAACCACCCCCCTTTATGGAGGACAACCAATACTACCTCAAATAAAAGCCTTGAATCAAAACCCCAGCATTGTAGTTGCAACTCCTGGTAGACTCTTAGACCACATGGAACGAAAGACGGTGGATCTTTCGAATTTAAAGGTAGTGATTTTAGATGAAGCTGACCAAATGCTTGATATTGGATTTGCACCTGATTTAGAAAAAATCTTGAGAAGAACTCCGAAACTTAGACAAACACTCCTTTTTTCTGCGACTATGCCCAACACCATAAAGCGATTATCACAAAAATATATGAGGGATCCCGTTTGGATATTAATCGGCGGTGAATCCGAACCTGTAGATCAAGTAAACCAATGGTATTATGAAGTAGCAGAAAGAGATCGCTACTCAGCAATCGAAGAACTACTACATACTGGGCAAATCGCCCAAGCTCTTATATTTAGACGCACTAAACTAGGCGTTGACAAATTAGTGAGCTATTTGAAACATAGAGGCCATGATGTCCAAGCAATTCATAGCGATATAACACAAACCCGACGGAACTCCGTAATGAACAAATTCAGGTCACGAAAACTTAGAATACTGATAGCTACTAATGTTGCAGCTAGAGGTCTCGACATTCCAGCGGTGTCACACGTGATAAACTATGATATTCCAGAGAATGTTGAAGATTACGTTCATCGTATAGGCAGAACCGCTAGAATGGGGAAACCTGGAACTGCTATTACATTCGTATCAGAATACGACTTCGAAATGCTAGCGGCCATCCAATCGCACGTGGGTGATGGATTAAAAGTCAAAAGACTAGCAATGTACGGTGGCTGAAATCCTCACTATCTCGTAGTGTAATCCGTAAGCGCCTTAACTTCAGACCCGTCAACATTCATAACCCAGACTTGAAGATAGGCAAAAGTTCTGTTTCTTCCATGACTATGGAATAAGATTTTTGTGCCATCAGGAGACCACTGTGGATATCCATCTATATAGAATTCATTAGCCGTAATATTCTCCAAGGATCCACTCGAAGATGCGATATATATATCCCAATCCCCGTCTCTATCTGAAGAAAAAGCAATCTGACTGCAATCAGGAGACCAAGCAGGCTCTTCATCCACAGCCTCCGTAGATATAGAGTCAAGATCACCAACAAGGGAGAATTGTGCGGAAGCCATCATTTCATCACTTCCATCTGCTTTCATAACATATAAACGTTTGTGTCCATCTCTTAATGAAGTAAAACTTATATATCCATCGGAACACCAGTTAGGCATCAAGTCTTCATGTTCATTATCAGTAATACGGGTCTCATTTGAACCATCGGCATCGATTATATATATTTCACCATCCTCACCATTCCTGCCGCTAGCAAAAGCAACCTTAGACCCATCTGGAGACCACACTGGCATAACATTTATTTCATTTATACTTAGATCAGTATTGGTAAGTTGTTCAACTCCAGAACCGTCGGGATTCATAATATAAATATTCCATAATTCAAGCCCATTGTAATCGAGAGCATCGAAAACTATTTTAGTTCCATCTGGCGACCAACTTGCTCTCAATGCATCACCTTTATCTGTCAACTTGACCAATTGGGATCCATCCAATTTCATAGAGTATATTGATTTATATCCATTCTGTATTCCTGAAACAAAAAGTATACTGTTTCCATCTGGAGACCAAGATGGATATCCTGATGTGGACGCTGGTACTGGAGTTGGAGGAGGGAGCAGAAGTGTTGGTGGAAATACGTTAATAGATTCAAACATAGTGTCTACAATTGGCTGTAATTCTTCGGCATGGTCCCCGTTAACCAGGAATCTTCCTGAGATACCCCAATCACCGTTCTTGAATATTACATATCTTACTGGCCATTCTGTATGCCAATCTATACCATAACTCACAAAACCATACGGGTTTGAAATTTTGACTCTGTCCCTTTCACCATATCCAGCATTCTTGTTATCCCTAATAATAATTTCAGTGAACTCTTCTAGTGACTCTTGTGGTGCATAAGTAATCTTTATTTCAACGGACGAACCTGATGCATGATTAAACATGACTAAACTTGAAGACTGATCATCCCAATCATACATTTGCCAACCAGCTGTATAGTTCATCGAAAATCCATACTTACTACTGTAAGTTTCTTCCAACTGTGGTGTTGGCTGTGGAGTTAACGTTGCGGTTGGAGACGGTGTATTAGTAGGAACTAAAGTACTCGTAGGAGTCGGCATAGAGGAAGCAGTAGCTTGAACAAATAATTTTGCCATTGCATTTGCAGTAGCCTCGATAGCCATGAGTTGTTCTTCGTGTGCAGTAGCAGTAGCCTGAATATCCGGAGTAGGATTTGGATCAGGTATAACTTCTTCCGAACATGCGACCAAAACCAATCCGAAAATCAAGAACGTGAATATTAAATAATAAGATTTGTTAATTGACTTCATAAATAAATCCAATCCATATCATAAACCGTATTCTAAGCTACCATTTAGGCCACATATCTACAAGTCCATTATAATTTTGTATTACATGCTAGAAGCAATACAAATGTTACAATTGTATGCGATATACATCTATACGTATCTAGATCACTATGAAAAAACCTGAATTATTGTCATTGGCATTAATTTAACGTAAGTTCATTATGCTAAATCGTAAAATGGTGTCCAATATAGATAAATATATACCATGTCATATACGCTTAAATATACAGAGGTGAAAAATGAAAGTAATAAATATAAACCAAACACCTAAGTCTATCGCGGAAAATGATTTTTTCGTCGGGGGCGCAGTTTCAACGCAACCACTGGTCACAAATGATACAGGGCAAGATTTTAACATGACACATGTCAACTTTGGACCTGGAGCAAGAAACAAGCTACACACTCATAGTAGTGATCAGGTTTTGCTAGTAACAGATGGGATTGGTATTGTGGGTACGGAAAAAGAAAAATCAGTGGTGCAAATTGGAGATCTAATACACATCCCAGCCGGAGAGAAACATTGGCACGGTGCAACAACTGACTCGCATTTTTCTCATATTTCGCTTACCCTATTGAGCAGTGTATCAAACTTTTTTGAACAATAACCGCATAGAATAATATTTTGACACCTCTTATAACTAGTAAACAAAGGATGACTCTTCTGATTGTGGCTGTTTTTGGCCACGGACTCAAACATATGTTCAACGCAGCATTTTTCGTGCTGCTTCCAGAAATAAAAGCAGGCCTCAATCTCTCTAACACTCAAATCGGCACACTATCTACCTTCCGAGCAATAATAAGTGGATTCGCCAATATCCCAGCAGGATTTATGGGAGACCAATATCCGAAACAACGAGCGATCATACTAGGCGGATCCATAATTTTGGTATCGGTATTTGCAGTAGCATTAGGACTTGCTAAGGGCTTTTGGACAGCTGTAGTGTTCTCTTCTTTACTAAGTGTAGCCATAACCTTCTGGCATCCAGCGGCAATATCCTCATTAGCAAAAGAGTTCACCTCCAGAAGAGGCTTTGCAATAGCTTTACATGGAACAGGCGGAAGCATTGGAGAAACACTGGGTCCAATTATAGCAGGTTCTCTAATAGGTGTAATAGGATGGCGATTAGTACTTCAAGGAAGTATTATACCGGGTTTGTTTTGTGGAATACTTATTTGGATTTTATTAAGAAACATACCTGTACAAGCTTCAGAAAATACTACTGTAGTTCAATATATTTCGTCAGTAACCAACTTGCTTCGAAACAGGAAATTGATATTCGTCCTCATTTTTGCTGCCGGTTTCTCTGGGGCACAGAGTACCGTTTTAACTTTCTTACCAATATACCTGGACGAAGACAAGGGATTCCAAAGTGTTACTATCGGACTTTACTTATCTTTAGCTCAAGTAGGAGGTATAATATCGCAACCAATCATGGGATATGTCTCCGATAGGCTAGGAAGAAAAGTAGTACTAGTCCCGAGCATGATAATACTTGGGTTGTCATTCTTGGGCATACCCATAGCGGCCGATGGACTACTCTTTGGTTTAGTAGTATTAGTTATGGGAGCTTTCACATTCCCACTAATGGCTCTTTTTCTGGCATCCGCTATGGATTTGGTAGATACTGGCACCCAAGCCACAACAGTGTCTTTGGTATTCGGTGCAGCCATAGTCGTTTCGGCATTTGCTCCTGCTGTAGCTGGGATAATAGCAGACAACATAAATACTGAAGCAGCATTTTTATTCGCTTCGGCGTTGGCCCTCTCAACTGCGGTCTTCACTCTATCCACAAACTGGCAATCTCGTTAATGAATTAATAAAACTTTGTGGATATTAAGAAAGACCCTCTCTAGCTCTAACCTCATCCCTTAACTGAGCTAGATGTTCATCATAGTGACCTGCAACTCTCTCGAGCATATCAAGAATAGTTATTACGTTACCTGAAAAAATAGCAGTCCTGGAGAGTTGATCACCATCGAGGTCTTTTGCCATTTTGATATAACTTTCGATCTCATCCAATAACGAATTACGCTCCCTTGACCACGCTTCATCTGAGTCGTAACCACCAGGATTCAAATTTGGCTCTTCCTCATCTAATATACGTGCAGCCATACCTCTGTAACTACCTCTAGTATGCCTCAATAAATCAGAAATAGACCATTCTGAACCACGGTAAGCTACATCAGGTTTTACATCGGAACATCTATCGTATTCTGATTTAATGGACTTCAAACGCTCAATTATTTCCTGTCTTTTAGTATTCAATGATTCATCACTCATAATTCTCCCCTTATAAATAAAATTAGACGCGCCTCAACCGTTTTAGAGAATCCAAATCAGCTATGGCCGCATCAAAACGTATCATGGAGTTTTTTAGATAAGCCATAGATCGTTCGTTATTATAATCGCAATATCCCCCGGTAACTACCCAAAAAACGAAGATTTCCAGCATAGATACAGAATAATCATAAAAACAGTCGTCGAAAGAGTAGTCTGATATCCCATTTTCTTGAAGGGTTGAGCAATAAAGTTTCAATAAATCACATTCCCATCGTTTTCTTTCAATAGGGTTAAATGCCTCGGTAATGAAAGTGGCCACATCATAAACGCCTCTACCTCTAACACAATATTCCCAATCAAAGACAACTAGCTCATCATTTTTGAAAAAAATATTATCTAGCCTGTAATCACCATGACATATAGTGGCAGGGTAAATTGAGAGTGTTTCCTTTATTGTTAATATATGTCCCAGGATATCCCGTCCTAAGGCAGATAGGCTATCAGGAATAAAATTCTCCGTTTTATTCAATATCGAGCACCAAGCCCCAGGGTATAATGCCATATATTCCTGTGTCTGGTCATTCCTGAGTGGTATATAACCGTAATTCTCAGAACCCCAAAATGCTGCATGGAAAACCGCTATACCTTCAATGAATTTTTTTGCATGTTCTAAGGAACAACCAAGAACGCTATCTCCTTGTGTATAACCGACCATATCTTGCATAAAAATTATGGTATCCTCTTTGTTTTCAGCTATGTCACCATAGTAAATATATGGTGTTTTCAATCCTTGCACGCGAGGAACATGTCGGTAAAAATTAACTTCTCGTTGATTTGATTGTAATATATCTGTAACGCCTCTTATCAAATCATTTTTTGAGGGAGTTTTAACAACTATAGATGTGGGGCTACCATTTTCTATAACATCATATTGAAGATTAAGCCTATATAGACTATTTATAAAACCACCATAGCCTGAGAGAGTTTCTAAAGAGAAGCCATTTACAGAAGAATTGTTCGCCATTCCGTTTAATCTGAGAATATGTGTAATCCACTCGGATTCTAATTGGCTCAAGTCTCTAAAGTCATACTTTTGCATTTAGTTCACCCATACATAAGCTATATTTTCTACCAAGATCTTTACATTATGTTACATAATCCGATCAGAACATTGAGTGCAATAAACACTTTTGGTAGTATTATCCTGTAAACATACAATTCAGGGGTTGAGGTGTCAAACAACATAGCTAACCACAATACCATAGTAACTATAAGGTGCGGAAAAATAGGATTTAATTCCTACATCATAAAGAACGCCAAAACTCGTAAAGGGATTATCATAGACACTCCAGATGACCCCGGTCAGATAATTAATGCGTGTAATGATATAACTGTAGAGGGTATCTTTATAACCCATACTCATCCGGAGCAACTGCAAGGTCTGCATCCAATAAGAGAGGCAACAGGAGCCGAGGTTTGGATCAGTGCCACCGATGCCAACGTCTTTAACTATTTCACTCCGATCAATTCTCAAAGACCAGAAAACCCTTTCGAAGGTAGCTTAAGTATAGAAGTCGCGGGTATGGAGATTCTTGCAATTGCAACTCCAGGGCATACTCCTGGATCTTGTTGCTACCTTGTAGACAACAATTTGTTCTCCGGTGAAACTCTAACTTCCGTCAACGGACCAGGATACTATACGCCAATTGAAACATTGCATCAGACAATAACAAGTGTGGAAGAAAAATTGTTTACTTTGCCAAAAGATGTGGTAGTATACCCCGGCTTGGGTGATCCGTTTTCTTTGGCAAATTCGGAACAGGAATATAAAGTTTTTAAGAACAGATATCCATCGGCACTGCATGGAAATGTCCTTTGGAGAACAAGTCAAGAATAGTTCAGTGAAAGCACCCTTCAAAATTAAACTGTACCAAGGATATAT
>CAYUCO010000135.1:0-1493 GCA_964443385.1 uncultured Dehalococcoidia bacterium | reverse complement strand
GAAAATCGTTATACATCTTTAGTTCTTCTATAACGACCATCCTTTCTCTTTCTATTTCTAACTCATCTAGTTTTGAATGACTTAACATATCCTGGAGTAAGTCGAATACAGTTGGAAGATGTGTCCTCGCTACTTTAGCCCAGTACGACGTGAGTTCCTTTCCCGTACCCGCGTTGAGGACTCCCCCTAAAGACTCAACGGTGATACTAATTTCTCTAGGGGTGGGTCGCTTCAATGTTCCTTTAAAGAGCATATGTTCTAAAAAGTGTGATATTCCTGCATTTGATTCTTCTTCATGACGAGAGCCAGTGCCAACAAAGAAGCCTAAGGAGACTGATTTAGTATCTGGCATATGATCAGAGACCACAGTTATTCCGTTGGAGAGTACAGTTTTTTGGAATTGTTCATTCATAAGATAATGTAAGTAAAAATATATATTTCGCTGAATTCAGTTGCCTGTGATCCATTGAACATCTCCGCAGAGAGATGCGGGATGACTATTCCTTTCAAAAATCGCAAGTTCCTTGCGTGTCTCGCTTATTGTAGTATTGCTGCCATGACCTGGGTAAACAGTTATATCATTTCCAATCGTCAGCAGGAGATTCTTAATACTGCTAACTATCTGAGCGAAATCACTTGGGCTATTCGTTCTACCGGGACCACCGGGGAAAATAGTATCACCAGATATTAAGTGATTATCAGCCAAGAAACATACAGAGCCCTCGGTGTGTCCAGGAGTGTGGAAAACTTGTAACTCAATCGAGCCCAGTAAAAGAGTCATTCCTTGTTCCAAAATATTGTCTTTGTCAAACAAACTATGTTTGTCTGCTTCATGGGTCCATATAGGGGCTTCAGTGGCTTTTTTTACTTCGGCTAGACCTACAAGATGATCAAAATGATTATGAGTGATCAGGATTCCTTTAACCGTATAATCTCCAACCTCTTTTAGGATTGCCATAGGATTATCTGGTACGTCCACTATATAGCATTCTTGTTGGGTAGGATTGGAGATGATGTATGCATTGTTATCGTAGGGACCCATAGGAAGCTTATGTAGACGAAAATGGCCATCATGTATTATTGGCATGTCAACTCCTGGAACAGTTAAGACCATTGTAAGTTAAAGCACTTCAGTGCCAAGGTCAAGATACATTCAGTGTTGTGTTCATAGAGAAAAATCCTTTCGAGCTTTATTCATTTGAATAGACAGAAAATTGACGTTGTGGGTTTGAGAACTTGGTTGTAACTCTTGATCATGTTTTTCGGTTGCGTACCGCTATTCCTATTGACAGCCAGATAAGGACTTTTCTAAGATGGTCTTCTCCTAGTGCTTCAAAATTCGGTTACAGTGATTTTCTAAATAA
This sequence comes from uncultured Dehalococcoidia bacterium, assembly GCA_964443385.1. Classification (GTDB taxonomy): domain Bacteria; phylum Chloroflexota; class Dehalococcoidia; order Lucifugimonadales; family UBA2985; genus VFHP01. The sequence continues at coordinate 129 of CAYUCO010000135.1, read as the reverse complement.
GGAGTTGATATCATGAAGCCTTTGAACTCAAAAGTTTTTCCTATGACTAGCGCGATAGATGAGAACGGACAGTTAGTAGTAGTTGGTTGTAATGTTATGAAACTAGCTAATGAGTACGGTACACCACTC
>CAYUCO010000134.1:0-1759 GCA_964443385.1 uncultured Dehalococcoidia bacterium | reverse complement strand
CGATCCTCTATTAGATTTTATAACCTTGAGGACTGACTTTATTCGAGGGGCTTTTATTTTTGAAAGGCCGCCTATGAATATTGTTTTTGCAATCTCATCATCATCAGCATCTAAGACATCTTGCCATTCTGGGAACTTCCCAATGAGATTGTTGAAAGCCTTGAGAGCATTGTTGTCTGAAGTATGTTGAGTCAGTATTGTGAAGACGAGTTCCGATATCGGGTCATATCTTGGGGTCCATGTGACCGGACCCTGATATTGCTGTAATAATGAATGGACTTCACCTGATGTGAGTCTGTGTTTTCTTAATTTAGGCAAATTCTTGTATAGGTGATTTAGGGTAAAATTTAGATTCGTGTTCGTGGTCCTGAAAGTGGAGCGGGAGATGGGACTTGAACCCACGACAGCCGCCTTGGAAGGGCGGTGCTCTACCGCTGAGCTACTCCCGCTTGTATATAACAGATACACAGTATATCAGTTACCGAGGATACAGTCGATCATTTTTCACTGGTTTAGGTATAGCCAAGACAGTCAGAATGATATTAGAATGTGATTCATTATGCTCAGAATAGACAGAGATCGTTTCAAAGAACTAATTGATCATGCCAATCAAGAAAATCCGAACGAATGTTGTGGGATTTTGGGAGTTAAAGGGGAGGAAGTGGTTAAGATTTATCGAATGGATAATAAAACCAAGAGTCCATATAGGTACACCATAGACCCATTACAACATTTAGAGGTTATGCAAGATTTGGACAGGGAAGAATTGGTCGGGGCCATTTATCATTCTCATACCCATTCTGAAGCGTACCCGTCAGACACTGATGTTCGTTTGGCAGAACCGTGGCCAGACACACTATTCGTGTTAATTTCTCTTTCCGAGAATGTAGCTGCGGATAAAATGTTAAGAGCATTTTTTATAGACGACGGTAAGATTATTGAAGAAGAAGTTGTTCACATCTAATCAATCTGATAGTAAGGAGACAAGCATTGAATTTTCCAAATATTGAACTTTTCCCTTATAAGACTGGTATAAGCACCAATGGAAATTTATCTATAGGTGGTTGCGACGTTGCCGATCTTGCCAGAGAGCATGGCACGCCATTGTATATACTGGATGAGTTTACGTTGAGAGAAAAATGTAGAGAATTTGTCAACACATTCAGGGACTATTATCCAAACACTAGGGTTGTTTATGCCAGTAAAGCTTTCATAAATGTTGCCCTGGCCAATTTATTTAATGAAGAAGGGTTGGGTCTTGACGTGGTTTCTGGCGGCGAATTAGCAGTTGCACAAAAGGCAAATTTCCCTTCAAATATGATCTATTTCCATGGCAATAATAAAAGTGCGGACGAGCTATCTATGGCGATAGATTACAATATTCATAGGGTGGTAATAGATAATTTTCATGAAATGACTTTACTTGATAGTATTGCCAAAGAAAAGCATATTGTTCAGGATGTACTTCTTCGTGTTTCGCCGGGAATAGATCCACATACACATGTTTACACTACTACTGGGGTTTTGGACAGTAAGTTTGGATTCTCTATACAAACAGGTCAAGCTTTACAGGCAGTAGAAATGGCCAGAGGGTTATCAAATATAAGGATTGTTGGGTTACATTTTCATTTAGGATCACCTGTTTTTGAATTAGAACCTTATACCAAGGCTATGCAGATTGTCTTAAATTTTGCTGAAGAATCGAATTTAGATATAAGTGAGATAAGCCCGGGTGGGGGATTTGCAATAGCCTATACTC
>CAYUCO010000133.1:0-6899 GCA_964443385.1 uncultured Dehalococcoidia bacterium | reverse complement strand
TTCGCCCCACCTACAACCATACTTGCATTAGACACAGGTGTTACCAGTTCAGGTCCATTTTGATTCATCTCCGCATCCAAACTGGGAGTAGTCATCCGGAACGTAGGGTTGTTGCTGGATGACAAATATCCAATCTCTATTAAAAACTCCTCCAATTCGCCTGCGTCCTGCTCTGATTTATCTACAGTTGGCTTCCATCCTGTCTTTCTTTTTTCAACATAGTAATTATCAATACTACTTTGAATCTCTTTACGTTTATTCAAAAGTGTCTGATTTTTACCTCCAAACTTTTCAACCAATTCCCCCAAAACATTGAATAATGAATCCGCGTCCCAGTCAGTATCTTTTACCAATTCATTCTTGACGAAATCGTACAAGGCGCTTTCTATCTCAAGTGTTGAACCAGATTTTGTTTTTACATTTACCATTATCTAACTCCGTAAATTTTATTCGGTTGCTTTAAAATTGACATCCTAAATATTGCACATTAACAAAAGTATATCAAATGTTTCAGGGACTCAGAAAAGAAATACCCTGTAATCTTTTTAACATTAAAATCTCCCCCACATGTGTAAACCCATGAGTCAAAAGGTTTTCAGTTATAATCTGCGCCGCCGATCTTTCTCCGAAAGGCCTAACAACAAATTGCTTGGCAAGATCAGTCTCAGAAGCCAGAGAAAGATATTCAGAAGTTGACTTCCAAACTTCGGTCATATATCCACAGAATTGATCTAAGCAGTTTATTTTTATTGCGTTTGCCTCATCTATGGTCATACCAGTTCCTTGAGAAATTCGGTCAAGATCAAACCTACTATACCAATCTTGTTCTATCCATATTGTGGGCCGACGTTCTTGAATAACAAATCGTATTAAATTGTCTTCGGTTCTAACATAATGCCACAGATTGAATGCAATATGATTAAAATCATCCGAAGGGACCCAGTGCATTTCCTTCGAAGTAAGTCCTTCAATTGCTTCTTCAATATCTCTGTGTAACCGCTCAATGTTATTTTTGATTAGATTATTAATGTTCATTATGCATTCTCATTACTCGATTCCACTTTTCGTGTAACACAAACATAAAAACATTTGATAAACTCAACCTGTTTCATTCGTCTGACATCATCCGTCTAATTCCATACCTCCGGAACATCTCAGCATGTTCGAATTCAATCCCGTACTTGTCTAGTTGTCTACGTCCCATTTCTTTCATTCTATCTGCAAAGCCTTTTTCGCCACCGGATTGATCTACATAATCCTGCATCTGACTTTTGTGCTTTAAAAGAGCTTGGATCTTTAAATCTATCACCGAACTAACGTCAATAAAAGTGTCGGGCTCTTCAGAACCCCAAAAGAAAATTTCATCTACGTTGTGCCCAGTCAGACCTTGTTCAATATGCTCTGGGAAATGCAGTAAATCTCTAGCATAAGGAAACACAGCGTCTAGAGTCACAAGGCCTGTAATTCTATGATCACGGTGTATATAAAAGGAACTTCGGAACGGGTCAGTGGTAAATACTATATCTGGCTTGAATTTCCGTATATAATAGACCAACTGGCCTCTGAACTCCCTATTATCTTCCAATTCTCCATCTCCAAACTCTAAGAACACCACTTCAGAAACACCTATAACCTTGGCTGCTTCACGTTGCTCCTCTTGTCTTGCATTAATGAGATATTCAGCAGTCATGTCAGTATCTCTACCGCCTTTGTCTCCATTGGTAGTGACCAAATAATAAACCTTTTTTCCCTCCGATATCAGCCGTGCAGCTGTTCCTGCACATCCAAATTCTGCATCATCGGGATGAGGTGTAACAACCAATGCAATATTTACTGGTTCCAATTCTTCCAAATCAGGCCTCCGAATATAATTTTATCAATACCTAGTAACGTAAATAAATTTACGCCTAATCAATCTGAGACAGATTGCCTTCCACCCAACTCTTGATCAAATGGTGTGCTATAGCTATCGGTCCTGGCAGTGTCAGGGAATCATTGACACCCTTTAGCGATGCAACAACTTCATCTCTATGAAACCATCTTATGTCCTGCATTTCTTCATTATCAATTTCGATATTCGTGCTACTTGCTTCTCCATAACAGCCAATCATTAAATTAGATGGGAACGGCCAAGGTTGCGATGAATGATACTTCACATTCTTTACAGACACACCAGCCTCTTCCATTACCTCACGAGCAACCGCTTCTTCAATAGACTCACCTTGTTCTACAAAACCAGCCAAAACAGAGTAGCGAGTTTTATCAGTTGATCTACCTCTGGTCTGGCCTAGTAAACACCAATCACCAGAATATATAATCATTATTACCACTGAGTCGGTGCGAGCATAATTAAAACTTGAGCAACTGGAACATTGTCTTACCTGTCCCCCTCTTTTCATAACAGTCTTTGCTCCACATACCCCACAAAAACCGTTACGCTTGTGCCAATCTAATTGAGCCTTGCCTTGAGCGGCAATTGATACTTCGGAATGATCAACGATGTCTGTCAAGGATCTTAGATCAATAAATTCGCTATTCTCAAAACCTGTTAAATCAAATTCTTCATCAATATTATCTACCGCGAAGTGATACACAGATCCCAATAGACCTAGGAAAACAGGCTCAGATATCCGCGCGGATTCCAAATCATTAATGTTCAACCAAGTTATATTAGGTTTTGAAGATCGTGTAATCAGAATTTCTTGGTTGTTGAACAGAAGAAACCTACTAGACCCATGCTTGGAAGCATCCATTAAAGATTGCTCGTCCCGTCTCTCTGCGTCACCTCTATCGAGAGGATTGCCAGAGTAAATGTGTTGATTAAACAATAAATTACCTCTGGGGAATAAGTCTGTTTCGTATATTACATTATGTTGATTAATATTCAAGGATATAAACACCTCAAATAAATAATATTGATTAAGAGTATTCGCCTGATATTTCTGTTGTATGTTGAAAGTGGTGAATTTAATAACAAATGGTCGGTTTAGGTATAGCCCCTGAGACAGATGAGTGTTATATTATTGGTCGACCAAAGAAAGGTGCAGAATTTTTTAGTGGTGTTTCGGAAAGACACTAACCAAAAAATGTCACAACAAATATATATAAGGTATCCTATCCAACAATTAATTTGCGGAAGGATTTCTGATAACCAATTAGGAGGAATTGAATGTTAGAGCACGATGTATTAGTAGTCGGAGGAGGCTTAGCCGGTTTAAGGGCGGCATTAGAAGCACAGAATGAGGGTGCCAACGTAGCAATTATAACCAAAGTACACCCTGTCAGAAGTCACTCCAATGCAGCCCAAGGCGGGATAAATGCGGCTCTAACTGATCGAGGTGATACATGGGAGGAACATGCATACGAAACAGTCAAAGGAAGTGATTATTTAGGTGACCAGGATGCAATAGAAGTTCTTGCAGAAGAAGCTGGCCGGGCAATAATTGATATGGAACACATGGGCGTAATCTTCAGCAGGAACGAAGACGGGCAACTCGGTACCAGAAATTTCGGAGGACAACAAAGAGCGCGTACTTTTTTTGTTGCAGATTTTACTGGGCAAGCAATGCTCCATGTCATGTATGAGCAAATAATGAAAGCAGGAACGCGGGTTTATGAGGAATGGTTCGTATCGTCACTCATAATGGAAAATGGCGAATGTCATGGCGTAGTTGCTATAGAAATGATAAGCGGAAAAACACAACTAATCAAAGCAAAAGCAGTCATTATGGCTTCAGGTGGCCTTGGAAGGCTTTATGAACCTACAACTAATGCTTTAATCTGCACTGGTGACGGCATAGCTCTTTCATACAATGCTGGAGCACCTTTAATAGATATGGAGATGGTTCAATACCACCCGACGACTCTCAAAAGCAACGGTGTACTTATAACTGAGGCAGCGAGAGGAGAGGGAGCCTATTTGCTTAATTCCAAAGGGGAAAGATTTATGGAGAAATACGCCCCAAACATGATGGAATTAGCATCACGAGATGTCGTATCAAGAGCTGAACAAACAGAAATCAATGAAGGTCGGGGAATAGATGGTTGTGTGCTATTGGATCTGAGGCATCTGGGTCGTCAAAAAATACATGAAAGGCTAGCATACATAAATGAAGTCTCTATGGATTTTATAGGAATTGACCTCGCAGAAGCACCAGTGCCAATACGCCCTGGAATGCATTATCAAATGGGGGGAATTAAAACGGACGTTGATGGTGCAACCGTTATACCAGGCCTGTATGCAGCTGGTGAAGCTGCATGTGTCAGTGTACATGGAGGTAATAGACTCGGGGCAAACTCACTTCTCGACACAATAGTCTTTGGTCGTAGATCAGGAGCAGCTGCAGCTTTGTTTGCAAAAGAAAGACCTGAAGTAAGAATCTCAGAATCAAGATTATCACTAGATGAAGATCATATTAAGGAAATACTTTCAAGACCAGACAACAACGATACGCCCGCAAAAATTAGGTTAGATATGGGAGTCACAATGAATGAGCATGCAGCAGTTTTCCGCACCACAGAAGGTCTGCAAGTGGCTCAAGAGAAAATAGCACTACTTAAAGAAAGATATAAATCAGTACCGGTACAGGATAAAGGCAGTATTTTCAATACCAACCTAATATTTGCTCTAGAACTCGGATTCATGCTTGATTGTGCCGAAACAATAGTTATCGGTGCGAAGGAACGCAAGGAAAGCCGGGGCGCACATACAATGCTCGACTACCCAGACCGAGATGATGAAAACTGGCTAAAGCATATACGCATTACTAGCACCGATAAAGGACCTAAGGTAGACTATATACCGGTTAAAATAACCCAATGGGAACCTCAAATTAGGTCCTACTAACTTCACTCCTAAATAACAACGCTGGTCGTGCTCTATATTCTCACGAATATAGACGAGTGTTTCACATACAACATTTATCAGTTTGTCGCGTTTTTGGTTTGAAAATATTTTATTCAATGATATAATTTCACTGTTGAATTCAAGCAACACCCACCACCACAGCTTAAGCCTTAAGGTCTCCGAAGGGAGGTCAAGACAATAACAGATAACTTCATCATCCTAGCCTCTATGAACGGGGATTTTCTAGCAAGCAGTGGTAACGTATATGAGAATTTCCAGATGCTGGGGTATGTGTATGCCACAGATCCCACAGAGGCAGTAAGAACGTTTTTCGATGACCCCCCATTCCCAATAGACTGGTCTGACATAAAATACATGTGGGCCGAACCTCTGCAGGGTTCAGAAGATACTGGCCACTATGGGGACTACGGCAAAATCTATATTGAAGAGTTAATGTCCTACCGAAAAAACATCGGTTGAAAGTCCCAATTAAAGAAAGGTATAACATGCCACTAAATAATCAAGCCAAATCAGTCCTCGAACAGAGGGCTGCCGCGAATATGCCAGCCACAGATACCATATCTCCCGCTCAAGCAAGAGTTAATTCCAGATTAAGACCACCACCTATCGGTCCTAATGTAGCAAAAGAAGAAGACAAATTGGTTACAGGATCCGACGGAAAATTGACGGCGAGGATATTTACTCCGGAAGGCAATGGGCCATTCCCTGTGTTGGTGTGGTTCCATGGAGGAGGATGGGTAATTGGAGACTTAGACAGATCCGACGGAGTATGTAGAAGCATGTGTACGAGCGCAGACTGTATCGTTGTGTCTGTTGACTATAGACTCGCTCCAGAGACAAAATTCCCAGGACCTGTTGAAGATTGTTACGAGGCAACAAAATGGGTATATGAAAATGCGTTGTCACTAAACGGCGACCCAGACAAGATATTGGTTGGAGGCGATAGTGCAGGAGGAAATCTAGCTGCGGCCGTATCCATCATGGCCAAAGAGCGGGAAACTCCGAAGATCATATTTCAAGTATTGGTATACCCGGTCATATCCAAAAATTTCACAACCCAATCCTATAAAGATAATGGTGAATCTTATGGTCTAACTGAAGGCACAATGGTATGGTTCTGGAATCAGTACCTCAAAAATGAAAGTGACGCTGAAAACCCTTATGCAGCTCCTATAAAAAACAGGAATCCCAAGGGGCTTCCTCCGGCATTCTTACTCACTGCCGAATACGATCCTCTTAGAGATGAAGGGGAGGCATATGCCAAATTCCTCAATGAGAATTCAGTCAAAACTGAATACATTTGTTATGAAGGTATGATACACGGTTTTTTTGGCATGATAGACGACGTGGACACCGCAAAACAGGCAATTTCAGACGTAGCCGGAGCCATAAAACATGCTGTTTCTCAAAGAGTTTGACTTATGTCTATGACCTTGATATTGCCGCAGAAAACTCCAACTCCAGCCTTATTTCATCCGCTACACTCAAAATAAATGACAGACTAGGTTTCGTTATTGAAAAATCCTCAAACAAAACTGTAGTCCTGGCTACACCAGTTAGAGATTGTTCGGAAAATATTACGTCGGCGTGCCAAGTTATACTGCGAGTTACGTCCATTATTGTGATATCCCCTATTAACCTAAACTGATGTGATCCCGTAGAAGGCAACGGCCAGCTTAAATCTTCGATTGACTGGATTTTGAAATACACTTCTGGATATATTTCTGTTTTCAAAGTGTTATTCCGGACATATCTGTCACGCCTAGATTCGTCACTGACCAAAGATTTAACGTTAACCGTAAACTGAGATGAATCCTGAATAGAACCCTGAGCGTCGAATATTATTCTACCAGTCACCTGCTCGGTTTCACCTATCGCGTCATTCGGCAATTCCAATCTAGCAAGTCTTTCGCGTATCAAGTATCTAGCTGTCGATGTATCAGACAAAGAAACAGAAACAAATCCATTATTCATTACTGTACTTTCAGATGGAACAGATGTCTTAGTATTCATCTCTGGGGTAATGCTAGGT
>CAYUCO010000132.1:0-11559 GCA_964443385.1 uncultured Dehalococcoidia bacterium | reverse complement strand
GAGGTGGAAAAAGCTGTATTAATGCTCAAAGGAATGATTCAAGAAATGCTCAGAAGGTATAAAATTTTTGAGGAAGCCGGAGTACGAAACATAGAAGGATATAATGAAAAACTTCCCTTAGATCAGAAAATGCCACTTTTGGTTGTCGCGGTTGATGAATTAGCAGATTTGATGATGTCGGCTTCTTCTGATATTGAGCGGTCCATTACCAGATTGGCACAACTCGGAAGAGCCACTGGGATTCATTTAGTTGTGGCTACTCAACGACCGTCTGTAGACGTTGTGACAGGATTGATAAAGGCTAATTTCCCTAGCCGTATTAGCTTTGCGGTAGCCTCGCAAGTGGATTCAAGAACAATTTTAGATTCAGTGGGAGCTGAGAAATTACTTGGTCGTGGCGACATGCTCTTTCAGCCACCGGATGTTCCTAAACCTAAAAGAATTCAAGGAGCGTTTATATCTGATTCAGAGATAGAAAAATTAGTAGAACACTGGAAAAATCTACAAGGACCACCCCCTCCAAAGATATCCTTGGAATTTAAAGAAGTGTTTTCAGCTGGCGAACTTCGATCCGATGATAGAGATGATGAATTATTTAATAAAGCTTTGGAAGTCGCGTCTCAATATAACAGATTATCTACATCATTACTGCAGAGGCGATTAAAGATCGGTTATCCAAGAGCAGCTAGGCTTATGGATGTTTTGGAAGAACAAGGAGTGGTTGGCCCAGGTGAGGCAGGTAAGTCTCGCGATGTGATAGGATAGGAATGGACCAATACGGGTAAGAGGTTTAATATGTTGCGTCAATTCGCAAACCGGTTGACATCTTTCATTAGAAAAAGAGATGTTGCCAATACAAACCAAGATCAATTATTCACGAATTGTTTATATTGCAAGAACTCTGTATCAGATGCAAAAGAGTTCTTGCAATATAGAGTATGCCCACATTGTAATCATCATTATGTGTTGAACGCTCGGGAACAAATAGATGTTTTAGTAGATCCCGGTTCGTTTAAGGAATCAGGAACGTCCATAACCACCTCGTCGACGGTGCAAAGTTCAACTGAATTATCAGAAGCGACCATTACGGGAGTTGCTTCGATTGGAGGAGTTCCTTCCCAAATAATATCGTTAGATCATAGGTTTTTTGGGGGTACCATTGGTACGATATCAGGGGAGAAGATAGCTCTTGCATTTGAAAACGCAACTAGAAAAAAACTCCCAATTTTGGCCCTGCTTTCAACAGGGCAGACTGAAAATAGGGGCCTACTACAACTGATGCAAATACCTAAAATATTGGTAGCATTAAACAATTTCAAAGACAAGGGGCTACCTTATATTTGCGTTATGGCTAATACTGTTACTGGTCAATCATATTCCTCTCTTGGTAGTCTGGCAGATATAGTTTTTGGCGAAAAAGGGGCTATGATAGGTTTAGCTCCAGAACGAACTGATGATATTACTAGTGGACAATACGGCAACTCTTTTAACCAAGGATTAGCAGATATCGTACTAAGCCATGGGATGATAGACAAAGTAATAGATAGACGAAAAATGCGGGATGCCGTAACCATAGCTATACATTTATTGTGCAATACAAAAGACAAATTCGGTGCAGAAACGGATGCTCTAGTTGGAGCAATGCAGGAATGGAAGAAAACAGAATCTCTCCAAATAGAGGAACTTTGGCCATCTAGTTGGCAAGCAGTTCCCTTGTCGGAAGAAAACCAGAGGCCAACTTCTAGTGATTTGATTAATCGTACATTTGACGTGTTTATAGAGCTACATGGAGATAGATTGTACGGTGATGATCCGGCTGTGATTGCAGGATTAGGCTTGCTAGACGCTTATCCGGTACTAGTGATTGGCCAAGAAAGAGGCCACGACATTAGTGCCAGAAAAAGGCATGAAGGGAGAACTAATCCTGAAGGATTTCGTAAAGCACAAAGAATAATGAATTTGTCATCCAGACTAGGAATACCTTTGCTGAGTTTGGTAGACAGCCCGGGGCCGAACTATGGACGGGACGCAGAGGAACGTGGTCTAGGAAGCTCAATAGCTTTTTCAACAGAGACTATGCTCAGAATAAATGCTCCTACGATATCCGTGATAGTTAGCAACACTGGTAGTGAAGGTGCTTTAGCATTTGGCGTAAGCGACGTCGTAATGATGTATCAAAATGCAATCTATACCATAGAGAGTCCGTTCGAAGCCAAGCAGCATTTTTACAGAAATAGGTTGAGTGCGGATTCGGTTCAATTTGATGCAGAGCAATGCAAAGAATTCAGTATAATTGACAAAATTATTGAAGAGCCTGTAGGAGGAGCCAATCGCAACCCGCAAGAGTCTGCCCTGAATCTTAAGGACAGTCTGCTCAAGGAACTCCAGGTGATAGTCGACGTACCTGTGAAGACATTGTTGAAGGGACGTTCTGCTAAATTTAGGCGAAGTGGTGAATATTCTTCAGTTACAAAAGAGAGACTAATAAAGGAGACGTCTAACATCAAGAGTTATGTCTCAAAGAAAATGGAAGTAGTTCAGGAAGGAAGACGGTTCAGGAAAGCCGCAAGGAAACGTAGGTCTTTAAACCAAGAATAGCGTTATTGGGTCAGACTAAGTGCAATAAGCTATTTAATCTGATGATATAGTGGAGACAATTTGGTTTAAGGACGAACAAAGGCTTTCATACTCTGCAGATATGAGTGGATTTGATACGACTGCAGGGGTTTTTAGATCTATGTAGTCAGGCCTCATATCTATCCTGCCTATAAAAGGCAGATCCATTTCCTCTGACAACGTTTCACCTGCTCCGGTACCGAATATACCACCACTAAAGTTTTCTACTATTCCAAACACATTTATTTTTAGTTTCCTTATCATGTTAATTGATCTTTTTGCGTCCAGTTTAGATAATTCCTGAGGAGAAGTTACCACGACAAATCCATCTAGGTTCAATACCTGCATTACCGTTAAAGGAGCATCAGAAGTTCCAGGGGGTAAATCTACTATCATATAGTCCAGTTCTCCCCAGTCTGTGGTCTGCATAAACTGATTTATAGCATTGTGTATCATGGGTCCCCGCCAAATAATGGCTTCCTCTTCATTTTCTTGGAAAAATGCCATGGAAAGTATTTTGACACCAAACTTTTCAGGCGGTATTAGCATCCCTTCAAAAGATGTAGGTTTTTCTGTTATGCCTAGAACTCGGGTTGCATTAGGGCAGTCTATGTCCGTGTCCATCAATCCGACTGTGTAGCCTTGCTGAGCTAAAGTAACAGCAAGATTAACAGCTATAGTAGTTTTCCCAACTCCTCCCTTGCCACTGTAGACGCCTATTTTATTCTTGATTTTGGCTAATTTGTTACCTATTTCTTTTTTTTGTTGCCAAGTCTTTTTAATTGCTTCTAGACGGGCTTGCTCTTGAGGAGACATTTGACGAGTCATAAGGCATCTCTTTTCTTTTAATTAGGTCTGCACTGTCCAATCTGTGTGATTGATAGGCTAGCTGACCTTCGTTTCTAAGGACAAATATTTACCAAGCTGTTTTAATGCATGCTTTGTGAGTTTTGGAGTCTCAAACAATGTACTTATAAATGTAACAAGATCGGTTTAATCCAATCCCAATAGTTTTTTTCCTTCTTCTGTTATTAGTTCAGGGCTCCACGGTGGGTCGAAAACCATGTCAACTTCAACGTCTTCTACTCCATCTATCTCGGCAATACGCCACTCAGCATTTTGTGCTATATACGGTCCCATCCCGCAGCCAGGGGCAGTAAGAGTCATTTGTACGTAGACTTGACCCTCATCGATTTTAATGTCATATATCAATCCCAGGTCCAAAACGTTAACAGGAATTTCAGGGTCGTAGACATCTCTTAGTGCCTCTTGGATTTCTCCTATTGTAACTTCGGTCTCTGCCATAATTAACCTCGATTCTTCTGCTAAATAAATCTTTAATGTGCGAGTGATTTTATCAGGCATATAATCTGGCTGTCAACGAAACAAATTTGATTACTCCCATAACGATTCATAGTGACAAAACTACTTGAATGAACCTGATGGGCGTTGGCAAAGGAAAATAGGGTAATGTATTATTAGGCAATTCCGTATATATATTATGTGAGAAAGATAAGTGAGGAGAGAATTCTTAATCTATGGTAAGCGCTAATAATAATGCTCGGTTTGCAATTGAGGCGAAGGGATTAAGCAAATCCTTTGGCTCAAATTTAGTGCTGAACGAATTAGATATGTCTATAGATTGGGGGAGTGTCACGGTGATTTTTGGATCCAATGGTTCCGGGAAATCGACTCTACTGAATAATCTGGCTACAATATCCACGCCAACATCAGGTGAAATATACGTAGCTGGATTTGACATAAAAAAACAAAAATCTCTCATCAGGAAAAACATAGGAGTAGTAACTCATGAATTACTGCTTTATTCTGACCTTACCGCATATGAAAACCTGTTTTTCTATGGCAAGATGTTCAACTTACCAGACATAGAACACAAGATAGAAGTAGCAGCAGATATAACTGGCAGTGAACGCTATTTGAGAAAGAAAATTAAGCACATGTCCCATGGTATGAAAAAAAGAATTTCCATAGCTAGGGCCATCCTACACGACCCGCCAATACTTTTCTTGGACGAACCGGAATCAGGACTAGACCAGGAGGCACTTGAAGGGTTTTATGAAATGATAAGATCTGGACAAAATGGTAAGAGAACTATTTTGATGACAACTCATAACATTGGTAGAGGATTACAAATGGGAGATAGAGTGACAGTTTTGTCGAGAGGCAAGATCTCCTACGATAAAAAAAGAGTTGATATAGATAGAGATGTGTTTGAGAGGAATTATACTAGCCTTAGACAGGATCAGTTATGAAACGATCATTGATCGCCATAAAAACAATGGTATGGAAGGATTTGCTATTGGAATTGAAGAGCAAAGATGTCATTATTTCTATAGTTTCATTCGCGCTGCTAGCATTAGTGATATTTAATTTTGCCTTTGGGTCATCATCTCAACTAGCGTCGTTAATTGCTCCCGGGGCTATTTGGGTCTCTATAACGTTTGCAGGAGTGATTGGCCTAAATAGACTGTTTGTTATTGAACATGACCAAGGTAGTATAGTGGGTCTGTTACTGACACCTGTTAGTAGGGATTCGATATATTTTGGCAAAATGCTGTCGATGTTTGTTTTTCTGACTATCTCAGAAATAATACTTTTACCTATATATGCTATTCTGTTTAACACCTCTATAACACATCCAATTTTTTTATTAATCGTGGTATTGGGTACAATAGGATTTGCATCCTTAGGTACACTTTTTTCGGCTATGGCGGTTAATACACGGTCTAGGGAGATTATGTTGCCCGTGATGTTCTTGCCTATAGTGATGCCAATTCTTATAGGATCAGTTGTAGCATCTGCAAACATATTAGATGGTGGCGGTTGGTCAGATGCCGCGAGAGGTATACATATAATAATAGTTTTTGATGTATTATCTCTAGTTGTATCGCCATTATTATTTGAACAGATAATGCAGGAGTAACTTTATGGCAAGTATGAGAAATAAAAACCTTGGGGCCGGCAGAAAATTGTTTATTGCCTTTGGTGGATCTGCCATGGTTTTAAACATGTACCTGATATTCATATGGGTGCCGACGGAAAAAAACTTAGGAATAGTACAAAGAATATTTTATTTGCATGTGCCAACTGCTTGGGTAGCATTTTTAGCTTTTTTCTTGGTCTTGATAGGTAGTACAGGATATTTAATTAAGAAAAGTAAATCATGGGACAGGCTAGCATTGGCAAGTGCAGAAGTTGGCGTGCTATTTACAACTGTTTTAATAGTTACAGGCGTAATGTGGGCCAAACCTGTTTGGGGTGTTTGGTGGAACTGGGACCCACGCCTTACTACTTCATTGATACTTTGGCTCATATATCTGGCATATCTTATGGTTAGATCTTATGCTCCGTCACCAGAGCAAGGGGCGAAATATGCAGCCATATTAGGCATTGTCGGCTTTGTAGATGTGCCGATAGTATATTTTTCGATAAAATGGTGGAGGACTTTACACCCTCAAGCGGTAATAGGGCCAGGTTCTACAGGAGGACTTGATTCTTCCATGCAGTTGTTATTGTTGGTATCCACCGCTATATTCACAATTTTATTCGTTCATCTTCTGACTACACGTATGGCCTTGAGAAAAATAGAGGAACGATTAGAAGAGGCTAATCATATTGTCCCGTGATCACCACTGATATTTTATACAGGAGTACATATGTCAAGAATGAAAACTAAGAGTCTAATTGCCGTTGTGACAACTTTATTGACGAGTTATTTATTAACCATACCAGTTTTAGCACAAGATGGGTCTAATGAAAGTGTGGTTAACACAGGTTCCAACTTGGACTACCTCTTTATTACTTTTGCGATAACATGGATTATATTTTTTGGGTACCTTTATTACATTGCGCAGAAACAGAAAACCCTCAGCGAAGAGATAGATGATATAAAAAAGAATAAATGAGAAATCATCAACGTTGAATAAACAGGTAGAATAACAATTATGACTCTAGATCTTAGTATGGAACATGATTATATATGGAATCCCAATATATAGTTGTAAAAGGTGCTAAAGAGCACAACCTGAAAAATATCAGTGTGAATATCCCAAGAAATAAACTTGTGGTTGTTACGGGTGTATCTGGGTCTGGTAAAAGCTCTCTTGCGTTTGACACTATATATGCAGAAGGGCAACGAAGGTATGTTGAATCCTTATCGGCCTATGCAAGGCAATTCTTAGGATTAATGGATAAACCTGATGTGGAATATATAGAGGGTTTATCTCCAGCAATATCCATAGATCAAAAAGGGGTTTCCCATAATCCCAGATCCACAGTAGGTACTGTAACGGAAGTTTATGATTATATACGTTTGTTGTATGCGAGAATTGGCAGGCCTCATTGTTACAAATGTGGAAGAGAAGTTAAAAAACAGACTGTACAGCAAATCGTGGACGCTGTTCTGGCATTGCCACATGGGAGCAGAATTATCATTCTTTCTCCTCAAATTAACCACAGGAAGGGTGAGCATAAAGACGTATTCGAGTCCTCTAGAAAGGCCGGATACGTTAGGGTTAGAGTAAACGGAGAGATCAGAGATCTTTCTGAAGACATAGTATTAGATAGACAGCAATGGCACACTATAGAAGTAGTTGTAGACAGGGTAATAGTGGAAGATGAACCAGATTTAAGTCGTATAGCTGATTCTTTGGAAAATGCCTTAAGACTTGGTGGAGGCATAGTTCAGGTGTCTGTTTTGGATGGAGAAGAGTATCTTTTCTCAGAGCATCTTGCATGCGTTCATTGTGGGGAGAGTATTGGCGAATTAGAACCCAGAACCTTTTCATTTAATAGTCCTCATGGTGCATGCCCTAAATGCACCGGTTTAGGATACCGATTGGAGATTGATCCAGATTTGATAGTGCGGGACCGGGAAAAAAGTTTGATGGATGGGATTATAACTCCTTGGTCATCTGGACTAGGATCTCGATCAAGAAGGACAAATTTATGGCATGCCAGAATGATAAAGACTCTGTCTGAACAGTATGATTTTGCTCAAGACACTCCTATTAAAGACTTAGATGAGAAGTATCTGAATTTAGTTTTATATGGTGATGCCCAAACAAAAGTTGAGATGAATTACAAAACCAGGATGGGGAGGATTCTGAAGTGGAGCTCTACGTTTGAGGGAGTGATTCCAAATTTAGAAAGACGTTACCGAGAAACAGAATCTGATTATGTGAGGCGTGAAATTGAAAAATACATGGCAGCCATAACTTGTCAGCAATGTAAGGGCAGAAGACTAAAGCCTCAATCGTTAGCCGTCGAAGTATCAGGAAAAGATATTAACGATATTACCTCTATGACTATAAAACAAGCTATTTTGTGGATAAACAGCTTGTTTGAGGAAAGTTTTAATTCGGTAAGTTCGGACGCTAATAAGAATCTAGTTTTAACAGAGAGAGAAAGAAGCATCGCGACACAGATAGTACGGGAAATTGATGCAAGGTTGAGATTTCTTAACAATGTGGGGCTGGATTATCTAACGCTAAATAGAACAGCTTCAACATTGAGCGGAGGGGAATCACAGAGGATTAGATTAGCTACTCAAATAGGATCTGGTTTGACCGGAGTGCTGTATGTTTGCGATGAGCCGAGCATAGGCTTGCACCCCGTGGATGATAGTCTCTTGATAGAAACACTAAAGAATCTTAGAGACCTAGGCAATAGTGTAGTTATAGTAGAGCATGATGAAGCTATTATGAGGGCATCCGATCACATTATAGATATGGGCCCAGGTGCTGGTGCCAGTGGTGGAGAGGTTGTAGCCCAAGGCACATTAGATGATATATGCAATGACAAAAACTCTTTAACTGGCTTGTATTTGAGTGGGCGTAAAAAAATCGGCGTGCCAACAAAACGGCGCTCAGGTAGCGGACTTTCAGTTATGATAAAAGGTGCCAGAGAGAACAATCTCCGAAACGTGGATGTCTCTATACCTCTAGGTAAGCTAGTTTGTATCACAGGAGTTTCAGGGTCTGGTAAGAGCACTTTAATATATCAGGTTTTATATAAAAAATTAGCCCAGATATTGCTTCAAAGCAGAGAAAAGCCCGGGCTTTGTGACGGTATAGAAGGGGTGGAAAATATTGACAAGATTGTGAATATTGATCAGTCTCCTATAGGACGAACGCCCAGAAGTAACCCTGCCACTTACACGGGTGTTTTTACGTTTATCAGGGAACTATTTGCCACTGTCCCTGAGGCTAGAGCTCGAGGATATAACCCCGGGAGATTTTCCTTCAATGTAAAAGGAGGCAGGTGTGAGGCTTGTTCTGGAGGAGGCTATATTCATATAGAGATGCAATTCTTACCGGATGTTACTGTTCCATGCGAAATATGCCAGGGAAAACGATATAATAGAGAAGCTTTGGAAATAACTTTCAAGGGTGTAAGCATAGCTCAAGTTTTGGACTTAACGGTTTCTGAGGCACTCGATTTTTTTGAAAATTTTCCTAGAATTAAGAATAAATTGGAAACAATGAAGGATGTAGGATTAGGGTACATTAAGTTAGGTCAACCAGCCACTACTTTAAGCGGCGGTGAAGCACAGCGTGTAAAATTATCTACAGAGCTATCTAGGAAAGCCACTGGAAAAACCCTTTATATTCTAGATGAACCTACGACAGGATTGTCATTTGAAGATTGTTCACATTTGCTCGGAGTGCTTCACAGATTGGTGGATTCTGGTAACACTGTTGTTTTAATCGAGCATCATCTAGATTTGATAAAGAATGCAGATTGGATAATTGATTTAGGGCCAGGTGCCGGAGATAGTGGAGGTAGAGTTGTAGCTACTGGAACACCAGAGAGCATCGTGAAAACTAAAAAATCCAAAACCGGTCCCTACATAAAGAATCTTTTGAAATGACGAACAATTGCTATGGTAGATCATTCCCAATATTGTTATGAAAATTGTTCTGAGTGGTTGAGATTCTCGCATGCAAAACAAACACGTTTAGGATTCAAGAATAATCTGACACTGCATTCATTGCTGTTTGCTAACTGGAAAATAATTTAATAAGCAAACCAGTGCAGGGTATTGTATAATGTTGTTTGAAGGTAGAGTCATTAAGGAGAAGATAATGGATCAGGGAACTTGGTTAGTTAAAACGGGCTTGGCTCAGATGCTTAAGGGAGGAGTTATAATGGATGTTGTGGACGCAGACCAGGCCAAAATAGCCGAAGAGGCTGGTGCTTGTGCAGTCATGGCTTTGGAGAGGGTTCCATCCGATATCAGGAAAGATGGTGGCGTGGCCAGAATGTCAGACCCAAGCATGATAGAAGAAATAAAGAAAGCTGTGACAATTCCGGTTATGGCTAAGGCAAGGATAGGACATTTTGTAGAGGCTCAAATCTTGCAGTCACTAGGTATTGACTACATAGATGAATCTGAAGTTTTAACTCCGGCCGACGAATCAAACCATATTTGGAAACACGATTTTACTATCCCATTTGTTTGTGGCTGCAGGAATTTAGGGGAGGCATTGAGGCGCATCGGGGAAGGGGCAGCTATGATTAGAACCAAAGGAGAGGCAGGGACTGGTAATATTGTAGAAGCGGTGAGACATGCCAGATCTGTATTGGGAGAAATCAACAAAATACAATCTATGAATGAATCAGAATTAATGGCAATAGCTCGGGATATGCAGGCCCCATTTGAACTGGTAGAACAAGTTCACAAAACTGGCACATTACCAGTAGTAAACTTTGCTGCTGGAGGTATCGCTACACCAGCTGATGCTGCTTTGATGATGCAAATAGGTGTTGAGGGAGTTTTTGTGGGGTCTGGAATATTTAAGTCGGATAATCCTGCATTGATGGCCAATGCAATAGTGAGGGCAACGACAAACTATAACAATCCTGACATATTGGCAGAGGTTTCACGGGGATTGGGCGAAGCAATGCCAGGATTAGATGTAAGAACGATGCCAATAGAAGAGCAATTGGCTCAACGAGGTTGGTAATTGAGTGCTATAGGGGTTTTAGCCCTACAAGGTGATTTTCGAGAGCATGCAAATGCTCTCCGAACCACAGGTTGTGAAACTAAAGAAATACGCCTGCCTGAACAATTAGATTCAATAGATGGATTAATAATACCCGGGGGCGAAAGTACCACTATAGTACAGCTTATGGATAGTTTTGGTTTTGTTGACAAGGTGAAACAGTTGGTCAGAGACGGAATGCCTATATGGGGAACTTGTGCAGGCATGATAGTGCTGGCAAGAAAATTGATGGGAGATAGACCTGAACCTTTGGGGTTAATCGATAT
This sequence comes from uncultured Dehalococcoidia bacterium, assembly GCA_964443385.1. Lineage (GTDB taxonomy): Bacteria > Chloroflexota > Dehalococcoidia > Lucifugimonadales > UBA2985 > VFHP01. Next base: position 650 of record CAYUCO010000132.1, on the reverse strand, counting down.
TGAAGTGGATCGAAATGCGTTTGGACGTCAAATAGATAGCTTTGAGACTATGATTAGCGTACCCGTGTTAGGGTCTGAGCCGTTTAGGGGGGTGTTTATCAGGGCACCTATCATAAGGGTTATAGGTTCTGGTGTAAAAACCATCGCACAAATAGATGAACAGGTAGTGGCTGCTAGGCAGAACAATATCCTGGTAACAGCATTTCATCCAGAGTTAACAGACGACCATAGATTCCATGACTATTTTTCTACTATGATATCAGGAGTCCGCAATTGATTAGGACTATTCGCCCAACGGACGTTTTGAGACTTATCTTAGACGGAAGAAGCTTAAGTCCGGACTGTTCACATACTTGGGATAAATTAGGTGTTTACCAAAACACTGTATTTAGATCCACTCAAAACGCGGGAAGCATAATTCTTCAGTGACAAAAAGAACCTGGTACGGTAATTGTTAATGGAATGCATTTAGGCGGATTGGCTTCAGTCAGGCTACGATCTGGGCCAACTACTTGGGAGGTACATTTTTTAAATGTGCCTGATGATTCGACGGAGGATTCAGTCTCTTTACTTGAATTTCTCTGTAAATTAGCCGGCGATCAGGGTGCCCAGAAGATATTCTTGAGGGTTCCAGGTGAAGATCCCGTAAT
>CAYUCO010000131.1:0-4134 GCA_964443385.1 uncultured Dehalococcoidia bacterium | reverse complement strand
TAATTGTGATGCTACGGGAACAATATTGTAGGGGCCCATAGTATCGTGAGATAAGTTATCTAAACTACGACCCAACGGTGCGGCAGCACCGCCCAATACATCCGAATGTGTTCCCAAAGGTCCTGCGGTTACGTCAGAATGAGTGTCTAATGGTCCAACTGGTGGCTCAGAGCCCTGACTAGTCATAGAGTCCCCCTTTCAGTGTATGTGATCTGAATCCGAGATTCCTTGCATAAGGCCAAAACCGGCGTAATTCTGTCTTGATTATCCTAGTGATATATAGTGACTGTGTCAACCTCGTGATGGCGTTAGTCTGTTTTATCTGACGCTGGATAAATGGTTATTTTTCTTTGGTCTCCCATACCAGTGCTTTCGGTTTCAACTTTGTTGTTTTCGGATAGTTCCATGTGGATAACGCGGCGCTCGTTTGGAGTCATGGGTTCCAATGTGATAGATTGTCCTACATTAACAACCCTTTCCGCTACTCTGTTGGCTAGGGTTCGCAGCGAGGAATATCGTCGTTCTTTATACCCTTCGACATCCAATATTACTCTTCCTTCAGTCTTCCTGTTTACTATCAAATTTACTATAAATTGCAAAGCTTTTAGGCTTTCACCTCTTCTACCAATCAACAAACCAGAGTCTTCACCTTCTATGTCGAATTCTATAGTGTCGGACTGAGGATCATTATTCTTAGAAGCAGCAGATGATGCACTGACATTCATGTTCCTCATAACATTGTCCAAGACTAGTTTAGATACAGGTAATAGTTCAGTAGGCATATCCAGCATAAGCACCCTGATTCGTGCGGGTTCTGCCCCGAATCCCAAGATACCACCTTTGCCTTCACTTATTACGTCTATTTCTACCTGGTCTCGGTTTGCGCCGAGTTGCTCTAGGGCGATTTCTATCGCCTCGTCGACTGACTTCCCCGTTACTTCCATTGTTTCCATTTTGCTCCATTTCTTCAACCGATTGTTCGGATGATTCTTCCTGTACTACTGGTCCTTGTTTTGGTGCAGGTAATAGATTCCCCCAACCGGTTATAAAGTATTGTATACCCATTTGTATGAAGTTCGATGCCACCCAGTAAAGTGCCAAACCACTCGGCAATTGAAATGAGAAAAAAGTTAGCATTAGGGGCATCATCCACAACATCATAGTGTTGGTCTGTGCTTGTCTTGGATCTGCCGAAGGAACCATCGACATTTTCTGAACCGACCACATAGATAGGCCTACTAATGCCGGTAGTAGAAAATCTTTTTGTTCGGCAGGTCCTTGGGCTAGGTTTAGCCAAAGAAATCCACTATTTAGCGGAACTGCTTCGTTAACAAGCGGTAACCACGAATAAAGTTTTTCTGAAAGTCCTATTAGTCTCTCTGGTTGGCTGGGTAAAGTTTGAATAATGGCTTGATACAAACCTATCCATATAGGCATCTGAACCAACATGGGACCTAAACATCCGAATGGATTCATCCCATGTTCTCTGTAAAGCTTCATGGTTTCTTGGGATAGTTTAGATCGGTCATTTTTGTATCTTTCTTGCAGAGCTTTAACTTTAGGCTGCAAGATGGACATATTTCTGGTAAGTCTTATTTGTTTGAGAGTAAGAGGTAATGTAATTACTCTGATTACAACTGTAAATAAAAGTATGCTCAGGCCAAAATTGTCAAAGAAAATCGCGTAAAGAAATACTAGGCTGTTGACCATGGGCCCTTGTATCAGTTGTTCCCACATTAAACCTAGAAAATCAAGCATTACACTCCAAAATCATGTCGATGTTATTAACCACTTTCGCAAGTCCTATTTTCCTTGGAGTCATAGCACCAAAGGTCTCTCCAAAGGGTATCTTCTAAATTTACAGATCTAACAGTATGATTCATGGAACTAATGTAGACTACTGAATCAATGCCTGAGGACTTAATGGGTGCTCTTACCGGGTCCTTTATTGAGAATGATCGCAGTTCACTTCCTGTATCTTTATCTAGTAAAAAAACATCTCCATTATGGTTTGCTACAACAAGGCCAGAGGGAATTAAGACCGGATCGGAAACTATTGGAGCTTTTGTGTCAAAAGGGTTAGTCCAACTGGATGATCCATTGTATTTGTTGATAGCGTATATGTTTCCATCCAGAGAAGCTGCGTAAATATTTGATTCGTCTGAAGTTGCTTTAGCCCAGAACCAGTTATCTCCTCTAAATGGCGAAGACCATTGTTCAGTCCCTTTAGTGGCGTCTATAGCATAGAAATGTTTATCGAATGATCCTATATATATAGTTCCATCTACCACTAATGGAGTTGCGGCTATGGCACCTTTCGTTGGGAATTTCCAGAGTTCCTTGCCGTCTAGAGTTAATGCATATAGGTTTCTATCCAAAGATGAAACATAGATTATGTCTTGTTCTACAACAGGGGTGGACCAAATCTTATTACCAGTTTGGAAATCCCATTCCTGAACACCGTCTTCAATAGCCAATGAATATAATGTTCCATTTGACGTGCCAAATATCACACTGTTATCAGTTAATACCGGAGATCCTACTATGTGTCCGTCTGATTCGAAACTCCAAATTTTTTGTCTGGTTTCTACATTTATGGAATATAGACTTCCAAAACTTTCGCCATAGCTACCGATATATATTATATTATCTTTAAAAACAGGCGATCCATATAGACCTTTAAAATCCTCTTCTTCTGTATTAGGGTATTGCCATAGAACGTCACCAGTATTCTTATCAAATGCAGCGAGCCTTGCTTCTTGAGTACCTATATATACCGTATCGTCCACAGTTACAGCCCCAGACCACCCGGATTTCGCCGAGAAGTTGTTAGCTTCGCACCCAGATAGCATAACGATCAATATTGTTACTAGAAGAAGAAATCTTATTGGCTTGTTTAATTTTAGTGTATTCAATTTTGTATTAATTACTTTTTATGTATATCTAATATAGGTGTTACTTAGGGAACTGGGTCATACCCATTTTTACCTATTGGGTTACATCTAATCAATCTGTTCAATGTCAAAGACAAACCCTTAAACACACCATGTTTTTGTATTGCTTCATAAGAGTAGTCAGCACATGTTGGGTAATATCTGCATGAAGTAGGAAGGAATGGGGAAATCGATTTTTTATACAGTTTGATTAAGATCAGAGATAATTTTTTCAAAATACTATGTTTTCTCCTGACTGATTATGGTCAGTAGGTTTGCTTTACTCAGAATAGATTGTACTGCATCGTGGAGTTCTTGGTAACTTACCTCAGATGCTTTTTGGCGGGCCACGAAAATCATATCCCATCCGTCCTTAACTAAAGTGTGTCTCACTGATTCTCTAAGTCGTCTCTTTACAGTATTGCGAACAACAGTATTGCCGGTACGTTTGGCCACAGTGAAACCGAACCTGCTTTCGTGACTGTTATCCACGTGCAGTGCTTTCAGTACGAGTAGACCGTTTACCCAAGACCGACCATTAGTGTAAACATGAGAGAAATCTAGGGGCTTTCTGATACGCAGCTCTTTTTTCATTGAGCCATAACCAAAGAATCTCGGAGAAGTGTGGGGATTAACCCTACTAAACCGTTAGTTTCTCCCTACCTTTAAATCGCCTACTTCTTAGTACTCTGCGGCCGCCACGAGTCATCATTCTCGAGAAAAACCCGTGAACTCTTTTCCTTCTTCTTACTTTAGGTTGATAAGTTCTTTTAGACATGATTAATATTATTCCAGCTAGGATTATAATTCTTATTTGGTTAAGGTGTCAATTTAAAGTTCAATACAAATTTTCTCTTTGACCAGTGTGGCTCTGGGCATTACAATGTAAGTGCGTAAAGACTATGAAGATGCCCGATAGTGTAGCGGTAGCACGTCAGCCTTTGGAGCTGAAGTCCCTGGTTCGAATCCAGGTCGGGCAGCGTTCAATCCTAAATGGTCACGTTATTGTCAAAATATAGAGGTACATATATATGAAGATTGGTCTAATATCTGACACCCATATACCAGGAGGAGCTACGGAAGTACCAGAGATTGTTAAAGATGTATTTCATGACGTTGATTTAATACTTCATGCAGGAAATGTTTATACCCTTTCTGTTTTAGATTGGCTTGAATCGATTGCTCCTGTAAAAGTTGCCGT
>CAYUCO010000130.1:0-9450 GCA_964443385.1 uncultured Dehalococcoidia bacterium | reverse complement strand
AGAAACGATAAGTACTTAGGAGGTCATTAAAATGGTACTTAAACCTGATGATTTTACAGAACAAGGACAGGAAGTACTGAACCTGTCTCAAGCAATTGTCAGAAGATATAGACACAGTCAATGGGATGTGGAGCACGTACTGCTTGCGTTGCTAGAAATTAGCAATGGAGTAACTTCCCAGATACTTCAAGAAATAGGGTTGTCACCGGAAACAATTACCAAGAAAGTTGAAATAGTTCTAGAATCAATTCCCAAGAACGCATATGAGAACTCTCAACTCTACATAACCCCACGGGCCAACACATTAATAGAAAAAGCAAAGGAAGAGGCAGACAGATTCAAAGATGAATTTATCGGCACAGAACATCTTTTAATAGCAATTTCCCAAGATACCCAGGGTGACTCGCACACTATATTAGCCGAGTCCGGTATAACGCAGGAAAAAATATATCAAGCTCTCGCGTCTATAAGAGGTGGGCACAGAGTAACAGACCAAAGAGCAGAGAGCCGATACAGATCTTTAGAAAAATATAGTATTGATCTTACTGAAATGGCTAATAAAGGCCAACTTGATCCAATAATCGGAAGAAACCTTGAGATTAAACGCGTCATGCAAACCATAACCCGCCGTACGAAAAACAACCCAGTCATCATAGGAGAGGCAGGTGTGGGTAAGACGGCCATAGCCGAAGCTCTAGCCCAACGTATAATCTCTGGCGATGTCCCCTCGGCTATAAAAGGTAAAAGGCTGTTGGCATTAGATATGGGATCTCTAATAGCCGGAAGCAAATTCAGAGGTGAATTCGAAGAACGACTAAAAAGTGTGATGGACGAAATCAAGCAAGCTAAAGGTGAAATTATATTATTTATAGACGAAATTCACACTGTAGTAGGAGCCGGGGCTGCGGAAGGAGCTATAGATGCCAGTAACCTGATGAAACCTGCTCTAGCCAGAGGAGAATTACAGTGCATTGGTGCCACAACATTAAACGAATACAGGAAACACATTGAAAGGGACACCGCACTTGAAAGAAGATTCCAACCTATCTATCTAGAAGAACCTGATATGGAAACTGCCATAGAAATGCTAAAAGGATTATCTCCCAAATATGAATCTCATCATAGAGTTAAGATAGATGAATCTGCCTTAATAGCAGCGGTTAAGTTAAGTAATAGATATATCACCGATAGAAACCTTCCTGATAAAGCTGTCGACCTAATAGATGAGGCTGCAAGTAAGTTGCGCCTAGACTCTGAAAGTTTTCCGTCTGAGTTAAGGGAAAAAGAAAATTTTATACAACAGCTTCAATATCAAGAAGAAGCAGCTTCACAAAGAGAAGAATACGAAAAAGCAGCTGAATTCCGTACCGAAAGGCTTAATCAAGAAAGACAATATGACGACGGGCATCAGGAATGGTTGAAAGACCACAAAGTAGAAATGACTGTCACGGAAAAAGATATCGGTGAACTGATATCAGAATGGACTGGAATACCTGCCAGAGAAATGTTGGAAAATGAAACTGAGAAACTGCTTCACATGGAGAAACGCCTCCACAACAGAGTAGTTGGTCAAGATAATGCAATAACTGTAATATCTGAAGCTACTCGTAGATCCATGGCAGGACTCAGAGACCCAAAGCGACCCATAGGTAGTTTCATATTTTTGGGACCTACTGGTGTTGGCAAAACAGAACTGGCTAGAAGTTTGGCAGAATTTCTCTTCGATCATGAAGATAACATGATAAGAATAGATATGTCAGAATACATGGAAAAACACAGTGTATCGAAACTAGTAGGTTCGCCACCTGGCTATATAGGACATGATGAAGGAGGACAACTTACCGAATTAGTAAGGAGGCGGCCTTTTAGAGTAGTCCTATTTGATGAAATTGAGAAAGCACATCCAGATGTATTCAATATACTACTACAAATACTCGAAGATGGTCGTCTAACAGATAGCCAAGGTAGAACGGTGAATTTTAAGAACACTATCATAATAATGACCAGCAATCTCGGAACCAATGAGAACATCAGAAGCAGTATGGGGTTTCTAAGAGGAGAGGAATCTATCACAGAACAAGAAAAGATACGATCACACATAGAAGAATCTCTCAAGAAAACCTTTCGGCCTGAATTGCTGAATCGAATCGATGAAATCGTAATTTTTGATTCTCTGACAGTAGAGCAACTTAAGGACATTGTTAATCTACTCGTGGAAGAACTTAGCAACAGGCTTTCTGAACTCAAAATCGGATTACTGATAAAAGACAAGGCCAAAACATGGCTATGCAATGAAGCTTTCGACCCAGAATATGGTGCCAGACCACTCAGAAGAGCAGTCCAAAGATATATCGAAAATCCAATATCAAACAAACTTCTGTCCGGTGATTTTAAATCCGGAGATACAATAGTTGTAGACTTGAAGGACAACAATATAGAGATAAAAAAAGCTAAATCCAGGAAACCTGTCCTTGTAACTCAATAGACCTACACTAGAATATGGGTTTCACTATTATAGCCTCTTCCCTACCAGGGCCAGTGGATATCATATCTATTGGACATCCTATTATCTCACTTAATCTCTCTATGTAATTCAAGGCTTCCTGTGGTAAGTCTCCAAGATTTGTAACACTGGCTGTAGGCTTATTCCATCCAGGCATATCTTCATATACTGGTTCGCAATTTTCTAATATAAATGCGTCAGCAGGAAATTCAGTCAACTGTTTACCATTATATTTATAACTAGTACAAATTCTTATAGGCGATATTCCGTCTAAAACATCCAACCTAGTCAATATGGCGGAAGTGAATCCATTTATCCTCGAAGAATAACGCGCGGCTACTCCATCAAACCAACCACAGCGACGAGGTCTGCCAGTAGTTGTACCATATTCCCCAGCTGTCTCTCTTATAAATTCACCGACTTCGTCGTGCAATTCTGTAGGAAGGGCACCAGAACCAACTCTGGTGGTATAGGCTTTAAACACACCTGCTACGCCTGCAATATCCCTCGGACTAATTCCGAGACCAGTACAAGCACCGCCGACAGAAGGGGATGATGAGGTAACATATGGGTAAGTTCCATGATCCAAGTCTAACATTGCTCCCTGAGCCCCCTCCAACATAATTTTCTTGCCGCTTGATAAAGCGTCATGTAACACTGGCTCAATTGGTTTGATATAACTCGCCAATTCCTCCGCCCACACTAGGCAACGTTCATAGGAGTAATCCAAGTCTATCGGATCTCCTCCATATAATTTGGATATCACATCATTCTTCTGCCTCAAAACCACCTTTAATTTATGGAATAATGTGTCCTTATCCAAAAGATCTATCATTCTGAGACCTATCCTAGAGGTTTTATCCATATAAACTGGTCCTATACCCATGCCGGTTGTACCAATTGCTTCCCCCACCTCGGATCTACGACGTTCCTCTAATTCATCCAACTTAATATGGTAAGGCATTATTAAATGAGCTTTTTCACTAATAATCAAATTCGAGGTGTCCACATCACTTTCATGCAAAGTAGCTAATTCAGCTGCGAAAGCATCTGGATTAACTACAACGCCATTACCTATTAAAGGAATACAATTTGTTCTCAGAATTCCTACGGGTATTAGATGGAATTTAAAATTCCCCATGCTGTTAATCACTGTATGACCGGCATTATTACCGCCATTGAATCTGGCGACAATATCTGCCTTCTCTGAGAGAAGATCAACTACTTTACCTTTTCCCTCGTCACCCCATTGACCACCGATTATTGCATACGCAGGCATTTTTCACCTAAATATTAAATTTGTGCCTAAAAAAGCCTCGATGAGTATACCAAACCAATCCCGAATTGGGAAGACAATTCATACTATATATGTAACATATATAGAAATTTACTAAGTTGCATTGTAACCACTATTAATCCGGTTTAAACGATTTGATCTTATCTTCAATGTTTTGCAATTCAATGTAATCTTCTTCATAAAGTTTGTAACATCTCTCTAAATACAATTGAGCCAACACTGACCCCGAATCTGATTCCAATTTTGTACTCTGAATTAATGACTTTATATTGTAATTTACCGGTAAGTATCTGGCCAAAGATAATATTTCAGATTCCACTTCCTCTATCAAGGACCTATTATAAAATCCTTCATGTCCTTCAGAAGCAAAACGCAATTTACCAACTAATTTGGACAATTCACTTAATTTATCCGGCTCTCCCATGAATTCATATATTACGTCTTTAACAGAATCTAATACATGCCCATCATGCCGAGTTGCCACAGAATTTTCCCATAATTTGATATACTCTTGTTGCAATTCATTGACTGTATTCATAGATTCCATCGGATCAGTTAAATTACCAGTTCCACCATCAATCAAATCATCACCCCTCATCTCAGCAAGACTTCTAACACTTTCTATATCATCCATTTTCTCCGGCATTGGTGGAAACGCGAATCCATTTAAATCTTGAGTGCTCATCCCCTGCATTTGTGAAGCAAACATAGGTGGGATATATTTAGAAACATCCACAGATATCGGAAGCGCAATAATGTAGGTCGCAAATATACTATCCGTGTCGTTTCTATCCCTAAAATACACCAATGCGTGCCCTTTAGGAGATATTTCGTCGCCTTTTTCAAAATACATTAGCAAAACCTATTAATCTCAGAATATCAAACATATTATACACTACTACAATGTCTAAAGAGACAAAATTTCACATGCCTCTGTTGACCTATGTTTATAGGTAATATATTATCCAATTACTTTCACAATTTGATGTGCCACAAACGAAGGAAATAAAATGGACCTTCTTACAGAACCTAAAGACAGACTTCTACTAGGCCCCGGTCCTAGTAACGTGAATTCCAGGGTAATCAAAGCAATGTCTATGCCGATTATGGGTTACCTAGATCCTACTTTTCTCAAAGTAATGGATGAGCTAGTGGCTATGCTTAAAGTACTGTTTGGTACCTCAAATAAGTTCACATTACCGTTATCTGGTACAGGCACGTCCGGAATGGAAGCAGCTCTGGTAAATATCTTGGAGCCTGGCGATAATGTGGTGGTAGGAATAAACGGATTATTTGGTCAAAGGATAGCCGATATCGCAGGACGATGTGGAGCAAATGTTACCACAGTTACTGCTGACTGGGGCCATCCATTGAATTTAACAGACGTTGAAAAAGCAGTCGAGTCAATCGACAAATTAGCACTACTAGCAGCTGTACACATCGAAACATCTACAGGTGTGATACAACCACTAAAACCTTTGGCAGATATTGCACACAAACACGGAGCCCTGTTTTTAGCAGATGCAGTAACGTCCTTAGGCGGCATTGAGCTGAAAATAGATGAATGGGGAGTCGACATATGCTACAGCGCCACACAAAAATGCGTGGGAGCACCTCCAGGCATGTCCCCGATTACACTTAGTGATAATGCCGTAGAAAAAATCAGAAACAGAACCAGCAGTATTCAAAGTTTCTACTTAGATTTACTGCTTCTGGAAAAATACTGGATCACCGACCGCACATACCATCATACTGCCTCTATGCCCATAATATATGCCGTCAGAGAAGCCCTCTCTATGGCCATAGAAGAAGGTTTGCCCAATAGAGTCCACAGACATAAAACCAACGCCGAAGCTTTAAAGGAAGGCCTCAGGGCATTAGGATTCGACATATTAGCACAAGAAGGCTATCAAGCACCGCCTTTGACCGCTCCAATAATACCCGATACTGTCGACGAAGCATCCATAAGAAAATCACTCCTATCCGAATATGGAATAGAAATTGCTGGTGGTTTTGGGCCCTTAGCTGGTAAGATTTGGAGAATAGGACTAATGGGAGAATCGTCCCAAGAGACTAACGTACTAACCTTCTTAAAGGCACTGGAAGAGTTATTAGCTAAGACGGACCACAAATTTGAACCTGGATCCAGCCTAACATCCGCAAAACAGGTTTTTGCCAAATGGGACAAATTGGAAAACCTTAAAACCGGTTTCTACAACGATGGCAAAATATTCTAAAATCATTCGCTCATCTTCTTACATAGACTCCAGAGCTTTTATCTAAGCAGAAATTACTAATCCAATGTTGTCCTCCATTTAAGGATCCATTAAGCAGGTTTTTGAATCCTTAAAATGTAGACTCTGCAGCACCGAGTCCACTGAGTTAATCGAGAGGTTCGATATCATTTGTGAATCAATACTCAATCAGAGAATATCATTCTGCCACTAAACCAGTTCATACGACGCATTCTATCTATAGACTGATATAATTTCCGTTTTGTTATTCTCAACTGATTTTTTCACTGCCAATAAATATCTCACAAACAAAAAGAGAGGGGTGCATAAACACCCCTCTCTTTGTTCTTTTTTGACCTATGGGTTAACTTCCCCGCAAACGAGGGTCTAAAACATCTCTAATAGCATCGCCGAATAAGTTAAATCCATATACAGCAAGCGAAATCGCAATACCTGGGAATATCGCCATCTGAGGAGCTAGAACGAAGTATTCACGCCCCCTTTGTGATAGCATACCGCCCCATGTAGGTGTCGTTGGAGGAACACCCATACCCAAGAAGCTTAATGAGGCTTCTGATATTATTGCTGTTCCAAGAGCCGCAGTTGCTATAATCAGCCAAGGGGCTACGCACTGAGGCATTATGTGCTGGAACATTATACGCATGTCTGTCGCTCCAATGGATCTCGCTGCAAGAGCGAACTCCGATTCTCTGACAGCCAATGCCTGCGATCTTACTATACGGTTTGCTCGAGGTATCTGTACCGCTCCTATCGCAATAACCACGTTATTTACCGAACCACCCAACGCCGCCATGATAGCCAATGCCAACACCAGCGTCGGTATAGCCATCATTGCATCCATGATCCTTTGTATAATCACGTCTGTTTTGCCACCGTAGTAAGCACTAACAAGACCAACTACTCCACCGATACCAGATCCGTACGCTACAGATAATATACCAACGTACAAGGAAATCTGTGCGCCATATACAATCTGAGCCCAAAGATCTTGTCCAACGTCGTTGGTACCTAACCAATATTGCCAATTAGGCGATTGGAACTTGTCCCTGAGGTTCCACTCCATTGGGTCTGCCGCTATAACCGGTGCAAAAACCGCGAGCAGAACCATAATCAATATGATAAAGCCGCCTATTGCTCCAAGAGGTTTCCTCCTGGAAAAGCTGTTTATAGTCGCCAGTGATCTTACCATGAGAGACCGATCATCTCTCGCTCTGCGACCTAGTAATTCGCCCGCGCCAGGCGTATCCTGTTCAGTTGCCATTACAACCTCCTCCAACGAGATATTAAGCTATTTAATTCCTTCAATTTCATTAACTGTCGTACCTTACCCTAGGGTCTAACCAACCATAACTCATATCGATCAATAGATTCGTTATGACGATCCAACTAGAGAAGAACAAAACTAACGTCTGTACCACAGGGTAGTCCCATCTGGTCAGACTGTAAACCATGAATGACCCCATACCTGGCAACATGAACACCGTCTCCATAATGACGGAGCCACCAATGGTCAAAGCAACGGTGATACCTATAATGGTAACAACCGGTAACAATGCATTCTTCATAGCATGTCGATAGACCACCACCGCGTACCTTAGACCCTTTGCATGTGCCGTTCTTATGTAATCCTGCCTCAACACCTCCAGCATAGTAGAGCGCATCATCCTTGCCTTCGTAGCTTGAGAAACCCACCCGTTACAGGCAGCAGGCCAGAAAAACATAACAAAGTTGCCCATCGGGTCATCAAAAAACGATACGTACTCTAGTCTTGGACTCCAATTGAAATACATAGTACCAACCAATATGATTATAGTCCCGGACCAGAAACTCGGTATCGACAATCCGCCTAGCGACAAGATCCTTAAGATGTAGTCCAACTTGGAATCCTGTTTCAGCGCCATCAACACACCAACCGGTATGCCGAAGAACACAGCGAAAAACACTGTTAACAAAGCCAACTCAACAGTCACTGGGAGTTTTTCCTTAATTTGCGGCCAAATCTCTTTACTGTCAACTAAGGACTCACCCCAATTAAGCGTGAAAAAGTCTTTCATGAATTCTAGATACTGCACCGGTAAAGGTCTATTGAGACCTAGCTGCTCTCGTAACAATTCCTCCGTCTCCGGAGAGTAGAAAGCGTCTTCCCCACCAAGTATGATATCTACCACATCACCAGGTGCTATACGGAGTATAACGAAGACTATAATGGACACCAAGATGGCTGTAAGAAAACCTAAGAATATTCTACGTAACGCATACTGTGCCATAGTACCTCCCAGTTTTGATTAACCAGAATCTACAAATTCAGCCTAATACGAACGCCCGCAGGCGTTAAATAACTTTGATTCAGAAGTTAACATTTATAATATTAAATGTCAATCATTTTCCACAGTTTTTATAAGTCAAATATAAATTGGAGACGGTCGGTAAAGGTTATCGTGATTAAGATATCACCAATAAAAAAGAAGTGCCTCCCGGTCGCCCAGGAGGCACTTCTATATTGTCAGCTAAATCGCAGCTGTTCGAGGGATATTATCCTTCGTTCAACCACAATCTGTCATGTAGACGCTGCTGTGAGTAGGTGCCCAAGTTATAATACCTGTTACCCTTTAACTCCCATCGGTTTGGCCATGCAACGTTCATAACACCCAAAATAGCGGCTGATGCTCGCTCTTCGACCAAGTATGCCTCGATCTTTCGAGCTAGTTCCAACCTCTTGGCCTGATCAAGATTGGTGTCGAGATCTTCAACCCAACCATTTACCTTGGCCAATTCGTCAGCTGATGCTTCTCCTTGACCTTTCCAACCAGTGTGGAGACACTTCTCAGAAGTTGTCCATTCACTATGTACACCCCAGAACGCGTCACTCGGATCTGAAGAGTATACCTGCTTGTTCGGGTTCGGGTTAGCCTCTGCCCTTATGGTGTAGAGACAGTCCGTGGAGATGTTACCGTAAGTGTCAACGTACTTAACATCGAATTCCCAGTCAAGATACTTCTTGAAGAAGTCGATTGCCCATACACTGATCTCACGTCGACTAAGCAGCTGTATTACATACTGGTCAGTCTTTGGTCGTACTCCTGCGCCGAAGACACCGTCGAGCAAGGCATTAGCCTCAGCTATGTCAGCGTCTTTGGTTTCTGGATTCCAACCCTTGGTTTTCATAAAGTCGGAAGCTGGTTTACCCCAACCACTATCTATATGTAGGTAGTAAGCAGGGTTTGACATCTTGACGTCACCTACAGTCATGAAGTCATCCCAGTCCATGCGGTCTAGAGCTATCTGAACAGCCCATCTAACTTCCCACTTATCGAACGGAGGAATCAAGTTGTTCATCCTAAGTCCTGATATGTGGTTGTACCTAACGATTTGAAGTTCTATGATGTCGCCATAAG
>CAYUCO010000129.1:0-1700 GCA_964443385.1 uncultured Dehalococcoidia bacterium | reverse complement strand
CAACCCCGGTTGTTCCTGGTGCATTAGCATCCTCACAGGGAGAAAATCCTGAATTTAAACAAGCCTGCTCAAATGCAGTGGCGGCAGGGTTCCATTCATCTCTAGGAAACCTGTGCATAACTATAGGACCATCCGATCCATGGAAATCACCCGGATCGTCTTTATAAGTAGTATCGGTCTCTATCTTATTGAAATACGGTATAAGACTCTGATAATTCCACTCATCATTACCCCATTCGGTCCAGTTATCATAATCTTCCGGTATGCCTCTAAGGAAAATCGTAGCATTTATAGAACTTGACCCACCAATTACTCTGCCTCTGGGAACATTGATTTCAGCGGTATCTGTAGCTCTAGCCTTGAAACTCCAGTTGTGTTCTCCTCCAGGTTCCGATGCGAGATGGTACAAATTCTTAGCCTCATCCTGTGAAGATACATTCCTATATTGGTATTTGACTAAATCAGGGATACTATCAAAATCCGGGTAGTCTGGACCAGCTTCAAGTAATAGAACGGATGTGTTCGGGTCCTCGGTAAGTCTAGTGGCTAGTATAGATCCGGCTGATCCGGCTCCTATGATTACATAATCGTATTTCATATCATTACCTTTTATTGTTGTATTATAGTCTCAAGATATTCGTAATCCATTGTTCAACGCTTCTATATGTGCAGGTGTTACCCCACAACAGCCACCTATAATAGTTGCACCCGCTCCCACCCAATCTTTGGCATAACCAAAATATTCATCTACACTCCTATCTATGATCCTTTCGCCTTGGTTCCCGAGAAACCCTGGAGGCCGAGCTGCCTCAGTGTCTATCGAATGAGCATAAGCTCCAATTGGCAAAGAAGTGTATTCCCGTAGAATTCTTAATCCTGCCTCTGTGTCTTTCACATCCGAATGCATAATGAAAAAAGCAGATATTCCGTGCGCTGATTCAACAGCCTCCACAGCATCCTTTATGGTTTCATTGCCGTGTCGTCCTTCATCTGTCCCCAAATAAAGATCTTCTCCGTCACTTTGAATTGAGTATCCAACCCAAATAGGCAAACCAATTTCACCAGCCGCCTGAACAGCTGCTCGTGCATCTAACGTCCTCACAAACATCTCCAATGCGAAAAAGTCCACTCCCGATTCGGCCAATATTTGGGCTTGCTCCCTATAACTTGCTAAAGCGTCTTCGTACTCAGGTATCACCTTGGGGTTGCCCATAGGAAAGAAAGTAGACATAGATCCAGCTATCAAAATATCTTTATCGGATTTAACATTACTCCTGGCTTCAATAGCCAATCTAACCGACAGTTGATTAATTTCTAGTGTCTTATCATCTAAATTACCCATCTTGAGACCAGTTCTACTGGTCCAGAAAGTGTTAGTTGCTATAACTTCAGCACCTGAACGAATATAATCTTCGTGAATCTCTCTTATCAGATCCGGATACTCTAAATTAGCTCTTCCAGACCAAGTTTGTGGACATAAAGGCGCACCCCTTCTGGGAATCTCTGTACCCGTACCTCCATCTATTATTATTACTTCACCAGCACGGATTCTCGCGTCTATTGAATCTAAAACTGTCATGGTTACCCTCGAATTATCAATGCTAAATTCCTATTGTTTATTGTAACAAGTCTGAAGAACCTTCAGATCTTATTCTCTTAGCTTCCTCAACTATGGTCGGCAATATATCGCCGATCGCTCC
>CAYUCO010000128.1:0-5038 GCA_964443385.1 uncultured Dehalococcoidia bacterium | reverse complement strand
AACAATTAACAATATCCAGGACGAGGAACTAAGCTGTGTATACTTATGGAATAATATGTTAAAAGCTATACCAATCGTAGCCGATAACGGAACTGTCAATCCGACAAGATAATATGGATGAGTTGTTGTAGCATTCGCCAGCCCAAAAACGAACGTGGATATAAGTAACCACCCAGCCCAGAGAAAACCTTGTGAAAGAGCATCTGATGAACGTAATGCTTCAAATATATCCCTGGGGTTTCTGTAGACTCTCTCACTCAACCCAATAGAAAAAACAACTAGAGACAAGAAAATACCCAGAGGAAGTAACCACCCCAATTGATTAGACAATGGATTGTATAACAAACCAATCACTCCGGTTTCCCGAGGTTCGACATCAACCATATTTGGAACTGGATTCATAATATTCGTATTATTCTGTCCTATTGGCGTCAGTGCATTTTGATCTCTGGCTATATAACCATCTCTCTGGTCAAGTTGCCTCATATCAACATAGTTACCCTGATTGATTGGATTCATAGGCACAGGCATCTGTCGGCGAGGTCCTATGAAAGAGGTAAATCTGTTTATACCGTTATATTCGAATACCAAAGTCCATATAGAATTGTCCGGAGTGGAACCAACATAAGGGCGACTATCAGAGGGAGTCAATGACACCACAGCTATCCAAGATACAGAAACCAACATCAATATAACCACGGCTGAAAATGTCCGAACTATAAGCTGTTTATATGGCAATGTTGAACTTAACAGGTAATAAGCCAAGAATACAGGAAGCGGTATGAAAGCCACGAACATTTTCACGTTGAACGAGATTCCCATCAGTACGGAAAATATTATCAACCATTTCCAACTACTAGTTCTCACAGATCGGATTAAAGCAATGGCGGATAACAACAAGGTAAACGATAAAATGGAATCAGGTTCATTACGGCTGTCAATCACAACACTCGCAGGCAACACAGCAAGAATCAAACTTGCAGACACTGCACTTAGTCTGCCAAAGGTTTGCCGTAAAACGTGGTAAAGCATACCAATAGCTAAAATACCAACTAAAGCCTGAGGCAACGTGACGGACCAAGCACTGAGACCAAAAATCCAAGCAAAAAATGCTTGTATCCAAAATGCTACTGGAGGCTTATCAACAGAAACCACTCCAGAAGGGTCAAACGAAACAAACAGGAAATTCTTAAACCCTGTGAGCAAGGATCCTACTGTCGCTGTGTAATAGGTGTTATCGTAATCCCCTAGCCTACTGAATCTAAGGGAACCTCCCACTATAATGGCAAGCAGTAACCACCTGTCAAATGATCTGATGAAGGAGATTAATTTTCCTGATAACATCACTTTTATTAAACTACGGGTTTAAGGATTCTCTCTATCGGGCCGTTTCAACAAATATCCCAGGATACCTATCGGTGTTCCCCAAACAAGCCCGCCGCACAAACCCATCAGGCCAAACAACAATATATTTTCCTTACCTGTACCTCCAAAGGAGGGGCCTAGTATCGGAATAACAAGAGTAAGATATGCGACTCCAATTAACGTCAGCATGCTAACGCTCAATCTCTTGGAAAATAATATAACCCCAAAAGAAGGAGATATTACGGAAATCACAAATTCTATGAACGATAGATCGTTATCTACGGAAAACAATCTTATAGAGGAAACAAATACTACGGCTGTCCATATCCCAATTATACCCGATGCCAGCCATATTCTTTTCATGTAAGCAAACAATATACGATCCTTGAACTAATAATATATGTCACGATACCATATTTGAAACCAACGAACTATAAGACTAAAGTCATCAGTCTGTAACAAATCTACCTCTATTGGAACTCCCATAAGCTATGCTCAGGACCCATAATCAAGTATAATTAAAAGGAGTGGATATTATTGAAGGAGGGGCATCTTGAACGTTACAGAAGCAATGGCAAAAATATTGAAATCCGAGGGTGTGGAATGGATTTCCTGCTTTCCAAGTAATCCTATTATCGAGGCTGCTGCTAAGGAAGGAATCAGACCTATCGCATTCCGCCATGAGCGTGGTGCCGTGATGGCAGCAGACGGATATAGTAGGTTAAACGATAGGAAAAAATTTGGCGTAGTAGCTATACAGGATCAGGCAGGAGCAGAAAATGCTATGGGAGCAATTAGCCAGGCATTTGCGGATAATGTACCAATACTGGTACTGCCCCGCGGTTCTAGTCTAGAGCGTATAGCTGTAAGACCTTATTTCACAGCGGCAATTACATACAGAGATATAGCAAAACACGTTGAAACTATATCCAGGCCAGATATGGTGGGTTCAGTGATGAGGCGCGCTTTTCATGCCTTGCGTAACGGAAGACCCGGACCTGTGGTAGTAGAAATGCCTGCAGACGTCTGTGATCAAGAAATAGATGAAGACAACATAGGTTATCATTCACCAAAAGTATCAATTCAGATACCAGCAGCATCAGATATAAACGATGCGGTAACTACATTATTGAAGGCAGAAAAACCAATGATATGGGCTGGCATGGGTGTCTTGCTGGCAGGGGCGACAGAGGAATTAAAAGAATTCGCCGAACTTACGGAAATTCCAGTTTATACCTCTATGCCTGGCAAATCAGCCATAGACGAACGCCATCCCTTGGCTTTAGGGGCAGGAAGTAGTGCTACTACACTTGCAGCGCGGGAATGGCTGCAAAGTTCTGATGTATTGTTTGCAGTAGGCTCAAGCATGACAAGAACTGGTTACGGACAGCAAGTTCCCCCTGGGAAAACCATCATACATAACGTTGGAAGCTTAGAAGATATAAACAAAGACTTTGGAGTTCATGTAGCCATTCCAGGAGATACAAAAGCCACTCTTCAAGCCTTGATATCAGAAGTAAAGTCACAATTGGGCGATTCCGGGCGTAAAGGCAAAACAGATGTGGTGGAACAGATTGCCAGAACCAAAGAAGGCTGGCTGGAAACCTGGATGCCCGTATTAACTGATGATAAAGAACCAATAAACCCATACCGAGTAATCTGGGAACTAAATCAAAACCTGGATCTGGAAAATAGCGTGGTAACGCATGATGCCGGATCACCACGGGACATGATGATGCCTTTCCTGACAGCTACATCTCCACATAGTTATATTGGCTGGGGCAAATCTACTCATCTTGGATATGGTATTCCTCTTATGATAGGGGCCAAAATGGCTATGCCAAACAGATTCTGTGTGAATTTCATGGGTGATGGTGCTTTTGGCATGTCAGGATTAGACATTGAAACAGCATCAAGATCCGGTGCAGCAATCACTACAATCGTTCTTAACAATGGTGGAATGGCAACATATCCTGGATTCTCTCCAACCGCAAGAGAAACTTTTGGTGTATCACGTATGTATGGAGACTATGCAAAAATAGCAGAAGGAATGGGAGCAACTGGAATAACGGTAACAAAACCAAGTGACATAGGCCCTGCTCTAAAAGAGGCACAAAAACTTAATGCCGAAGGCAAAACAGTATTGATAGATATACATACAAGAGCTGAAGACAAAAGGTCTCCAGCCGGATTTGAAACAGTTACCCAATGGACGAGATGGGATTAAAGTAAATAATAATCGAACAAGTCATATAAATAACCGGGGAATTTAGAGGAGGTTCAACATGGTAAACCAGACTGATGGTAATGAGATGAATTTCGTAACTAATCAAGAGATAGTACTGGCAGCTAAAAACAACTTGAATCAGGGTACATGGGGATATTTATCTGGTGGCTCCGAATCTGAAACCACGTTAAGAAGGAACAGACTCGCTTTCGATACTCTGGCTTTTAGACCCAGGTCACTCGTAGATGTGTCAAATATAGATACTTCTGCTAATGTACTGGGTCACGAGTTAAGGATACCTGTGATATTAGCACCAATTGGATCTCAGCAAGTTTTCACTGGAGAAGGTGGAATAGCCGCAACGAAAGCAGCACATGAGTTCGGAGTATTAGACACAATAAGTTCAGTAACTCAACCCACATTGGAAGAAATTGCTGAGTCTGCAGAAAACCCAAAGGTCTACCAGTTATACCTACATGGCGACTGGGATTTTATTAAAGACATGATATCCAGGGCTAAGTCCGCTGGATACGAAGCCTTATGTATCACCACAGACACGGCTCGCCCCAGCAGGAGAGACCGCACTCTACTTTCCAGATGGAATCCCAGGGCAAATTTCCTTGGAGTCTCTGCGGATAGCCGCCACCAAGTATCCGGTGGAAGACAGGGTGCTCACGCCTCCACTGTGACTTGGGATACAATTGACAGGATAAAGGACTTCGCAGATCTACCATTTATGCTAAAAGGTATAGCCATTGCTGAAGACGCAGCTAAAGCTGTTGAACATGGAGTGGACTATATTTGGGTTTCCAACCATGGAGGCCGACAACTTGACCATGGTCTTGGAACTATGGATTACTTACCTGAAATTGTTGAAGCAGTAGATGGAAAAGCAGATATCTTCCTGGACGGTGGCGTGCAACGGGGAACGGATGTATTGAAAGCAATAGCACTGGGGGCAAAAGCAGTTGCCATAGGAAAATTGCAAAACTGGGGACTGGCTGCTGGCGGGACAGCAGGATTAGTACGAGCGTTGGAAATATTGGAGGACGAAATAATATCCTCCATGGGGCTTATAGGCGTAACATCCATGGAACAACTCAGTCCAAAATATCTCGCAAAAGCTCCTCTGGTTACCATGCCTCACGAAATGAGTGGATGGGTTAATATGACCGGCGATAGAATTTTGTAAGTCTCATTACTGAATCTTTGAAGTTTGAACTTTGACCCTCTGTAGGGAGGCATAGTGGAGCGCTTACTTTCCTTATTCGTATTCGGTTTTCTTGTCAGATTTCTGATAAGAATTATCAGAAATACAGGAAAATTTCTGCCAAAATCAGTGGAGCGGATTTACTGCGATGGTTGCGGAACAGAACTTCCAAGAGATGAGTTGAAACTTGAGCTTAAATCAATAAAGCATTCTAATCCTACACATCCAGAGGACTC
>CAYUCO010000127.1:0-6193 GCA_964443385.1 uncultured Dehalococcoidia bacterium | reverse complement strand
GTTCCTTGTACTATCCAAACAGGCCCTACTGGTTCTATAACTTTTGCAAATACCAATACTGAAAATGGAAATAGTCTCATTACAATTAGTCCTATCGCTAGCAATGCCAATAGTGGGCCTAATAACAGAGATAGATCAATTTGTAATTCTCCGGTACCTAGTGATCGTACGAGAAATGAACCTCGTTCTTGTATCTGCCACCATATGACTCCAATAACTGTTATTGCCAAGATATCCAGATAAGTTTTTTGTATGAATGGTTGTGTGGATGGTCTCGAGCCGCTTTGTCTGTTTTCAATCGTACCTGTTCTGGTTGAAATCAAAGTGTATATTGTTAAAACCGACACTGACAGCAAGGCCCCAAATATCCCGAGCAATATTGCCTGACTAGACAAATATGCAGGAACTGTTCCGCTGTCCTCACTGATTTTAACGAAGGCGTTGCCCAACCTTCTGGAAGTTTCCAACGCTACGAATGGACCTATTATTATAGCTGGCACAGAGATCAACATACCTTCAACAAATGCAAGTATTCCCATTTGTGGCGTGGTTATACCTCTGCTTTTAAGGAGTGATGTTTCGGTGCGCCTTGACCTGATTACAAGACCAGATATGAGTATTAGGTAGTACAACAGTATGCCAGTAGTTAGAGACACCATCAGGTATAATGGTATTCTTGCTAGTAGAACTTCCTCGTTATAACGTTTTAGAACTGTGTCGAGTTTTATGTATGTGCTTGTGTTGGCTATCGTGGAGGGTAGTGTTTTTGATATTTCTGAAAGTGTTTCCGTCAAATACTGAGTATCTTGAGACCTGATCTTGAATATATCTATAAAGAAGAACCATTTTATCTCCGTATAGGATCCCGGGTAATAACTGCCTACATTTTGTAGTATTGCTTCATCTGTAGTAAAAAATGGCACTATTGCTATTTTGTTATCCTCGTAGCTAAAGTGCTTTTCCATACCTTCCCAAAAGTTATTGCTTATGTTGGTTTTCCTGAACACCCCTACTATTTCTGCCTGCATGGATACTTGCTTATTATTCTCGATTGCAGGGAATAGATCTAGACGACTGCCTACGCTTAATCCAGTTAGATTTCTTCCGGTTTCGTCTATGATTATTTGTATTGGTTGGGTTATATTCGTGCTTAAAGCTTCATTCTCATATGGCCATGAGCCTTCAATCACGGTCGCTCTTTCATATAGTATTTCTGTCAAACTGCTGATTCTTCCCCTAGGTCTGGTTCTATCTGATCCATCTGTGGGTTTTAATTTCAATGGAGATAGATTCACTATGTTGTCAGATGGTCTAGGTAGAGAAAGAATCAAATCTTCATTAGTGTTATCTATTTGCAAGTTGAGAAAATGGGATATTTTGCTCGTCTTACCAACAACGGGGTTTAGCTCGTTGAAGAAGAACGGTAATGTTTCGTAAACCCTGACTTCCTCATTTAAATATGGATGGATTGGATTTGAAACCTTATCTTTAATAGTATCCAGATTTTTTTGGAATTGAGTTTCTTGTCTGTTTGTGTTTAAAGGATCTTCCAAACCACCGTAGGTTCTCACTGAGAAATTGATATCTTTTCGTTCAGTGCCAACTAAGGTGTGTCTTAGAGAAGCTTCTTCCAATAGATCTGCGAAAACTACTCCACTAGACATTAGTGCAACTGCTAATATAGTACCTGTGAAGAGAACGATCTCCATTTTCCAGGTGTATATTATTCTCTGTAGTGCTATTACGTATGCGAGCTTTAGAATTGACATAAAACCTTTAAGCTACCTGTTTCCATTCCTTAAAATTACGGGAGTATCTAACTTCAGCGCGTATGTAAATGCCAGAGCAATTGATATAAATGAAGTTGCAATAATGTCTAGGTATACGAATTGCGTGATTGATTGATTGATGGTTATCACCATAGTAGGTATGGATTCTGTTCCATCTGCCGTGATATCCAGGAATCCTAAGATCCAGTTGCTGAGAGATATACCGAGCATTGTGCCGGCGAGCATACCGATCACTCCTACCAATATTCTTTCTAATACTATGGAGAGAAAAACACCTGTTTTAGATAAACCTAGGATTCTAGCGATTGTTATGTCCAGGCTAGAATTTTGGAGAGAAACTATCGAACTGGTGAAAAGTGCTACAGCTATCGCAATTGTGAGTACAGACAGGCTGATAATTGTTAAACCATTCCATCCTCCTCCCGATAGAGGATTACGTATGCTATATTTAGTTTTTCACGGCTATCTACAATGTTTACTCCACCATCGGAAAAATCTTGGATAGATCTAATAACTGATTTTCTGGATGCATTGTTGTCGAGAGATAGCCAAAATTCTGTTTCAGTGCCGGTGGTATCTGTTGTGGGAAGGGCGTCTATATAATTCTCGTAATCTATTATATTTATTATTGTGAATTGACTTGAAGGGTCTGTTATTGACGGGAAGTGCTTTGTTTTATCCTTTATAAGTACGGGTATCATTTGTTGGTTGGATTTTACAAATGCCTGCTCGCCTACTTCTGTAGCAGGACTTCCAATAGCATTAAACGGCAATACTGTTTGTTCTAATATAACACCACCTCTAGGATTGTTTGTGATGTCTCCAATCCAAGAAAACTGCAAGGCTGCGTTTCCTGAATAGAATGCATTGCTATTTTGTTGGATTCGGTCGCTGTAGGCTCTTGGGTCAAGGATTGGATGCCATGTATAGCCTTTAATTTCTTCAAAATTCTCGAGGATGGATGATTTCCCTGTGTTCATATCTACTATAGTTATGTCATCAATTGTGATTATTCCCTCCTGGGATTTAGATAGAGAAGAACCTTGTTCTCCTTGAAAGAAGATAGCTGATACTTGGATAGGATCTACAGAATCTGTATGATTAATGGGCAAGTCGGA
Source organism: uncultured Dehalococcoidia bacterium (assembly GCA_964443385.1). Taxonomy (GTDB): domain Bacteria; phylum Chloroflexota; class Dehalococcoidia; order Lucifugimonadales; family UBA2985; genus VFHP01. The sequence continues at coordinate 3,285 of CAYUCO010000127.1, read as the reverse complement.
CTCCAAATACTGCCACGATGAACTATTTAAGCTATTTGGATCTAAATTGTCATACACTATATCGCCGAGATATAGATTATGGTATTCCCCGCTAGCATCTTTAAGACGTACGTGTAACTTCAGACTTCTGTTGGCCATTACCTGGTTGATGTTTGTTGCTTTTACCCACATGCCTATTGTTTTTGTTGATGAAGGTATTAATAGGCCTTGGCTTTTGTTTGTGGGGTTTGTTAATGGATAGAATAAATCTTTTAGGTTTTTCCCTGCAATATCATTCCTAAACCAGCTTGTACTGGGCAGAGTCTGTGGGTTTATTGCTACTATTCCACCATTAAGTTTCAATAACCTGCTTACTTCGTTGACGCCATCAATACTTTTTAAATCTGTTTCGAAAGATATTTTGGAGACTTTGGGTTTTACTACTAAGTCACCGCCAATGCTGAATAAATTTTTGTCCTCTACGCTTTTTGACAGAGTTGACTGAAAAGAAGCACCCAAAACACCTAAAGTGGTGACTAACATTATCATTATAACCAACGAGACATGTTTTAGAGGATCCCGTGCCATTTTGGTTAGCGTAAGTGAAGCCCATGGCGGCCCAAACAAACGGGACGACCAAGCTAAAACTTTTAATATAGGTGGCAGAAATCTAGGTATTATAAAAGCCGCGGCTAACACTAAAATGACTGGGCCCATAAGCATGCTTATGTCTACAGACGCCATGGTTCTATCGGAAAGGTTTCTTTTAAAGAATCCTTGCTGATCTTCAATTTGCCACCATATAATTCCCACCAAAACAATGAATAGAAAATCAAGATAGTAGCGATGCAATAGAGGGATGGTAGGAGGTCTGGCACGTAATCTGAGGAAATCTACTATATCGGTTCTTGAAAGATTGAAACTAGAAGTTATTAGTACTATTGCACTTAAGATTCCACCAATTGCCCCTAGGGCAAATATTTCTGGGCTCAATTGAACTGGGATGTTATTTGCACCACCATATGGTTTTATGGTGTCGAGTAGAAAAAATTTTACTAAACTTAAACCAATAAATGGCCCCAGTATAATGGAGATTACTACAACTACTATTTCACCAGACACAAGTACAGTGGTCATTTGTAGAACAGTTGCTCCTCTACTTCTCAGTATGTTAGCTGATTCGTGTTGAGATTGGTTTAATATTCCCAGAATAAGAGTCAGGAAGTAGAGGACTACAACTACTACTAAAGAGAGAAATAGGAAAATTGGTACGCGGGAAATATTCAGTTCTTTTTGGTATTTGGTAATAACTTCTCCGAGACGTGTAAAAACTGTTGTTCTGGGGAACACTTTGTTAAGTTCCTGTTCCAGTATCGATAAGGATTCCTTTTTATTGCCCACTGATTTTGATGGGATGGCGTTCGTATCTATTAGAAGATTCCAGCCATAGTCACTCAATAGGGAAGGGTATTTATTACCTATACCCTCGAAAAAATCTTGCTCTGAAATATGGAAAGGAACAATCAATTTATTGTTTATCTCTTGTGTTTGGAAAAACGCGTTGACCGATGTCATCCAATACTCAGACAAAGGGTCCTGTGGCTCAACTAAGCCCACCAGAATAAATCGTATGTTTTCAAAAGGGTCGGCTTTGAATGGAATGGTATAGATACTCTGGTTTATTTCCCAACCCATGTTCTTGGCTACTTCAACACCTACGACAGTTTCTATGTCTACTCCTTTTTCACGATTCATATAAGGAGTTTTGGGCAACCTACCTTCTATTAATGCCACATTGTTCTCAAAGTTAGTTAGAAAGAAAGGCTGAGCCCTAGAGGCGGATGTATCTGGGAATTTGCCATCTACAGATAGAGTAATTGGTAAATTTGGGATTGCTTTACCGGATCTATCGGATTTCCTGATTATATTGCCTAGCGAATCTTGATAATGTTTTTTTACTGTTTGATCTAATGATTCGTAATCTGCGAACCCCATGGGTCTGGCCTTAATCTGGATTTCTATGTTCAACGTGGAAGGTGAAGCGAGAGCGAATGTATGTCTCAGTCCTCCTTCCGCTAAAGCATTGGAATATAAGAGACCTACAGAGAGTAGTGTTACAGATGCCAACACTCCGAACGAAGTGATAGATAACAAAATCCAAGTCGACTTCAATCTTTTAGGAACTATCCAAGTCAAGATTTTAATGATATTCATCATGTGTAAAAATATCCTGAGTAATCATGCACAATAAGATGTATTCGGTAGATCATACAGTATATTATCTTCTTTTGGAGTAGGTAGAGCGAATATTTTGATTAACTAAAATATTCGTTATTACTAATCTTGTTCATAGTCGAACCATGGAAAGACATTTGGCGCCACATTTCGTAGGCGATAATGGACACTGCATTAGACAGATTGAGGCTTCGGTTGTTGGGCATCATTGGTATAGATATTTGGTTAGTCGGACATATTCTCGCTTTTATAGATGTTGAAAGTCCGACACTTTCGGATCCAAATATAATAGTGTCTCCTGTTTGATAGGAGGGTTTTGTATAATCTCTGGCTCCATCTGTAGATGCACAATATATATTTTGGGTAATATGTGAAGAAAAAACATCTTCTATATTGTCAATTATTGTTACTCTAGCCAGATCCTTGTAGTCTAGATATGCTCTTCTCAAGTTAGCATCATCCAACGTGAATCCTAGGGGCTCTACTAAGTATAGATTAGCTCCAGTATTGGCACATAATCGAATTATGTTTCCGGTGTTTTGTGGTATTTCTGGGTGCACCAGTACTATGTTGAATTTAGCTTTGTCACTCAATATTAATTGTTCCGTATCCATTTCAATATTTTTAACCACAATAGAATTAGTCCCGTTACAAATGAGGCTGCTATCAGAACGAAAACTACGTAGATTACATTAGTATACGACAACAGGCTATTTATGGAGCCTACTTCATAGAATGACCTGATTTGAGATATACTGGCTGGCAGTTTGCCAAGATCAGATATTCCGAATGATTCCTCTTTGCCTATAGCTATCCATAATTTCCCTGTCTGTGACTGTTCTGAGAACGAGGTCAGGAAATATGTGCCAGTTTCCGGTAGTACTAGGCTTTTTTCAAATAAGACCCAAGACGTAGTATTGGTAAATGGTTCGTGGAATATTTCAGGGTTTTTAATGTTATAGCTTGAGTATCTTAATCCTTCACCTTTCTGAATAGTATCCATGTATTTGCTATGTTCAATATCGTTATATCTAAATAAAACCACATCTGGTCTGTAGTTTTGGAGTCGAT
>CAYUCO010000126.1:0-2719 GCA_964443385.1 uncultured Dehalococcoidia bacterium | reverse complement strand
CTTGTATGCGATGCAATGGGCGTTCAATATGGTTCTATAGGAGGAGACGTCAAACTGCTCCAGTTAAAAATGGTGGGAGCTGCGGGAGTGGTAACTGACGGAGCCATTCGTGACTTGGATGTTGTTAAAACTTATGGACTTGCTGTTTTTGCGCAGGATCGCACATTATCTGGTGGACCCCAGGAAGGCGTAATGCCTTATCAAGAAAATGTTACGGTTGCCTGCGGTGGTGTGGCGGTCAGACCGGGAGACCTAATCGTTGGTGATGATGATGGAGTAGTGGTGGTAGCACGTTCAATTATACTAGATGTTCTTGAATGGGCTGAAGATCATGAAATATCCGAAGAATACATTAAAGAGCGTATTCAGATTGAAAATGTAGCACCAGGTAAGTACTATAACCCAGAAACATTTAAACGTCTTACTCAGGAACGTCAACAATCAGGAGGAAACTCATAATATGCCACGACCTATAGAAGTTGGAGGAACATTCAATTTTCGTGATTTTGGTGGATACACCACTTCAGATGGGACTGAGGTTATCTCAGGAATACTTTTTCGTTCTGGTTCAATTGATAGAGTCATAGAATCAGAAGCTCAACGTATTCAGAGTGAATTGTCTATAGAGACAATTATAGATCTTCGTCATCCTGACGAGTTACAAGATAATGATACTAGAGGCCCATTGGTAGATTTAGTGCCTACGAGGCATATGTTTTCAATCATAAACCCTGAAAAAACATTGTTGGAGAATCGTGCGGAATTAGATATTCTCTATGGAATAGGCCAATCTGGCCCCAGATATTTTGCAATGTTGGAAACTAGTGAACCTCTATGGAAACAAATAATACAAACATTGATAAACCCAGATTCATATCCGATTCTTGCACACTGTACTGCCGGTAAAGATAGAACTGGAATTATTGCTGCCCTGATACTGGATTTAGCAGGAGTCGATCAAAACACGATCTCTATAGATTATGAAATGAGTTCTGCTTCAGTGAATCAATTATTCAACTATCTGGTTGAATCTGGACGACCTCCAGAAGGAGATGTTGAAGTTATTAAATCAAGAATGCTATCTCCTCGAAAATACATGGATGACTTGTTGCTACTACTGCATGAAACATATGGAGGAGCTGAAGGTTACATTAAGAACTTGGGGTTTAATGATTCAGATATTGCCACAATTAAGGAATTTCTAAACGGCTCAGACAGTTAATAAAATAGATATCAAAATTCTAAGTACAAAATCTATTTGCAATCCTCACGACTATGGCTTTGTAATTACTGGATTATAATGCTGAAACATCGCTTGGAGTCCATAAACGCTGGGAGCTCTTAATGTTAATGGCAAGATCGCTCAGTTGTGATAGGGATTTTCTAAGAAGTTTTTTAACACGTCTTCTCATGAATAAACCAATGAAGGGGATTGGAAATCTCGGCTCAAAGCTTATATTCATTGATAATAAGGAATGCTCATCACTTGGGGATATTATCCAAGTACCCACTAAAGTCTTGAAAGGTCTATTAGCGGAACCGGAGAACATTTTTATTGCAGATTTGTTCGGCGGGTCAAAAGTTACGTACTCTCCTTGCCAATACCAATTTAACCCCATGAATAGTGGAGCCACATAATATAGGAATTTGTCGTCTCTTTGTACTTTACTGACAGTCTCATCCCATATTGGTCTTAATTCTAGGTCTCTGATTAAGTTCCATGTATCTTCTGGGTGCATAGGTATAAATTCTGAGTCTTGTACTCTGTACATAATTAGTTGATTAATCTTTCTATCAAGTCCTTGACGTGATTTCTTAGTATGGTACTCAAGAAGTATTATTTTATCAGCATTATAACCTTTTCTACTGTAGTACAATCAAGTAATTAGAATTTTGTAATCAAAAGGAGAAACTATGGTTTCACAAATACGTGTTTATACAATCAACCGGGGAATGATGGACTCCTGGATAAACGTTTTTAAAGAAAAACTTCTACCAATACACGAAAAGTGCGGTATACCCGTAGAGAATGCCTGGGTTAATCTTGCTAGGTCTGAATTTATCTGGGTTAGGAGCTTTTCGAGCTCAGATGATATTGCTCCTTAAGAAGCCGAATACTTTGCTACTCCAGAAAGAAAGACATTAGGTGATTTCCCCACCAGTCATATTGCTAAGACCGAAATAACGGTGGTTGAGTCTGTAGATCTTGAAACTATCTAATATCAGGATGTAATCTATCATCTAAATTACTCATCGTAACTCCTCTTGATTTGACATCATTGTTGGTATAATAGTGCGACGTGTTATATTTAGTCGAGGAGTAAATATCATTATGAAATTAAAAGATTGCCATAATTTCCACGATTTCAGAAAACTGGCTAAAAAGAAATTACCATCCCCTATATTCCATTACTTAGATGGTGCAGCTGAAGACGTAATAACTTACCAAAGAAACTCCAGTTCTTACTATGAAGTGGATTTAGTGCCTAATGTACTACGTGGCGTCGAGAATATAGATTTATCTACTACTATATTTGGCAAGAAAATGGATTTGCCATTCTATTGTTCGCCTACCGCGCTGCAAAGACTTTTTCATCATGATGGTGAGATGGCGGTAGCAAAAGCAGCAGCTAAATTTAACACGATGTTTGGACTTTCTACTATAGGTACTGTTCCAATAGAGAAAATCGATGAAATAGACACCCCTAAGATGTTCCAG
>CAYUCO010000125.1:0-3526 GCA_964443385.1 uncultured Dehalococcoidia bacterium | reverse complement strand
TTAAACATCTGGGTGAATGGTTTGAGATTGGCCGCTATGTTACCCCTTACGGTGTTGCATGCGGCTGGGAAATTGATGTCACAGACTATCGTTCAATTCTAAAAGGAGAGGCGGCCCTGCGGTCTTACATTGACACCTGGGTTCAGCCAGGCTGGCTGGTGACCATAGAGTTTGAGTTTATAGGAGGCACACCTGAGCACCCGTTTACATCAATCAGGAACGTGTGGAACTATGATTATGTTACCTACGGAGATCCAACCAATCCGGTTAATATATCAACGATAACCGAGTACATCCCTGAAGACACTGAGGATGCCTATCTGAGGATTACTACGACCGGGCATGGACAGGGTAATACAGACAATGCTGCCGAGTTTTCTAACAAGCGTCATAACATCCTGATCAATGGGGAGTCGTCATACTTTCACAATTTTTGGAGAGATGATTGTGAGTTCAATCAGTGCTCTCCACAGAACGGAACCTGGCAATATGATCGTGCGGGATTCTGCCCAGGCGACAAGGTAACCCCACAAGATTTTATCATATTAGACTACTCGCTTCCAGGAGACACACTGCAGCTGGACTATATACTAGAAGATTACTTTAACGAGTGCTCGCCCAATAATCCTTCCTGCGTAAACGGGGTAACGTGCGCCTCGTGCAGCTATAACAATACAGGCCACACAGAGCCTTTCTATTATATCGGCTCACATCTGATCTTTCACACAGGCTCATGGCACTCCAATGCAGATGCTTATTTTGTAATAATGGGCCAGGACACGTCGACCGGATCTATCAACATTTATCTTGAAAATTATGCCCCGGTCTATGGCATACAATTGAGGCTGGATCTTGACCAAATAGAAGGCGCAGAGGTGGGCCAAATACATTTTGAAAATGGAAACGGAGGACGGGCTGAAGAGTCAGGTTGGACGGTCGGTGTAAACGACTCTGGATTCGTAATCGGCCTCGCCCAGGGCACAGGAAGTCCAGTCCCAGCGGGAGAGGGTCTGCTGACCCAGATTCCTTGGAACGGTGGTAATTTTCCTCAACTTTCTGGAAAAATCTCCATTGTTGATGTACAGGTGTCAGGATATTTTGGAACTCAAATGTCATCTGAAACCGGAGAACCTTATTACATTGAGCCGAACCTTTCTACGATAGGATCTAAAAGAATACCTGACGCACATACGCTCTACTCTTCCTATCCAAACCCATTCAATCCGACGACCCAGTTGCGATATGATCTTTCAAATTCAGAATATATAAGTATTAATATTTATGATCTTAATGGTAAATATATAAAGTCATTGGTTAACTCTATTCAGGGCCCAGGATATAGGACTATTGTCTGGGATGCGACCAATGAACTAGGCCAGCCAGTGTCTGCCGGGATGTATATCTATACGATCCAGGCAGGAGAGTTTAGGCAAACCAGGAAGATGATACTTCTGAAGTAAGGTTCCGTATCCGCCAATAGGGACTCCGGATAATTCATTGTGAATTTCTGGCATGACAAATATAATTGTTGTTAAAGATATCGTTCCTTTTATATTTTTATCGGATAATAAACCCGAACATCACCAACCAAAGAGAGAAAAATAATGAAACAATTCACATCCATGATTCTAACACTAGTACTTGCAACAGGGGCCATTGCCCAAGATTTGAAGACCAACACCATTGGCACAGACATTGCTGCACTGCTTTTTGGTGGTGTTGCACTTGAATACAAAAAATTAATCAATGATGGTAAAAACGAAATCGGTGTAGGAGGCGGGATGTTTAATATGTCTGATGATGCCGCATGGAATGGCGGATGGGCATACTACCGTATCTACAGAAATGGCAACGGAGAAGGGGTCTTCTACACTCTCGGTTTTGGTGCTGGCCCAACCAAATGGGACTATACGCCAGATGGAGGCACAGAAGAGACTATAGAAGAAACCTTAATCTGGCCACAAGCTGTTATGGGAAAACGATGGAATATGAGCAGCGGCCTTACACTGTCACCATTTATTGGTTTCGGTTATATGATAGGGGAACTCAAAGCCAGTGACGGAACATATTTAGAGCTTCCCGATGGCTCGAAAGCCGATGGCGGGATCACACCTAATTTTGGTATTGAAGTCGGATTTATGTTTTAATTATTTTAAACGGTAATTGCATCAGGCCCCACGTTTGTGGGGTTTTTTGTTTACAGAACGTAACACAGATTGTAGGTTAGTTTGTCTGAACTGTGAAATAATAGGACAGTATTTGATCATCATTTATAGACTAATATTTTCTTTTCATAAATTAATCTATCTGCTCTATTTTCAATTCATAATACAGTATAAATACTAAAGGAGATTGCTTATGAGAAAGACATTTTTGATATTCATTTATACTTTTTCAATCTGTTTTTTATTTGGCCAAAGCAAGGACCAGGAGGTTTGGACCTCTTGGTATATTAAACCATTACATGGCAAGACCAAGCAGCTAGAAAAAGGTATAATTGATCATGTAAAAAAACACCACCCTCAGGGCGGATGGCCGGAGTATTATTTTGACATCTTAAGCGGACCGAACCAGGGCTCTTTTGCGGGCTGGTCAGGCCCACATACGTGGAAATCGTTCGACGAACGAGTACGCAGTCAGGCCGACATTAGACACTGGAATCAGCATGTCGCACCGTATGTTGATGCGTCTAATGATCAGGGCACCTCATTCCTTCTTATGCATAGAGATCTGAAATATGGCCCAGACAGTACGCCAGAGTATTACCACCTCTCGTGGAATATGATCTATCCTGGTACCGGGGGTCAGTATAAAGAAATAGCTAGAAAAAGTAAGAAGGTCAAGGAAACCACAGGCAGCAAAAACTACCACAGTATATATCAAGTTGTCAGTGGAAGTGACCCCGATACTTGGCTATGGGAGTACCCAATTAATTCTATGGAAGAGTTAAATATGAGCACCGGTGGAGGTGGAGCATCAGATATGAAAAAGGTCCTTGGAGATGCAGGAGCTAAAGAGTTTTGGGAATTATATAGAAACACTGTCAGGTCTCGTGTCCGAGAAATACAAAAATTTCGTTCAGACATGAGTACACCCGCCGATACCAGCAAAACCGAAGAAGATTAAGAGCCAATAGCTTAGACACAAAGGACCTCGCATTATCGGGGTCCTTTGTGTCTAATAGACAGATATAGATAAAAGCAGGAATGTGTGAATGTATATCTAAAGAATCCAGCCAGTAGAGTTCAGACAAATAAAAAACTTAGGCAGCCAAGATCATAGGTTTCTATCCTCAAAAAGTAGCAAAGGATCCTGAGAGTGGATCACGTGTATCCATATTAGTATAATATTGGCGATTAATATTGTATACTGTTAGCCTGCGAAGTTATATTTAAGCGAGCTCGCCGCCACGGAATCCCTTTGAGATAGTTCTATCAATATAAGGGATCGGTATGCCTAATAAGCACTTCTTTTTTACTTTTTCTATAATCTTTTCCATCATCTCAGCCCAGCCCACATTTACAGA
>CAYUCO010000124.1:0-21398 GCA_964443385.1 uncultured Dehalococcoidia bacterium | reverse complement strand
CCGCCCTGAGGTCCTCGTCTACTACTAATCAAACCAACTTTTCCTAAGGTCATCAAAAGTTGATTCAAATACGCTTCCGGGATGTGTTGGCGGTCCGCTATCTCTGTGGTGCTAACAGCGCCGCCTCCGTATCCTTGCGCTAACTCTACTAGCGCTCGGACCCCGTAGTCTACTTTCATTGGCACCTTCATCCCATCTACTCCTGTTGTATTAAGGGAACAGAATTATATCATTACCTCTGTACAGCTTCAAGTACAAGCTATATTATGGTGTTTGATAAATTACTTAAACCTCCAAGGAGACAAAAATGGATACCCTTTCCCTAGACGTTAGTCATAGAATTATTCAGAGGAAAAAAGTCAACGCCCTCCGTAAAGAGGGAATCACTCCGCTTCATCTTTATGGTCGAGGCATATCATCATCTTCACTTCAGGCAAAAAGTTCCGATGTGTTAAGAATTGTTAATCTGGCTGGGCATAATATACCTGTAACTATAAGCCAGTCCGACTCAAATGAACAAAGCCTGGCTTTCGTTGGGGAAGTTCAATACGACCCTGTCTCAGATGAAATACTGCATGTAGACTTCCTGCGGGTTGATACTAGCCAGCCCATGAAAAGAGATGTTCCAATTTATTTAACAGGAGAATCCCCTGCGGTTCGTGTCAGCAGAGGTCTATTGAGCCAAGGAATACAGTTCCTGTCGGTAGAGTGTTTACCGCTTGAAACGCCCGAAAGAATCGAAATCGACATCTCTGTTTTGGAAGAAATAGACGCATTTATAAGAGTGAAGGATTACTCTCCTTCATCTGGAATAAAAGTCTTGTCCGATCCGGAAGACATTATAGCCCGAGTTTCTGCTCCAAGGGCTGCACGGTCGACCCGAGAATCTGATGCTGGCGATGATCCTATAGATCTCTCGATTGAGTCACAGCCTGCCGGCGAGACAGAGGAAGCACAAGAATAGAGCCGTTCCTTACCGAGCCAAGATGGCTTTGGCAAAATCCGGGTGACCGTTAACAAAGGCCCCGGCTTCTGTTGCTTGTTTGCCTTCCATTTGTATTGTTTTAAGTGTTAATAAACCATGACCTGTTTGAACACTACAAGCATATGGTCGTTTTTCTTCGTCCACTAATACTGTCCCAGTTTCGGCCATCGGGTTTATAGTAAGGTCATCTGGCCAGACATCTAATAGCTTTATCCTTTTATTATTCCACCTAGTGTATGACCCCGGCCAAGGCGTATAAGCTTTTACTTGCCTCCAAATATTGATTGCCGATTGACCCCAATCAATTTCGCCGCTGTCTTTGGTTAATTTTTCCGTGTATGTGGCTTTTGTTTCTTCTTGTTCAGATAACTTTATCTTGCCTTCATAATAGCCTGCCATCTGTTGCGTTAACAGGCAGGCTCCTTTTTTGAACAATCTATGCGTTAATTTAATTGTGGTGTCCTCGTCCCTTATTTGTTCTTCTTGTTGAACCATGATTCGTCCAGTGTCAGTTCCTTCGTCAACCTCCATAATTGTTACCCCTGTGACAGGATCTCCATTTAGAATTGCAGTTGATACCGGGGTTGGGCCTCGATATAGGGGCAGCAAAGAGGGGTGTATATTTAATGTGCCTACTGCAGGGATTTGTAGTACTGACCGCGGAAGTATTAATCCATATGCAGCAACAACTATTATGTCTGGCTTGAGCTTTTCTAGAACAGCCACGACACCCTCCCCCTTAAGCGATTTAGGCTGGAAAACATCGAGCCCTTTGCTTTGTGCTACCACTTTAACCGCAGACGGTTTCATCTGTTGACCCCTGCCTGTTTGCCTGTCTGGTTGGGTATAAACGCCCACTATGTCATGCCCCCCTAACAACAATTTGTCTAGCGGATATACGGCATATTCAGGGGTTCCCATGTATACAACTTTCACTAAATTAACTCTTTTGTAAAATGACTTTGGTTCAATTATATAACCTCGTGACTACGGCAACAATAATTACAAAAAAATAGCAAATTTTTTCTTTTTTTCCCCTTGGAACTCCACGAAAAGGATCCTGTATATTGTAGTGGAGTGATGTTTCTGTTGATTAATTTAAACAACATTCGAGTTGCCCTACCCCGTTCATCTGGGGTCCTTTTTTAGCGATTACTCGCTCTCTTATACGGTCTCTTTTCTTAGTCTTTTTTGTATTGTCATATTCTTTTGGGAGAAACCACTTTGCGCGATTTAACGCCTAATCAAATCTGGCAAGCCGTGTTGGGACACCTTGAGGTGCAAATGAGCCGCCCATCCTATCTCACTTGGCTTAAGCCTACTGTCGGGGTTTCTTTCGAGAACAACCTGCTCACCATTGGAGCCCCTTCATCTTTTCACTCGCAAATGTTGGAATCTCGCATGATAAACCTGATACAGGCTACAGCCACAAAAGTCCTTGGTGATCCATGCGACGTTTGCTTCGTTATATCAGGTACCGCTAAACAGACGCCGCCAACCAGCACGACGCTTGGCGGCACTTTGCCCCGTCCTGTTACCAACGGAACCGGCAGGGCGCCTGATTACTCGAAGCTTAACCCAAAATACACTCTCGATTCTTTCATCGTGGGGCCTTCAAATCAGTTTGCCCACGCTGCGGCTATCGCCGTTACTCATAACCCTGGAGTTGCGTATAACCCGCTGTTTTTGTATGGGGGAGTAGGATTAGGCAAAACTCATCTGTTGCAAGGCATAGGCAGAAAGTTTATAAACCAAGGCCTAAATTGTGTTTATATAAACTCCGAACAATTTACAAATGAGTTTATATTATCTATTCAAACCAAGAAAACACGAGAGTTTCGAAATAAATTTCGATCTGCTGACGTATTGTTGGTAGATGACATACAGTTCATAGCGGGCAAGGAGGCAATTCAAGAAGGATTTTTCCATACATTTAACGAGCTCCACAATAATAACAAGCAGATTGTTCTTGCTTGCGACCGCCCTTCAGGCTCCCTTAAGTATTTAGAAGAACGTCTCCTTTCAAGGTTCGACTGGGGTCTGTCGGCTGACATCCAAAGGCCCGATCATGAGACCCGCCTCGCCATACTTGCATCTAAGGCTGCCTCTTTGGGGTCTCCTGTACCTGCAGAGGTTCTTTCTTTTATAGCTACCCGTTTTTCTTCCAGTGTAAGAGAGTTGGAGGGTGCGCTCAATCGAGTTTTTGCCTACTCCGACCTGACCGCTGTCCCTCTTTCTCTGGAATTAGCAAACCACAGCCTGTCTGATCTCCTGTCTTCCTCGAATAGGACGGTTCCTTCCTCTGATCGGATTTTGTCTGAGGTGGCATCATTCTACAAAATTGACGGTCGCCTTATTATGGGTGACAGAAAGGACCGCTTAACCTCTCGGGCCAGACAAACAGCTGTCTACTTACTCCGAGAGAACGGAGAGCTTTCTCTTTCAAGAATAGCCTCTGTCCTGGGCGGCAGAGACTATTCGACAATCCGGCATTCTTGGACAAAGGTGACCTCTCTTCTCAAAGAAGACTCAACCCTCCTCCAAGAAATATCCACGATACAAGAATCATTGAGTGCTGGTTAATTGTTCCCTCTTTTCCTCTTTTCCCCTTATAGCCAAGCCTTAAACAATCCTCTCTTTTTATACCCTAATGTTACCTTGTCTGATTTCAAATTACTCTTTATACTCTTTTCAAATCCATATTATTAATATTGAATATATTATATATACATATATATACATAACTTATATAAAATGATTGATACAGCAAAGATATCTATTAAAGCAGGTAATGGAGGAGAAGGCTGCGTTAGCTTTCGTAGGGAGAAATATGTTCCTCTAGGAGGACCGGATGGGGGTGATGGCGGAAAAGGAGGAGATGTGATAGTCGTAGCGTCAGAGGGACATCACATGCTAACAGCATTCAGGTTTGTTCGACGCTTTAAGGCCGGCGATGGAGGAAACGGAAGTGGACGTCTTAAATCAGGGAAATCAGGGAAAGATTGCATACTGGAAGTCCCTGTGGGGACAATAATAAAAGAACAAGGAGAAAGTGGACAAGAAGAGATCGTTGCAGATCTAACAAAAAATGGAACCAAGTTTATTTTGGCAGTCGGCGGAGAGGGAGGCAAAGGGAATAAAAAATTTGCACGTTCAGAAAACAGGACACCGCTGCTAGCCGAAGACGGAGAAGAAACTACAGAACGGACCTTATCGCTGGAATTACAAGTTCTAGCAGATGTTGGCATTATAGGGAAACCGAGTGTAGGCAAATCATCTATCCTTAGATCCTGTTCTAGGGCACGACCAACAGTGGCAGAGTACCCATTTACCACCCTAGAACCCGTTTTAGGCCTAGTGGACGTTGGGTTCAGCACATTTGTTATAGCCGAGATACCTGGATTAATCGAAGGAGCCCACAGAGGATCCGGTCTCGGACATGAATTTTTACGACACGCGAAGAGAACAAAGGGAATAGTTCATGTATTGGATGGCACGTCTGATGATTTAACGAGAGACTATATCCAAATAAAAGAAGAAATGCTCATGTACGATAAGCACCTTTTAGACAAATGGGAGGTAATAGCCGTCAATAAGGTGGATATGGTATCAGGCGATGAGCAAAAACAAGAGATAGAAAGAGAACTCTTACCCCTTTTAGGGGGAGACTCAGCGGAAGGAATAAGTAGAGGTAAGATTCATTTTGTATCAGCAGCAAGCGGAGATGGCATAAATGAGCTGATGCAAGAACTAGCAGGCACGTTAAACGAAACAAAACCACAAGGAGAGATCAGTGCAAATAGAACAGACAGTAACCCTTCCGTTATAACACCCAAGCCCAGAACGGAAAAGGTAGAAGTTGTTAGGCAAAACAACCTGTTTTTAGTAAACTCTTCGAAGGCAGAAAGAATTGTTAGGAAAGCAAAGACAGAAGACAAGATCATACTGGCACAAGTGATGAATGAACTGAAACGACTTGGAGTTGTAAGAGCCTTAGAAAGAGCGGGAATAGGGTCGGGAACGACAGTAAGGATAGGCTCTTGGGAGATGGAATGGGAATGAACAGCGGAATGGACAAGACCGGGATCTTCGGGGGAACCTTCGACCCTATACATACAGGTCACTTATTGGTGGCTCAAGAAGCAGCGGCGACATTGGGTCTGGAGGAAATCTGGTTCGTTCCTACAGGAGAACCATGGCTCAAGGAAGGAACCAACGTATCCCCAGCAAAGGCCAGACTGGAAATGCTCGAGTTGGCAATAGGCAAAGACAGTAGATTTAAGACATGTTCTATAGAAATTGACAGGCCAGGACCGTCGTATACCGTAGAAACCTTACAGGAATTAAAACAAGAGGGTTATCAGGGAAAGCCGTCGTTCATAGTGGGCATGGACTCTCTGGAGACTCTACATCGGTGGCATCAGCCCGCACGACTGTTTGATTTATGTAATCTCGTGGTTATAACCAGGCCAGCTTATTTAGGCATTAACCCAGAATCCATAGAGAAAATCAAACCAGGGGCATCAAAAGACATAACGTTCCTGAATGGATTAAGAATAGGTATTAGCGGAACAGAAATCAGGAAACGTGTTTTCGACCACAAGCCAATAACCTATTGGGTTCCAGACGAAGTAGAAAGATATATATACGAGAACAACTTGTATGGAGAATGAAGCAATGGAGTCCAAAATAGCCAACAAAATACTGTCCCTGGCAGGCAAGCTCGGGGCGCTACAATACGGAGAATTTGTACTGTCATCTGGGGCGAAAAGTAACTATTACTTTGACGGGAGATTGATTAGCCTTCATCCCGAAGGGAGTTATCTGCTGGGAAAAGCTTTTCTGAACGCCATTCGCGGAACTAGCATAACGGCAGTAGGCGGGCCGGCAGTGGCTGCTATACCAATAGTGACAGCAGTTACTCTAACAAGTCACATCGAAGAAGACTCAGTCGAAGCTTTTTTCGTAAGGCCAACAGCAAAAGACCACGGCACTGAAAGACAAATAGAGGGAAACTTGAAACCTGGGAGCCATGTGATGATAATTGACGATGTGTGCACTTCCGGGGGCTCCCTGTTTATTGCTATAGACGCAGTTGAGAATCTCGGGTGTAAAATAGAAAAAGTGATGGTTGTTTTAGACAGGAAACAGGGAGGCAGAGAAAAGATAGAGGCAAGAGGATATTCCTTTGTTTCTATCTTGGAGCCGGACGAAACAGGGGTAATACAGGTTTCGTCCGGTAGCATTGGATAAGAAAAACTATGAACATATACTACCCTACAATAGAAGAGGCGAAAGCTCTGGCCAAAAAGGGAAACCTGATACCTTTGTACACCGAGATAAATGCCGACCTAGAAACCCCTGTTTCGGCCTACTTAAAGATAGCCACGGGTCCCTATTCCTTTTTGTTGGAGAGTGTTGAAGGGGGAGAAAGGCTGGCAAGGTACAGTTTTATAGGAACAGAACCGTTCCAGGTTGTCAAAACCGGACCCGGTCAAGAACAAGGAGAGGTTGATCCTCTAAACATCATAAAAGCTACGCTAGACCAGTACAAGCCAGTAGGAGTGCAGGGACTTCCGCGGTTTCAGGGAGGAGCGGTAGGATATCTGGCCTATGACACTGTTAAATATTTCGAAAAAGTTCCAATCCCTGTTAACGACCCGTTTGAATTGCCGGAATCTCAATTTATGTTCGTAGACACTCTTTTGGTTTTCGATCACATAAGACACAAAATTAAAGTAGTGACCCACATACACTTAGACGAAACACAAATGGACGAAGCCTACCAAAAAGCAACGGAGCGAATAGAAACTCTTGTTAAAAGACTGCAGGAACCGCTTCTCTTAGATAAGACTGAACGGAAGCGCCAGGCAAACAGCATAGAAATTTCTTCAAACGTAACAGAGGAAGAATTCAAAAACAAAGTGAAGAAAGTTAAAGAATATATCTACGCCGGAGATATTATTCAGGCTGTACTATCTCAACGCCTTTCAAAAAAGACAGAAGCAGAACCCTTTGATATATACAGGGCACTTAGGACCCTTAATCCCTCTCCATATATGTACTTTCTTGAACTAGACGGATTCCACATTGTCGGAGCCTCCCCAGAGCTTCTAGTACGGGTCGAAGACGGAATAGTTTATAATTTCCCCCTTGCAGGCACTAGGCCAAGAGGGGCCTCTCCTTCAGAGGATGATGCCCTCGCAGAGGAACTTAAGGCAGATGAAAAAGAAAGAGCAGAGCACATAATGCTAGTTGATCTCGGGAGAAACGATGTGGGAAGAGTGGCAGAGGCAGGCTCAGTAGAGGTTACAGACCTGATGAGAGTGGTCAAATATTCCAATGTAATGCACTTAGAGTCGGAAGTGAGGGGAAAGCTAAGACAAGATAAAGATGCATATGACGCTTTACGGTCCTGTCTTCCTGCGGGAACTTTGTCAGGAGCACCAAAAATCAGGGCCATCGAGATACTATCAGAGCTTGAGGGGGAAAGACGGGGGCCATATGGAGGAGCCGTTGGCTATTTTGGCTTTGATGGAGCAATGGATACTGCCATTACAATTAGAACCATGGTTATAAAAAATGGTACGGCGTATATACAAGCAGGAGGAGGCATTGTGGCAGACAGCATCCCAGAATCCGAATATCAAGAAACCCTTCATAAAGCCAGAGCTGCTTTAAGGGCACTGGAAGAAGCAGAATCACGAAACCTGTAAATACCGAAAAGTAATTTTGTTGGGCAAAAGCCGAACAGATTAACCTTAATGTCCATCAGGCATCATCGCCTTAATTAAGCTAGCTTTATTATGAAAAGCAGAAAAACTCATATAATACCGATTGTTGTTTTATGCACAGGGGTTATATTGCTGATAGCTGCCCTTTCATTTCAGGCGTATAAAATTTTTTCTCATGCCCAATTAAGCAAAATGGAATACGAAGCCTATGGACTTGAAAAAGAATATACAAAACATGAGACTTTGTATCCAGGCAATCTGGTTGATCCTTTGGACTGGGACAACCCGCGCATAACTGACATTAGGGAAAAGAGAGTGGATCCAATAGAGCAATTTGGATCTGGAAACAGTGAAGTAGCGATTCAGCCTACACCACCAAGGTCAATAGAAATACCGGAGATAGAACTTTCCTCAGAAATTAAATCCCTTACTATTCAAAACTACGGAACTGCACGGGGATGGGAAACACCAAAAAATGTCGTCGGACACATCCCAACTACTGCAAACCCGGGGCAAGAAGGCATAGCATACCTGTTCGGCCACCTGAACAGCCCGATTAGAGGCGAAGGTTCTGTATTTCGAAACTTGACAAGAATACCGGACATTCTGCGCCAAGGAAAAGACGTATATGTGTATGTGGAAGACGAAAACAACAGAACATACCTTTACCAAGTTAATAAAACAAGGGTCATACCTCAGGAAGAATTCAAAATAGAAGACTCAAATAGAGCGCTGATTGAACTAGTGGCATGTGTGCCATCTTATATCTATGACCACAGGCTGATAGTTACGGCTGAATTAATAGGCTTTAAGTAAGGACTGGAATGGCCATTGGAGTTGCATCAAACATCCAAGTTCTTGACGTTCGCTGCATTGGCCTGAATAAAGGCCTTCCGTGGAGCCACCTCTTCTCCCATTAATTCTGTGAAAACTCGGTCCGCTGCCTCTGCATCTTCCGCAGTAACCCTCAACAAGCTACGAGTTTGGGGATTCATGGTAGTATCCCAGAGTTGGTCGGGGTTCATCTCCCCTAAGCCCTTGTATCTTTGAATGGAGAGCCCACGCTTCCCCTCTAATTTTTCCATCAGAGAATCCTTATCGTTTTCAAGATAAGCGTAATGAACGTCTCTGCCTACCTGGATCTTGTACAAAGGGGGCTGGGCAATATAAAGATAGCCTTCTTCGATGAGCTGCCGCATGTTTCTGTAAAAGAACGTTAAGAGTAAGGTTCTTATGTGCGACCCGTCAACATCGGCATCAGTCATAATAATTATCTTGTGGTACCGAAGCTTCTCTAGGTTGAGATCATCGCCGAGATTGGCTCCGACGGCTGTTATTATCACACGAATCTCTTCATGTCCAAGCATTTTGTCCAGACGAGCCTTTTCGACGTTCAAAATCTTACCTTTAAGAGGCAAAATGGCTTGAAATTTTCTTTCCCGGCCTCCCTTAGCAGAACCACCGGCAGATTCACCCTCTACTAGGTATAATTCAGACAACGACGGATCCTTTTCAGAGCAGTCGGCCAGCTTTCCTGGCAGAGATCCTCCGTCCATGGCGTTTTTCCTTAAAACCATGTCTCTGGCCTTACGAGCTGCCTCGCGTGCCTTTTGTGCGGTTAAGCTTTTATCTATGATGCGGCGTGCTTCGTTTGGATTTTCTTCGAGATAATAAGTTAGAGCTTCGGCGACTACAGAGTCCACCTGTCCCTGGACTTCTGCGTTCCCCAGCTTTCCCTTGGTTTGTCCTTCAAATTGTGGGTCGATCAGTTTAACGCTTAATACAGCGGCAATTCCTTCTCTCACGTCTTCTCCGGAGAAATTGGTTTGATCTTCCTTTAGAAACTTCTGCTTTCTGGCGAAGCCGTTCAGGGCTCGGGTTAATGCAGTTCTAAATCCTGTTAAGTGGGTGCCTCCGTCAGCGGTGTTTATACAATTGGCAAAAGTGTAGATTTGTTCTGAATAACCGCCATTGTACTGAAAAGATGCCTCAACCATCGTGTTGTCGATGGTTTTTTGGACATAAAAGGGATCACTTTGGAGAACTTCCTTGTTATGGTTAAGTTGAGAAACAAAACTCACGATACCCCCATCGAATTTGTAGTTTTGTCTCCAAGGGGAATAACCCTGCTCTTTGTGCCATTCGCTAATAAGGGAAATTTGCAAACCTCTATTTAGGTAAGCCATTTCCTTGAATCTTTGAGATAAAACACCAAAATCATATTCTGCCGTCCCAAATATTTTCTCATCGGGCATGAAGGAGGTTGTAGTTCCTGTGCCGGTTGCCTTTTTGACCGATTCGAGGGAGTCAATTGCTACTCCGCGCTCGAAATTCTGTTCGTGAAGCAGTCCGTCTCTTTTTACTTCTACTTTTAACGATGAAGATAGAGCATTTACCACAGAGGCCCCGACGCCGTGAAGGCCCCCAGACACCTGATACCCCTTGCCTCCAAACTTTCCTCCGGCATGCAGAGTGGTCATAACGGTTTCGACGGCGGTTTTGCCGGTAGCCGGATGAACATCTACTGGTATGCCCCTGCCGTCATCTTCCACTTTAACTGAACCATCTGGCAAAATGCGAACAGAAACTTTGGTACAAAAACCTGCCATCGCTTCGTCAACAGCGTTATCAACGATTTCGTATATTAGGTGATGAAGCCCTCGGCTATCTGTGCTACCAATGTACATGCCTGGGCGTAAGCGGACAGCTTCCATGCCCTCAAGT
The DNA here is from genome assembly GCA_964443385.1 of uncultured Dehalococcoidia bacterium. GTDB lineage: Bacteria > Chloroflexota > Dehalococcoidia > Lucifugimonadales > UBA2985 > VFHP01. The sequence goes on along the minus strand of CAYUCO010000124.1, from coordinate 10,955 downwards.
ACTTGGATGTCTTGGGCTGTATAATTTAGAGAAGAAGAGTTAAGTTCTGCCATAGTTGATCTACCTCGTGTGCACTTCCTGCACCTTTATATTTATGCTGAAAAGGAGACATAGTCCTATCAGTTCGTAATGAATCGGGGGCCAGACAACAAGTAGTTGACTAACGAAGCAAGAGCGCAAATTTATCTGTAAGAGAGTACCCCCTCTTTATTATTGTGGCTTGTAGGGCCCAAAGCCGAACCAAGCTCATTTAAGCACAAAAATACTAACATGTTTTCAGTCAAATGTCAAAGCTAATAGGCGCAAATGAAGCTTGGCAAGGAAGAGATTTTGGTTGAGGCACTTTTCTCAAAACGGAGTTCTATGATAGACTTCCGATTTGAGGCAGTATGACAGATAAGAAAAATAGAGTTTTTTCGGGCATGAGACCATCGGGCAGGCTTCATTTAGGTAACTATTTGGGAGCCTTGAGAAACTGGGTGGTTTTGCAAGAGGAATTCCAGTGTATATATTGCGCTGTAGATGTGCACGCCCTCACTGATATGCAGGGAAATTCCACGAAGCTAATAAAGCCAAACATACATGAAATGATCCTAGATTGGCTCGCAGCTGGGATAAACCCAGAAAAGAGTTTAGTCTTTGTTCAGTCACATGTTCCAGAAGTAATGATTCTGCACTCACTCCTCAGCATGGTAACCCCTCTTGGATGGTTGATGAGAGTTCCAACATTTAAAGATAAAATCCGGCAAATGGAAGAAACAGAAGAAAGCGTTAGCTACGGTCTTGTTGGATATCCAGTTCTTATGACAGCGGACATAATACTATACAAAGCAAACACCGTTCCTGTGGGAGAAGATCAACTGCCACACATAGAGTTGGCTCGGGAAATTGTCAGGAGATTCAATAATTTATATGGAAAAGTCTTTCCAGAGCCACAATCCAAGTTGACTGAATACCCTCTTATAAAGGGCTTAGACGGAAAACAAAAAATGAGCAAGAGCTTAGATAATCACATCGAATTAGCTATATCTCCAGATGAAACGCACAAAAGAGTCCGCGGAGCCTTTACAGATCCGCAGAGATTAAAAAAAGAGGACCCGGGCAATCCATTGATATGCAACGTGTATTCTCTTCATAAATATTTCAACCCTGACAAACTGGATGACATTTATTCTAGGTGTGTGTCTGCCGATATAGGATGTGTAGAAGACAAGGAGATTCTGTCAACCGGCATTAACGATATGCTCCGGGAATTCCGAGAAAAACGTGAGGAATTGGCTAGCAAACCCGAATATGTGTCGGAAATTCTCTCCGAAGGAGCAGAAAAGGCTAGGTTAATAGCACGGCAGACGCTGTCTGAAGTTCGAGATCGCATGGGTATCTCACAATCAATCTAATATTCTGAAGAGGTTGCCCAAACGATGAATGCCAATAACAGTGATTTTGAGAATGTTGTATCTCCAGCAATTCAGATAGTTAGAGACGCTGGAAAGTTGTTGGTTGACAGGTTTGATGGCAAAAAACAAGTTTCTCACAAAGGAAGAAACGATTTAGTTACGGATGTTGATGAACTTGTTGAAGAACAAATAATAAGATCTCTGCGCAATGCTTTCCCTGGATGTGGCATTGTAGCGGAAGAATCAGACCCCATAGCAACGGAAACAGACATGACGTGGATAATAGACCCCTTGGACGGAACCAGTAACTATGTAAACGGCATACCCTTTTTCGCTGTCAACCTTGCATTAATGATCGGCAATGAAGTAGTGCTGGGAATAACACTCGATCCTATGAGAAACGAACTTTTTCACGCGGTAAAGAGCAGGCAAGCCTATCTGAACCAAAAACTCATCAAGGTATCAAGCAAGGAGAAGCTAGAAGGCGCCCTTATAGGGTATGATCTCGGTTATTCGGATGAAAAAGCTAAAACGGCAATAGAAATGATTTTGCACTTGTGGTCCAGTATAAGGTCGACAAGAATGATGGGGTCTGCTGCACTAGGCTTAGCTTATGTTGCTTGTGGTAGGACAGATTTGTACTTTCATCACCATTTATCACAATGGGATTTGGCGGCGGCCCTGGTGATTGTAAGCGAGGCTAAGGGCGTGACTTCTGATAGACAGGGCCAGCCAGCATCTCTTTTGTCTACAAACATTATCGCGGCGAACCCTAGTCTGCACAGTGATTTTCTCAGTAAAACTCGAGAAGCTACCTGGAGGATTCATTAATGACGAAACCGGTTAAACAACCAGTAATTCATTACGTTGTGGAAGGCAATGAAAATGCGCCGGTGATTGTTTTAATAAGCGGCTTGGGAGGAGATCTGCGGCACTGGCAGGGGTTAAGGTTAATGCTACAGGATCAGTATAGGGTTGTATCATTGGACAACAGAGACAGCGGACATAGTGAGAGAGGGGATGGACAGTATTATATTAAAGATATGGCTAATGATGTAGTGGCTTTGCTAAAAAGGCTTTCCGTTGGCAAAGCACATGTTATCGGATATTCCATGGGAGGGGCTATAGCCCAAGAATTAGCTATTACCCACTCACAACTAGTTGATAAATTGATCTTGTTAGCGACATATGATAGTACCGACAATCGGGCACAGGATCTTTTCAGGGGATTCGCTTCACTAAGAGGTGATTTAAATAGAGAGGATTATTTAAGACTGACTTTACCTTGGGGATATACATATGAGGAATACGAGAAGCCCGGCTTCGTCGAAGAAGTTATTGCCGAAGCAGTTAACGACCCCCTGTATCAGGAGAATGAAGCATTCACCAGGCAAATGGAAGCAACTATAGCTTTTAATTCAAGAGATAGGCTGCATTTGATAAAATCCCCAACTTTATTGGTTTTTGGGGACGAAGATATCATGACCCCAATGAGATTCGCAAACTCAATGGTTGCACGCATAAAAAATGCCAAGCTGTTTGTTATCAAGGGAACCGGCCATCTTTTTATGAGAACACATTTTAGAGAGGCGTCTGAAGCCATTAAGAATTTCCTTGACCAGTGAAAGGCCCCAGATAATTATTGTTACTTGAATTTTTTGACGAAACGCTCGATTCTCTCTAAGGCTCCCTCTATTTCGTTTTGAGAAACAGCATAGCAACAACGGACGTGCCCTTCTCCACTTTCCCCGAAAGCTGATCCGGGAACTACGGCAACTTTCTCTTCTATTAACAGTTGCTCCGCAAATTCTTCGGATGTTAAGCCGGTACTTCTTATGGAAGGAAAAGTATAGAAAGCCCCTAATGGATCAACGCAACCCAAGCCTATTGAGCGGAGACCATTAACCATTAATCGTCTTCGCCTGTCGTATTCAAGGCGCATATTTTCCACTTCGGTTTCGCCGAACCGTAGAGCTTCTAAGGCTGCCATCTGTCCTTGGATAGGGGCACAAAGCATAGTGTACTGATGAATCTTCATCATGGCTTCGATTATTTCGGGATTAGCACACGCATAGCCAATGCGCCAACCGGTCATGGCATAAGATTTAGAGAAACCTCCCAGAAGTACTGACTTATGTTTCATTTGTGGTAAGGACGGAAAGCAGGTGTGCTCAACTCCATACACTAGGCGGTCATAAACCTCATCGGAAATCACTGTTAAGTCGTACTTAAGGGCCAAGTTAGAAATCTCCAGCATCGCATCTCGTGTCATTACAGCCCCGGTCGGGTTATTGGGATAGCCTAGGAGTATGGCTTTAGTTCTATGCGTTATTTTTGATTCGATGTCCGACGCAGTTACTTGGAATGAATTGTCCATCGAGGTTGGAACATCTACCGGCACGCCGCCTGCAAGGGCTATACAAGGAACATATGAAACGTAAGTTGGTTCCGGAACGATCACCTCATCACCAGAATCCAGAATTGATCTCATTACAAGGTCTAAGGCCTCACTTACTCCTACCGTTACCAGAATTTCGTTTGAAGGGTCATAATTGACTTCATACAGTTTTCTGATATGCGCAGATATTTCTTGTCTGAGTTCCATGAGGCCGAAATTGGATGTGTACATCGTGTGGCCACTTTCTAAGGAGGTTATTGCAGCCTCTCTTATGTGCCAGGGTGTTACAAAGTCAGGTTCTCCTACGCCGAGAGAAATCACATCATCCATAGAAGCGATAATGTCAAAAAATCTCCTTATGCCAGATGGGGAAAGGTTTTGCACGCGTTCAGATAAAATGCTAGAAGGTGTAGGCTTTGCCTTTTTATCATTCATTTACTTATCCTTATGGAGAAAGAGGAAGTCGCCTTGTTCCTTCATCTTGGCTCAAGATAATGCCGTCTTCTTTGTAGCGCTTTAACAAGAAGTGAGTGGTGGTCGCATTTACTTCTTGAAGAGCAGCGAGCTTCATAGCAACAAAACTCGCGACTTGCTGCATTGTGTTTCCCGAAATTAACACAGCCAGATCATAATCTCCAGACATTAGCTGCAGAGAGCGCACTTCAGGGAATCTAGCAATCCTTTGGGCAATCCCGTCGAATCCCACATCGTGTTGAGGGGTCATTCGCACCTCAACAAAAGCTAAAACCTCCTCACCATTGTAGAGAAGATCTCGGTTTATTACCGTCTTGTATCCCAAAATGATTTTCTGTTTTTCGGCTTGGTCTATCAGTTCTTCAACTTCCTTTGTTGATCGCCCAGTCAGAGCGGCGATTTCCGTAGGTGTGGCCTTGGCGTTGTTTTCCAGTATGGCTATTATATCTTTCATAGTGTGGGCCTCATTTTATGCCATTCTGTTGCTTGTTCAAAAGCATATGCGGCATTTAGGATAGTATTCTCAGAGAAGTAATTTCCCATTATCTGCATGCCTATTGGCAGTCCATTGGAGTACCCTGCCGGTATCGATATTGCAGGTATGCCAGCTATGTTGGCAGGTATAGTGCAAATATCGTTAAGGTACATTTGCAGAGGGTCTTCTGTTTTTTCACCGATTAAAAAAGCTGTTGATGGGGAAGTGGGAGTAATTAAAACATCGTAATCATTAAAAACGCTTGAAAACTCGTTCCTTATCATAGTCCTAACTTTTTGCGCTTTAACGTAATAAGCATCGTAGTAACCGGCTGAGAGTGCGTAGGTTCCAAGCATGATTCTTCTGCTTACCTCGGGTCCAAACCCGTTTTGCCTGGTTTTTTCCATCGCATCCCAGATGGAGTCCGCGTCTCTGTATGAATATCCATATTTCACACCATCGTATCTAGATAGATTAGCCGAAGCTTCAGAAGGGGCTAATATATAATATACTGCAAGAGCATATTTGGTTAAGGGCAAAGAAATTTCTGACACGGTAGCGCCAAGCTTTTCATAAATAAGGAGAGATTCCTTTATGCAGTCTAGAACACTCTTGTCGACACCGGCTTCAAAGTATTCCTTTGGAACACCGATCTTAAGTCCTTTAACGTCTCCCTTAAGGGATGTTGAATAGCAACTGCTCTCGTTTTCTATAGACGTAGAATCCATCGGGTCTTGGCCTACTATGGCATCGAGTACAGTTGAGCAGTCCTGCACGTCCCTGGTTATGGGACCTATTTGATCTAACGAACTTGCAAAAGCCACTAGGCCGTATCGGCTGACTAATCCATAGGTAGGCTTAAGGCCGACAACCCCACAAAGGCTAGCTGGCTGTCGGATACTTCCACCTGTGTCGGATCCTAGGGAATAGAAGCATTCTCCAGATGCCACTGCAGCAGCAGGGCCGCCGCTACTACCCCCCGGAACTCGGTTTAAATCCCAAGGATTATGAGTAGGATGAAAAGCAGAATTTTCTGTAGAGGACCCCATTGCGAATTCATCCATATTTCCTTTCCCAACAATTATGCCCCCTAATTGTCTCAGCTTTTCGACAACCGTGGCATCGTAGGGAGGGATAAATTCACTAAGCATATTGGAGGAACACGTAGTGAGAATATCCTGAGTGCAAATATTATCTTTTAACTGAAAAGGTATTCCTTGTAGATTGCTTGAGGAGTGGGCAATAGATTTTTGGTCAAACCTCTTTGCTTCCTCCAAGGCGATATCGCCTGTAACAGTAACAAAGGATTTGACTGATGGCTCCACTTCTTTGATTCGATCTAGAACCGCCCGAGTCAGATCTTCGGAAGAAACTATTTTATTGTCTAGTAGCTCTTTCGCCTCGTGAATGGTCAGTTCATATAACGGCATGGTCATTATTCCAACACTGCCTTTACCCTAAAGTAACCTTTTTCTACAGATGGTGCGTTCTGAAGAATTTTGTTTACAGGCAAAGAACTGGAAGGTTCGTCTTCTCTCATTGTCCCATCTGCCGAAACAGAGTGCCCTGTGGGGTTAATCCCGCTCGTGTCAACATTGTCCAGAACTCTAAATTGCTCTAAAATGTTTGAAAGCTCAGAGCTTAGGCGGCTTATGTCTTCAGGCGAGAGTCCTAGTCTATATACTAAAGCTATGTTTTGAACTTCTTCTTCGCTAATTTTTGGGATGTTCATGCCTGTTCCGATCTAAAAAAGTAACTTAGTTTAGCAAATAGTAAGTGCTCATTCAAGATTAGGATAAAGGTGCATCAGGCAGCAGCCACAATGTGGATGGAAGTTAATTACTCGAATGGACTATAATGAACGAAATATGACACTTGAGACTCCAAGTTAGACGAACGAACATATATGCCAATAGAGAAATACGACATTGGAATAATAGGAGGCGGACCAGGGGGGTATGTTGCTGCTATTCGGGCTGCCCAGTTGGGATGCACGGTGGTTTTAATTGAAGAAGATTCATTGGGTGGTGTTTGTTTGAATTGGGGCTGTGTTCCAAGCAAGGCTATGCTGAGAAATGCGGAAATAATAAACCTGATGAAATCTGCAGAGCAGTTTGGCATTTCTTTCAACGATTTTTCATTTGACATCAATAAAGCAGTTTCCAGAAGCCGGCGGATTGTGAATCGTCTCGGGAGGGGAATAGAGTTTTTGTTGAAGAAAAACCAAATCACTCACATAAAAGGGCGAGCTGCAATACTAGCGAACGGCAACATTGTGGTTGACAGGGACCAGGAAATCGCTATCAAAAACATTATAATAGCAACGGGTTCATCTCAGCGTTCTCTAGAGCTGTTGGCAACCGATGGCGTGAGCGTTATAACAAGTAAGGAAATACAGGCCCTTACACAGGTACCCAAAAGCCTTCTTATTATTGGAGGAGGGGCGACAGGAATAGAATTCGCGTATATGTATAGCGCATATGGTTCGGAAGTTACCGTGGTAGAGGCGCAAGACCAGATTCTTCCAAAAGAAGATCCAGAGATTGCAGAATTGTTGAAGAAGAGTCTTATGGGCCAAGGTGTATCAATCTATACAAATGCCCGAATCGTCGCCGGCGGTGTTAAGGATGGATTAGTAAGGTGTGAAATTGATGTTCATAATGAGGAAACCAAAACGGTAATCGAAGCAGAAAAAGCACTAATATCTGTAGGAGTTTCCGGCAATATATCCGGCATTGGATTAGAGGATTTAGACATTCATACGGAAAACGGGTTCATAAAAATTGATGAACAGATGCGAACCAATGCGCCTAACATATATGCCATAGGTGACGTTACAGGAAAATTGTTGCTGGCGCATGTAGCACAAGCTCAGGGGATTATAGCAGCTGAGGTTATAGCAGGGTTTAGTCATGACGAATTGATTTACGAATCGATACCGAGATCTACCTACTGTGAACCTCAAATAAGTAGCTTTGGGTATACCGAGAAACAGGCAGTGGATAATGGATATTCGATCAAAATTGGGCGGTTTCCATTGACAGCCAACGCGAAAGCCCTAGCCATGGGAGGAGAGGCGGGCATGGTCAAGGTAATAGTAAACAAGGAAAACAACAACATATTAGGGGCACATATAATTGGCCCAGAAGCAACTGAGATAATTACCGAATTAATTACCGTGAGTCAGCTAGGGGCAGAAAAGGAATTTCTGGAAAAAATCATACACCCACATCCATCTATCGGAGAGGCTATTAAAGAAGCAGCATTGGACGTTTATGACAGGGCGATACATATATAAAAATAGCCCAAAATAGCCCAAAATAGCTCAAAGCAAATATGTACCACGATACAAACCACTTACGAACATAAATGACCGAATGTGTACGAAAAGCGTAGCAATATGAGGCCATATGTGCAGTTTACTTCGTTGGTTGGTGTCTAAATCAGGTTGCTAAAACCGTTGAATTAGTAGTAAAATAATGGCGTTCTTGATAGAACAAAATATGTCTAGTTATCATTTTGGAAGTATTAGCGAATAGTTATATGATATCCAAAAAAAGCCATCAAATAGGACCAATCAAAGTGCCAGCGTTTTCAAAGGCGTTAGACGATCTGCTAGACGTAGCCAAGGCCGGTCACGGGACTGGAAGCGAATTCTTCAATCCGGGCTACGATTGGTTGATAGAAAAGATGAGAGTGTTTCAGGATTTTGATTCTTCGTCCCAGAAAGCTGTGATTAAAGATGCCGAACAACTTGAAAAAGAATCCATAGAGTTAAACAACGAAGGTAAGGCGGGTAAAAAGGTTTGGCCGGATGTGGCAGTGAGACTGGAAACCGGAGGGCTGGGCTTCTTCAGTCAGATGGGAGTTGCTAGGCGACCAGATCTGACTCAGTATTACGCTGATGGATTTACTCCGAATAGAGACGCCATTTCGTTCAGTGAAGAAAATCAAGAATTATTCGCTGAAATCATACCGTACATAACAAAAAAGATGGGCGAAAGTTTCTCGAGTGGCCACACTATAATCCAGACCGACAGGCAGATTGGTGATGCTCCTGGGCGGTCATTCCATGCCAGGCAGCTTTTATTTGGCGTAGATTTCCCTCAATTGCCATATATGTGGCGCCAGTTAACATTCGATTTGCAGGATGAAGAATTACAGAGCCCCCCCGACATATTAGAAGTATCTATCCCTAAGTGGCTGGATGAGTTACAGATACCATTGGATATAAAGAATAGAGTGATTAAAGCGGGGTTGACCAGCTTGATCTTCAAAGCACCTACGTTGGGCTTATCATTACATCTTGGATTTGACTATATGGGAGAGCATAAAATGGGTCCTCTTTCCATAGCCATGTTCAAAGTCAAGGAATCGGAAGGATTGGCCTTGCAAGCAGCGTTAAGCATGGCCAGAGTGCAAACTGTCGAAGGAGACATCACAAATGCCGCTATGGTAACCACTGGGCCGTCCCTGCATGGAAAAAGCACTCTTACCATAATGATAGAACTGGCAGAAAGTAAATTGCTTGAAGAATTAGGAATCAAGGTTGATACAGAGGAAGGAGTATATCCAATGAATGACGATATAATCCTTCTGCAAAAACTGAAAGAGCCCAAGGTGATAGATAAAGGGAAAAAGAAAACCCGTATCTCTTATGCCATCGATGGAACAGAGAACAATATGTACGCAGTGCCGTTTGGACTGAGTAAAGATAGTGACCCAATAACATACGATGTTTTGAGGGGTTCAGATAATGATCCAAACTCTCAAGAGACACTGGAGAATGTGCCATTTAATTATAAGGAAGGCACCCCAGATTTTTCAAAGAACCCAGTACGCAATATGAGGATGATTCTCTCTAGATCGAGATTGTTGGCCAGAAAAGGAGTCAGTCACTTATCCAAACTCTTTTCTAACGGTGAACTTGAGGAAACTGTTCATGTGCCTATGGAAAACATGGACAGAATATTATGGCAGGGCGTTATGCGTCAAAATACAGTTGTGCCTCCATTGGTTCGACTTAACCCTGAGACCTACGTTAGGGCCCTAATGTATGGAGAAGCAGTTCAGACAGGCGCTTCCACAGGTGCAATAGGAAGGCCTTATGTAGAGTATTTTTCAGATCCATTCATAATTGGACTCGAAGACGAAAACGCTAATTTATTGTACTCCATACTGAAAAATATCCGTGAGGGCGGGTTGCCGCAGGAGTATTATATGTTTAATACGGGCGGCATAGGAGCTGACAAGAATGAAGAAGCAACTGGACCTCTTTACAAAAAGATTGACAGGGACCTAACTCTCCTTTTGCAGGAAGCGGTATTAAGGAAAGCTGTTAAGTTTGAGAAAGATGATGTTTTGGGAGTGGATGTTGCTGTAGCAGTTGTTGATGCTGAAGGAAATGAGGTTATAAACCTTAGAGAGAATTGGTTGCCTAAGTCTATATATGGAGAAGAAGACTATAAGGCGAGAGTTCAGGATTTAAAACACAAAAGGTTTTATGGAGATGATCAAACTGACAAAGCAGGGATATTGAGGTATACAAAAGTCAATAAGGAAATATTCGACTTGGCCGAAATACCAGCTCCTATGAACGAACGAGAAGTCTCCTGGTTAGTATCTTTTTATTGCAACTTGGACGAAGCTTACGAAACAATAGATAGACTATCGGAGAATTTGCCGGAAGAGGTTATAGACCAAATGGGATTCGGTAAAGTAACAGCTAAAATAAAGGAAGGCTTCAAGGGTGGTTTGTTTCTAACGTCAGAGGCACAGATCAAATTACAATTACTAGGTATCATTTAAGGTAACTATTAAGCCCGAGTAGTGTTTTATTTTGTAGTTGTCTATTGGTGGGGTTTGATATATCCTATTACGGATTGAAAAGCGTGAGGTTTAAGTCTAGTAGACCTTAATCCGCTTGTATAAGAAAGGTGGCTGGTTATATGCCTGCCATTGGAGTTGTTGCCTCTAGTGAATCTGAGGCAAATAGATATGTGGAAGCCATGGTAAAACGGGGTATAGAAAAGAATGTTCTCTTGCCTCTCCCGGCAAGTAGAGTCACTGACACTATAGCTACAGTAGATGGCCTCCTTTTCTGAGGAGGACCAGATATAAACCCTGAGAAGTATGGTGGAAAAACAAACCCAAATGCAGGGCTGCAATTAAATCCGCAATTAGACGAATGGGAACTTCCTCTTTTGCGATC
>CAYUCO010000123.1:0-13666 GCA_964443385.1 uncultured Dehalococcoidia bacterium | reverse complement strand
TCCCACCAAAACTTCACGCTCTGTAGGTAGTTGGCCTTTTCTTTGTAAGTAAGTGCGGCCAATTTCAAAGATCTTCATACCTTTTCTTATTTGGTTGAGATTGTATGAAAGTGTATTTAGGATACTGCTGAGCATGTTTGTCCTCAGATATTCTTGGTATTCGCTCATGGGGTTTGCTATGCGGATGGGGTTTAAAGATTCGGTAGATGGGGTAGACTTTTCTAGATCCTTTAGGCTAACCAGTGAATAAGAAATCACTTCCTGCATGCCACTTGAAACCATCAGGTCCCTAATTTTTTCTCGCATGTTACGATTGTATTCAGGTGTTTGACTGGGTATAGGCGTTGATATGGAAGATATAGGTAAGTTATCGTATCCAACCATACGCGCAATTTCCTCAATGAGATCATCGGTCTGGTCTATATCACTTCTCCAATATGGGGATTTAACCATCAACTCATTGTTAGAAGATTTGTTAATCGAGAAGCCGAGCGACTCGAGGATAGAACATACTTCCCCTATTTTTATGTTAAGTCCTAAAACTTGTTTGATTCTGGGCAGCGTTAGACTAATCGGGGCATCTTCTTCATTTACAGGATATTCATCGATTATGTTGCTGCAGACTTTTCCTCCGGCTATTTTTTGGATAAGGTAAGTCGCTCTTTTGAGTGCTATCAATGCTAATTCAGGTTGCAATCCTTTTTCGAATCGAGATGATGACTCACTTCGTATTCTCAATGACTGAGAAGTTTTCCTAGTGTTTACAGCATTGAAAGTGGCTGATTCGAGAAGCACTGTAGTCGTTTCGTTGGTCATTTCTGTGTTTAATCCGCCCATAATGCCTGCCAGAGCAACTGCTCTATCGGAATCTGCAATAACTAACATGGGTGGGGTAAGTTTTCTTTCTGTTCCATCAAGTGTAGTAAAGGTTTCCTGTTCGGCGGCTTGTCTTATAATTATCTTGCCGCTATTAATAGTTCTAAAATCAAATGCGTGTAGAGGCTGACCATACTCCAGCATGACATAGTTGGTTATATCTACCACGTTATTTATTGGTCTTTGCCCTGCTTTAATTAATCTTTCAGTGATCCATGTTGGGGATGGGCCTACAACGACGTCTCGTATGAGGCTGGCTGTATATCTACTGCATAATGAGGGGTCCTCTATATTTACTTCTAAGTGAGCCTCTATTGGATCGTTTTCAGTTGTGTAATTGGTATCTGGATCCTTTATTGTCTTACCGGTTATAGCCGCAATTTCTCTTGCTACTCCTATTACTGACATACAGTCAGGTCTATTGGGGGTTAGCTCCAAATCAAATACCGTATCTCCCAGGTAATTCTCTAAAGGAGTTCCTATTGGAGCATCATTTGGTAAAACTAAGATGCCAGAGGAATCATTTCCTAAACCCAGCTCCTCTTCAGAGCAAACCATGCCGCTGGACTCTACTCCTCGTATCTTGGCAGTTTTGAGAGTTTCTTGGCCACCGCTATGAGGGTTATTCAAAACGGCTCCAACTTTCGCGAATGCGATTTTTTGACCTTCTGCTACATTCGGTGCTCCACATACCACAGTTAATATATCGCTTCCGATATTCACAGATACTAGGCGTAATCTATCAGCATTTGGATGGATGTTTATTTCTTTTACTTCACCCACGAAAACCTCGCCCCATCCTCCCATTTGTTCAATGGCCCCTACTTCTGTACCTGCCATTGTGAGTTCGTGAGCGATAGATTGTGGATCAACGTCTATATCAACGTATTGTTTAAGCCAAGATAGAGGTGTTCTCATGTACGGATCCTTTTAGCATGATTTAAATTTATAATACTAGAACTGACTCAAAAATCTGACGTCGTTAGAATAAAATAATCTTATGTCGTCTATTCCATATTTTAGCATCGCTATTCTCTCCGGACCCATGCCAAATGCAAAACCCGTGTATATGGATGGGTCATATCCCAATCCTTTAAGGACCTTTGGATTTACCATACCGGCTCCCAGTATTTCTATCCATCCAGTGCCCTTACAAACTCTGCACCCTTCACCATTGCTGCAAGAAAAACAGTCAATCGCCATTTCAGCTCCGGGTTCAACGAAAGGGAAGTAGTCCACTCTGAACCTTACCTTCCGATCTGTTCCAAATAACAATCTGGCAAATTCATACAAAGTTCCTTTTAGGTCCGCAAACGTGATCCCTTGATCTACGACTAACCCCTCAACTTGGTAGAATTGTGACTCGTGTGTAGCATCTGTGGCTTCGTATCTGTAACATTTTCCCGGCACCAAGACTCTCAAAGGAGGCTGACGGTTTTCCATTATTCTCACTTGCATTGGGGATGTGTGGGTTCTCATTAGCATTGATTTTTCTCTATTCTCATTTTCGTAGTCTATCCACAGTGTGTCCCACATGTCCCTTGCCGGATGATCTTTTGGGATGTTCAGTTTCTCAAAATTGTAATGGTCCCATTCAACTTCTGGTCCTTCTATAACTTGGAATCCCATGCCGACAAATGCATCACATATTTCACGTAATATTTGAGTGGTAGGGTGTAGTTTGCCAATTGATATTTGTCTTCCAGGCATAGTAACGTCTACACCAGGGTTTTCATTAGCATTGCCGGACTTGGCAAGTGATTGTTGGGCGTTGGCGAAGCTTTCTTCCAAGTTCGTTTTTACTTTATTGCCTACAGAGCCCAGCAGTCTCCTGTCTTCGGGAGATAATGATGGTAATTGTCTTAGGATAGATGTCAATGCTCCCTTGCGGCCAATATATGATATCCGCCACTCTTCCAAGGATTCTTTTGACTGAGCCTCATCCAAAGTTTTGAGAGCGCTTTGTTCCAAAGCCCTAATTTGTTCGATTAAATCATTTTCTGCCATTGAGAAACTCCATCTTCCAGAGACTATTATTATAGTTATCTGTTTTGTGTGGTCAAGTTGGATATCGTCTACTTTTAGTTGACTTATTCTACTTAATAAAAAAAACACAAAAGATAAACGTATTTTATAGAAACCCATTTATCTCTGTGCTATTATTCGAAGACCTGCTTATTGCAGGTGCATTAACAATGTTATGGAGAGAAGAAGCCGGTGAGAAACCGGCGCTGTCCCGCAACTGTATGCCTACTTGTACAATGTAGACAAGCCAGATCGTCTCTCTAGCGTCCGTTGTTTAGAACCTTCGAGGAAAGGTATCGGCGTGTTTTCGTGCGATTGACCTGCCCTTAAGATGGGTGGGTTTTTTTTTGACAGCCGAAGTTGTCATTAGATTAAGGGGGTTTAGCCATGTCTAATTTAACAAAATCTTATGCTGTGATATCCAAACAGTTTAATCTGCCGAGTTTAGAGCTGACGCGAATAAACAAAGCCGATGTAATTACCGCAAGCGTTTTCATAATCGCGATTTTGGGAACCAATTATGCTATGGCTGGGCTTCCAAACGTGAAACTATTTGATCTATTGGTATTCTCGGCTGGATATGTGTTGGGTTTCAGAAAGGGAGTTCTTGTTGGGGTAAGTGCTTGGTTATTATATGGAACTTTCAATCCTTGGGGACCAGCTGACTCTTTGTTGTTGACCATTCTCATGACGAGCGAGGCTATATATGCCTTTATGGGTTTTGGTTTTAGAAAATTGATCGATCCAAACAACTTGCGCATTTCTAACTCAAGACAGTCATTAATTTTGGTTGGGCTGGCCGCATTGGGTACATTTTTATATGACTTATTTACCAATGCGTATACTGGTGTAGTTTGGGCTAATATGTCTGATGGTTCGTACATCGACTGGATAAATATAGCTTTATTCAACCCGGGAGCTTTGTTATTTTCATTTGTTCATATCTCGAGTAACATAATCATTTTCTTGACTCTCGGACCACTGGTTATGAGGGGCTTTTTGGCCTTAAATAGGATTGCAAAAGACTGGGGTAAATAGTTGTTTCAATTTGTGATCATTCCTAGTCAAGTCATATCGTTTTTATTGCTGATTGCGCTTCTTCCTGGATGTGTTGCAATTGGAAATAATGGGAATAAAGATAGCATAGGCACGATAAATGTTAGTGTTCTTATACATGAGAGCACTGACGATTTTCAATGGTTTCGGAATTTTGAAACTACAGAAGGATCTAATGCTTACGAATTAACGAAAACTGTTGTCCAAGGTGATCTAGAATCCACATACTATGCATCTATGTTTTCTCATCTTGTGGAATCTATATTCGGAAAGAGAAACGAAGATCCAAATTATTGGATAATATTTCTATGGGATGATAATCAGCAGAAATGGGCTCCTTTGCCTTTGGGTGCAGATCTTTTTTCCCTTAAAGATGGTCATGTCATAGGTTGGGTTTACACAGAATATGGGCAGGAGGCATTGGGCTTGCCATCACCTTAGGTGAGTAGTTGTGCAAATATTGAATGACATGATGCAGAGGATTAATAATTGAAAAGAACTTCATTATTTGATAACCACGTTTCATCAGGAGCTCTTATGGTTCCGTTTGGTGGATGGGATATGCCTATTCAATATTCTAGTATATTAAACGAAGCGAAGGCAGTTAGATCAGGAGTGGGAATTTTTGACGTTTCTCATATGGGATTGGTGCAAATAGATGGCCCTAGTTCATTAGAGTTTTTGAACAAAATAGTAACGGCTGATGTTCCATCCATGAAAGATGGCAGGGCTAAGTATACTTTAATTTGCAATGAACAAGGTGGCATTATAGATGATACGATACTCTATAGATTAGGCTCGCAGAATTTCTTACTTGTTCCAAATGCTTCAAACACCGACGAAATAATGAGTTGGTTGGAGAAATGGAAAGACAAGATGGAGGTGTCTGTAAACATTAATTTAGTGACCGGGGAGAAATCTTTACTTGCCATACAAGGGCCATCTTCTGAAAAAATACTGAGCAATTTATTATCATCAAACCCTTCTGAATTAAGGCCATTCCGCTGTGAACAATCGCATATCAAAACTCTTCCGGTTATTGTGTGTAGGACTGGATACACGGGTGAAGATGGGTTTGAGTTGGTTGTTCCAAGCGAAGGAGTGGTTTTCGTGTGGAAGGAATTAGTGGCATTGGGTGCAACGCCTTGTGGGTTGGGGGCGAGAGACGTTTTAAGATTAGAGGCCGGTTTGTTACTTCATGGTTCAGATATGGATTCTAATACTAATCCATTAGAGGCTGGGCTTGAAAGATTTGTGTCTTGGAATAAAGAATATTTCGTAGGTCAAGAAGCCCTTGCTTTTATCAAACAGAAAGATTCTCAAAAAAAGATTGTGGGGTTTAAATTGTTACAACGGGGAGTCCCTAGAAATGGTTATGAAATTTTGGATGATGAATGTAACCAGATCGGTGTAGTTACAAGTGGAACCTATTCTCAAAATCTTAATATGGGTATAGGATTAGGGTATGTTCCGCAGGCTTTTTCTAGTATTGGAACCATCATTAATGTAGGTATAAGAGGCAGGAACACTCCAGCTGAAATCGTGGGCATTCCATTTTACAAAAAACAGGGGTAATAGTATGTATCCAAACGACAGAAAATATTCAAAAGAACATGAGTGGGCTAAACAAGATATTAATGAAAGTTTGCTAGTTGGTATTACTGATTATGCTCAGGAACATTTGGGTGATATTGTTTATCTTGATCTTCCGAATGTTGGATCCATGTTAAGTAAAATGCAGAAACTAGGAGAAATAGAATCGGTAAAGTCAGTCTCAGACATATTTTCACCAGTTTCTGGGGAAGTTATCGAAATAAATAATATTGCATTAGACAGTCCTGAACTGGTGAATGCAGATCCCCACAATAGCGGTTGGTTGGTGCGTATTATTGTGTCTAATGCCTCTGAATTCGATGAATTATTGACTGCTGATGAGTACCAATCATTTTTGGATTCCTTAGGCTCTTAGTTAATGACACCAGAAACCAGACATTCTCCATATGTTCCTAATACTGAAACCGATCGGGATCAAATTATTAAACGGTTAGGAGTTAGTTCGACAGACGAACTGTTCCAGGATATACCGAAGGAACATTATCTCCCTAAATTAAACCTTAACGAACCTTTGTCTGAGTTGGAAATCACTAGAGAACTCCAACGATTATCAATGCTGAATGACACTCCGGATACAATGCCATGTTTTCTGGGTGGTGGCGCTTATAGACACTTTATACCTTCTATTGTCAAACATGTAATCAACAGAGCTGAATTTGCTACGGCTTACACTCCATATCAGCCTGAAGTTAGTCAAGGTACTTTACAAACCATATATGAATTTCAGTCTCTGATATGTCAGCTTTTTGAGATGGATATCGCTAATTCTGGAATGTATGATGGAGCGACCGCGATAGCGGAGGCAGCGTTGATGGCTTGTAGAATAACCAAGAAGGATCGTATCGCAGTATTAAATACGATTTCACCTGCTTACACTTCTGTCATAAGAACTTATGTGGAGCCGCAGGGATTGGAAATATATTCAGTAGATCCATCCGATATTAAATTAGATGAAAGAACAGCTTGTATTTTAGTGCAACATCCAAACTTTTATGGTTATTTGGAAGATTTAAAAAATATTGCCAAGATTGCTCATGAAAACGGTACTTTGTTAGTCACATCCACAGATCCAATTTTCTTAGGCATGTTTAATGCTCCCGGGAAATATGGTGCGGATATTGTGGTTGCTGAGGGCCAACCTTTAGGTGTACCTCTGAGTTATGGGGGTCCGTATGTAGGTTTATTTACGTGCAAATCTGAGTTTGTAAGACAAATGCCAGGCAGGATAGTTGGTAAGACCACTGATACTAAGCAAAGAGAAGGGTACGTGCTTACTTTGCAAACTAGAGAGCAACACATAAGAAGAGAGCGGGCTACATCTAATATTTGTACTAGTGAAGCTCTTATAGGCACTGCTGTAGTAGCATACATCGGTTCTATGGGAAGAGTGGGAATCAGACATGTTGCGGAAATGGCTTATCACAAAGCTCATTATGCAGCATCTATGATATCTCAGATCCCGGGTTACAGCTTGCCGTTTGGTGGTACATTCTTTAAAGAGTTCGTTGTTAGTTGCCCAGTTAGTCCAGAAAAACTTAATGATTACTTCTTGGAGAATGGACTCATCGGTGGTATTGATGTCAGCGACAGAGTAAAAGATGGACTACTCATTGCAGTCACTGAAATGAACACGAAAGAAGAAATCGATCGACTTGTTTCCCTCATGACGGAATGCCGCTCGAGTAAATAACTTACTATGAACATAGAATATAACGAACGCAGGACGCTCGCTCAAAGAAGCCTTAAAGGTAAAATTGGAACCACATTACCAAAGTTGGATGTACCTGCACAAGATATGCCGGATGCAGAAGATATTAGGACTGACTTGTTTCTTCCAGAGGTTAGCGAGGGAGAAGTAGTGAGATACATGACATCCATAAGTCAGATGAACTTTTCTATAGACACTAACTACTATCCCTTAGGCAGTTGTACCATGAAGTACAACCCAAAAGTTAATGAAGAAATGGCTAACCTTCCAGGGTTTGCAAATATTCATCCTAGACAGCCAAAAAGTACAGTACAAGGTGCATTGGAACTGGCATATAATTTACAGGTAATTCTCGCGGAGATCGTTGGTATGTCGGGATGTAGTTTGTCTACGATGGCAGGTGCTCAAGGAGAGTTGGCGGGAATGTTAATGATTAGAGCATATCATGTCTCTAGAGGGGACTATAAAAGAAAATACGTTTTAATACCTGACAGCGCACATGGTACCAATCCTGCATCCGCCGCAATGTGTGGATATGAAGTCGTGACTATACCGTCAGATACTGCTGGTAACATGGATATAGATGCCTTACGAACGGCATGTAACGAAGAAACAGTAGGATTGATGTTAACGCTTCCTAATACATTGGGATTGTTCGATAATAATATATTGGAAATTTGTAAACTAGTACATGATTGTGGAGGGCTAGTTTATGGTGATGGTGCTAATATGAATGCTATGTTGGGACGGACTAAGCTGGGTGATTTGGGCTTCGATGTAATGCATTTTAATCTCCACAAAACTTTCAGTACCCCTCATGGTGGTGGTGGTCCGGGTTCTGGGCCTGTATGTGCCAGAGATATTTTGGTTCCCTTCTTGCCGTCACCAGTGATACGCAGAGATACTGACGAAGAGTTAGATAGCTATAGCCTTGATGAACCAGATACGAGTATTGGAAAAACATCGGCATTCCACGGCAATTTCGGCATGCTAGTTAGAGCGTACACTTACATAAATCTTCTTGGAGCAAATGGGTTGTTAGAAGTGAGTGAGAATGCTGTCTTAAACGCTAATTACATCTTGGCTAATTTAAAGGATTATTATAATTTACCTTATGATAGAGTTTGCATGCACGAGGTGGTCTTTTCGGCGAAAAATCAAAAACAGCAAAGTGTGAGTGCTTTGGACATTGCCAAAAGATTGATTGACTATGGGATTCACCCGCCGACCATGTACTTCCCATTGATAGTAGAAGAAGCTCTTATGATTGAACCAACCGAGACTGAAAGCAAGGAAACAATAGATAAGTTTATACAGGTTATGCAAATTATAGCCCAAGAAGTTTTAGATGACCCCTTACTATTGAAAAATGCTCCACATTCAACGCCAAACACAAGATTAGATGAAGCCAAAGCAGCGCGCAATCCAGATCTAAGGTGGCATCTTTCCTCTTGAATCCAATTCAATATTGATATTAGCTTCGTTGACAAGGGTACGTGGCTATGCTAAATTGCCACGTACCTTTGTATGTGCTTTCTGTATTCACTATAATCTCTTAGCAGGGTTCTCTGTACGTCCTGTGTCTCTATGGTTTTAGTGGCAAATGTTAATAATTCTGGTATTACTCGATTGTTATTATGATAAACGATTCTGACAAAACTGAGAAATTAAATAATCTGCTTACAGATGTGTCTGAGATATTAAAAGATAGGTCATTATTTGTAGTCAGTAACAGGGGACCTGTAGAGCATCATATAATAGATGGAGATAGAGTTGTTCCAAGGAGAGGTAGTGGCGGAGTGGTTACTGCACTAAGCCCACTTTTTGGTTCGGACTTCACATGGGTTTCTAATGCAATGGGCGAAGGGGACCGACGTGTGGCTAGAAATTCTGACGGGGAAACTATAAGATCGACTATTCCAGGGCACGAGTTCTCTATAAAATATGTGTTAACGTCAAGGCGTGTGTATCACAAATTCTACAATATTTTTTGTAATCCCCTATTATGGTTTCTGCATCACAACATGTGGAGTTCTCCATATACTCCTAACATCGACAATGCAGTATATGATGCCTGGGAAACTGGATATGTGCCAGTTAACAGGGCGTTTGCAGATTCCATTATTGAAGAATGCGCAAAAAGTAATAAACCTCCTACTATAGTGATCCATGACTATCATTTATACATGGTTCCAGGCTTGTTGCGAGAAGCGATACCAGATTCAATAATTCAACAATTTATTCATATCCCTTGGCCGGATTCTAGTTACTGGCAAATGCTACCTTCGAATATAAGGACCAGTATATGTGAAAGCCTGATAATGACAGATACTGTTGCTTTTCAGAATTTCAGAGATGTGAGGAATTTTCTCCAAAGTTGTGAAATGTTCGTACAGGGTAGTCAAGTCGATTACGAACATTGTACTGTAACCTTAAATGGCCATACATCTGAGGTGAAACATCGTCCTATTGGTATATCAGTTGACGAAGTTAGAACTATAGCAGAATCAACCAGGGCTCGTGAATACGAAGATAAATTGAAGAGTGTATTGTCAGAAAATACAATAGTCAGGGTGGATAGGGTAGAACCGAGCAAGAATATCATAAGAGGATTCCGTGCCTACAGGTTGTTGTTGCAGAGAAACCCAGAAATATTGGGCAAGATAACATTTCTTGCTTTTATGGTGCCATCTAGGACTCATATTAGACAATATCAAAGATATTTTCAGGAAGTAGAAGAGTTAGTCACCGAAATTAATGATTCATTCGGCAATAGTCAGTGGAAACCAATTCTGCCATTTTATGATAACAATTATACCCAAGCCATGGCCGCTATGAAACTTTATGATGTTTTGTTGGTGAACCCCATCATGGACGGTATGAATCTTGTTTCCAAGGAAGGGCCAGTCGTAAACGGTAGATCAGGTGTGCTGGTTCTTTCAGAGACTGCCGGTTCGTATGATCAGTTGAGAAAAGGTGCGTTGTCTGTGTCTCCTGCTGATATAGAAGGAACTTATAGGGCTTTACAGAAGGCATTGGCAATGACAATTGCAAAACGTAAGGAATTGGAAGAAATTCTTATAGACAAAATATCTGATGAAGATGCAATTGATTGGGCGCGCAAACTATTTTCTGATTTGAAAGGGTACTCAGATTAAGGTCTATCATCCGCTACATTGGGGTTACGGGCGAAGAAAAGAAATACAGTCCCCAGTACTAATGCTACGATGAAACTCATAAACGCTACTTGGTAACTGTTAGTTGAGTCATAAACCCAACCTGCATATATAGGTCCTATCATTGTGGATGGTATATGAAACAGTTGAATCCAACCTCTTATTGCGGCGTAATTGGCCCTACCGAAATAATCTCCAATTATTGCCATAAAAACTGGTATTGCGCCACCATAGGAGATTCCATAAATTATTACAAAAACCCATAATAGTGACATACTATCAACCATTGAGAGCACATATATTCCCAACGCTTGTAATAATGTGCAGAATATTAGGACGTATCGTTTGTCTAGATAATCACCTAATATACCGAACCCCAATCTTCCTACCAGGCTGACGGTTACCATTGCCCCTAGTGCTGCACTGGCATGCAGAAGCGGGATGGATCGTACATTTGTAAGATAGTTAACTTGATGTATTACAACTGAAGTCATGGCCACCGCTCTAGCACTTGTTCCCAAAACTAACATCCAAAAGGTGATAGAAAGTATAGCCTGGGTTACAGTGAAGTCTCTATTTGCTAGTTTAACGTTATTCTTGTGTACTGACACAGTGTTTTTTAGGGGGTCTTCTATTTGTTGAGTTAATCCATCGGGTAGATAACCATATTGTTCAGGTTTATGCCTCAGGAGTAATGATATTGGCATGACTATCACGAATATTCCTACTCCAGACAAGAACGCCGCAGTTCTCCAACCGTAATCATTAACAATTATCCCCAAGAGAAAAACAGTCAAACCACTGCCACCTGCCCCGAGTGAATATATTGCAAATGCTCTTGATCTTTTCTGAATAAACCATGCGTTTACTGCAGCCATACTGGCATGGCCAAATCCTGTGTTATAACCGATAGAGATCCAGCCAGCGTATAAAAGGACAAAGACTACAAATGCACTTAAATGAACAGGACCGATTTCTACTGATGACACTAGACTCATTAAGAAGAAACCCGAACCAGCTATCACTGCTCCTATTATAGCCATTTTCCTGGGTCCATATTTGTCTATAAGCACACCAATGATAGGTCCCTCCAAACCTCCTTCTAGTCTGGATAGGGATATCACGGCGGCTCCTGCTGCTGCACTCCAACCGAATTCATCTAGCAGAACTTTAAAGAATATAGGGAATCCGTAGAACCAAACTCCAGCTCCATAGACATTTATGGCCGCCGCTGCGAATACTATATACCAACCATAAAATATATTGCTGCGAGCACCAATGAAATTCATTTATGTGTCACTTATACCATAAAATGTGTACAGACATGCAGTACGATAGAAACTTTACTCTATATCGTCGTCGTCGTCGTCATCGTCATCATACTCTTGTCGGTCATTTGTGTTTATTGTGGGGATTATAGCTCTGCTTTGATTGTTTTTGATCTTGGATGGAGGCAGTTTCTCTATATCATCTTTCATGGATTTTAACTCTTTTGGTTTAATATTTTGTATATCCAAAAGTATTCCCTGTATTCCTACGTCTCTAATTACTTTTATATCGTTGTTTTGTAATGGATTAATGCGTAGTAGTATAACTGGTTTAGAGAGGAGATCTCTTATAGATCTTATACGCATAGCGTCAATTATGCTTAGGCTGGTTGTTTCTTCTAGGCCGGATAAGATAATTGCATCTACAGGTATTTCATTAATCGAATGGGCGAGTTCTTCCGGGGTGTCTACAGGTACTACAATAAGCTTGCCAATATTTTCTGATGCTAATATCTCAGCGGGCTCAGAAAAACTCGCGATTGTAAAGAAGTCGCAACCTTCTGCCGCCATCGAATCTAGCGGATCAGTTGAAGCAGGATTTGCCCAGATACCCCATATCTGGTCTTTGAGCGTGGCATTTGTTGTTTTCAACATAGTTTTGGTGGTTTTCTGTGTTTTCACGATTATAAAATCGAAATTATCAGCTTGCTTTTTGTTCAGAGAACCTATATCGGACAAAGCAGCCAGAGCAATCTGAGGGAATTTGTCCGTTGGTTTGCTAGTTCCAAACCCAATAGGGGTTGGAGTAACGGATCCTATTTTCTCGAGATACTCGATTATTTTACTCATTAAACTTCTCCTATTTGCTATCGAGAACCTGACAAACATAAGCCATTCCTTGGTTTACCCTAGGAATGGCTTATACTGTTTCGGTATTTAATATAATTTATGAACTAGGATTATCTAGCTAGTCTGAAGAAGGCAGTCTTCTGGCGTCTTGCAGTGCCATGTCCTTGTCACAGCAAGTTGCACTTCCCTCTCCTGCTTTAGTGCATAAAACAACCGTGCCACACGTTACACACTGATATCTTTTACCAAGCTCGTTAGCCATTTACAAGTTCCTCCATAGTTTTTTACGTTGAGTAAAAGGGGACGTTTCTAATATAAATTACTTCTTCTCTGCTGGTTCCCCACAGCATGATATGGTGCCGTCACCGGCTGTAGTTACTATAAATTCGGAGCTGCAATTCTTACAAAAGTATCTCTTCCCTGATTCGTTAGCCAATGAAATCCTCCCAAAGCATGGGTTAGTTTGTGATTATTATAGCTATAGGCTTAGAAATGGTCAACCGTAGCTATCGGAAATAGTGCAATATTGACGTGCCTGTGAGGAGACAGGAAATAGTGTATTTGATATCATCTAATATTATGAGAGAAGTTAAGCAGGTTATACGCAACGAATACAATCGTTTACCTAAATGGTTTAAGGTCCCAATGTCTGGAGGCTCAAATTTTGTTGAACTAAAGAATTTATTGAAGTCTGGAGGCCTCAACACCGTTTGTGTAGAGGCCAAATGTCCCAACATTGGAGAATGTTGGGAGGATCGCAGTGCTACTTTTATGATATTAGGGGAAATATGTACACGAGCTTGTAGATACTGTGCCGTTAGTACCGGTAGGCCTGGTATTCTAGATTTAGATGAACCGAGACGATTGGCTGAGAGTGTCCATCGATTGAACTTGGAGTATTGCGTTATAACATCGGTAGACCGTGATGACTTACTGGACGGTGGAGCTAGTATTTTTGCAGAGTCTATAAAGAGGATAAGATCAAAGTTGCCTTTGTGCGAAATAGAAGTTTTAATACCTGATTTCCAAGGCTCTGAAATCTCTTTGAAAACAGTTCTAAGTGCTATACCTAATGTACTTAATCACAATATTGA
>CAYUCO010000122.1:0-4507 GCA_964443385.1 uncultured Dehalococcoidia bacterium | reverse complement strand
AAAGATTCTTTTATTTTGAGCCATTGAGATATCTCCTCGTTATTTTCGAAAAATGTTCTATCCAGCTTAATCGTCTAGTAGGGCTAATCTATAATACACCAATTTTATCAAAATTGCTGTAAAATATCATATTCCAGTTACCTCTGTGGTCATCCGAACAGTACCAACGTAAAGATTTGGATTCAACATGCTTAAACCCTGAGATACACAGGTTGGTATAAACATCTTTTTCCAGCGTAATCCACCATCTGCCGTATCCGATACCAAGTCTGGATATCTTCCGCTGGCAAGAGCATGAGTTGTTAACTCACCCCTGTAATTCAAGGGGTATTTATTTTGTGTGGCAAGTAAGTTAGTGTCAAACATCCATAGCGTTTTTTCTTCTTGTAGGGTTACAGTGTCTACTAACTGCGAAGCGGTATATTCCTCTTCCGCCAAAACATGTAGTAGGACATCTGTATAGGCTCGTCGAGTAGAGCCTAATTCATGAGGTTCAAATCTTCTTCTAGGAACCACCTCTACCGCTATCGCGGGAAGCTGAACTCTGTTTTGCCCCAATTGAGACCAATCGCCAGATCCTGTCTGGAGAAAATGATCACTGTCAACTCTCTGTGAGTTATACTGAATTTCTCTAAACCAAGGAATTCCCTCGGCTTTAATAACGTTTACCCACTTATAGCTAAATTCAATTGATACAGTGGAAGTTGTAGGAATAGCTGAATCAAAAACAACCCTACCATTTGGATAGTCTACATGATGTGCGTATGTACCGACACCAGTTCCGGGTTGAAAGTCTCCCCCGACATAAACACCGGATATTTGAATGGGTTGAGTACTAGGAGCAACCCCGGTTTCCCAAACCCAGTTAGATCTATACCCCTCCCAGACCTGCCCAGCAGTATAATTAGGATCATCTACTAGGCGAAGCTTATGCTTATCACCACCATACAAGCCGCTTGCTGGCATATTTACATTGAAGTATCCGCCAGCTTCAAGGAGTCCCCAGTTAAAAAACTCTATTACATTATCGCTGACCTGTGTAGAGATCATCGAATTTGCGATATTGCTTACACCTTTTAGTTGTGTATAGTCTGGCATAATATCATCTCATATGTCTTTTTATTATACGACTTATCTTGTCGTCTGAACCCTTAAAAGCTCTAGTTATAAAGTTGTTTTCTTCTGTACCTGAAAAACTTGGGTTGACTCTAAAAGTTCCGCCTTCTGACATTGATGCGAGGCCGCTTCTTCCAGAACCGTCTTTATATTCGACCTCAAACTCTGTAATTATAATTTTATCCCCAAGAGTCAAAAGCCATTTCAGCCAAGGCAAAGCGGTCCCCTTCTCTGTAACGACTTTAGCATTTGGCAAATTCAATAAATTAGAAAGGTCTTTTGGTTGAATTTCTATAGCGAGTCCCCCAGAAAACCCGCCTCTACCCCCTCGAACTAATTTGAACTCTACATCTACGCTGGCAACAATTGCTTCTATAATTTCTAATGTTGGGTCTATTTCTTTAGGAATACCAAAAGCCCCCCTCAACTCACCATTTCTTAAAGATTGAATTTCTGGGGATACTTTTAATAAGTCTCTTACAAGCGCCTTCAAGTCTCTTTTAATTTTGTCAACGCTTAATCTTAATTTATTATTAAATTGTTCCGCAATACCTTGTGACAACTTTCTTTCTATGGTCTTTACATCGTCTTTTAAATTGATTCTCACTCTTAAAGCGCGAGTCATTATCCCCTCCTCTCCCAAAAGTTTACAACATATTTTACCGGATTTTGTTTAAACCCTTGGGGATAAGAGGAACCCATTCTTTGAAATCTAAATGTTTCATAGGAAGCTATCTTGTGTTCTTGAAGTTCCATATATTGACATCTAGTTATCTTGGGCATGTGCGTCATGTCAGACACGGTCTGAATAACATTGTCTGGCACATCAATCGGAATACCAACATCTACCCAGTTTTTTCTATTCCAATAAACTCTCATTGGAATTTCATCACTAGAAAGAGTCGCCTTGTATCCAACGCCACCACAAAGCGGACAAGGCATTCCACGAGGGAAGGGATAGTCTCCCCCAGACCTATAAATACTAGTAGATCTGGAGGATCGACCTATCGTACTAATGATGCAGTTTGGACACTCTGTTCTTTTCTCTGGATATACTAACTTACACGTTCTCTCAAAAAGAACAATCGCCTCATTATACTTAGAGAAAACGCCAGATGGTAAGCTAATAGCCATGTCTAATTACCCTTAATTAGTTAGCAGTATCGCCTGCATAGTAACGAGGTTCATCAAACTTGTGGTCATAGATAGTATTTAGATCAGACACAAAGTTTGCATTTGTAACTGTGGGGTCAATTGTAAGATTTGAACCGGTGTTCCTTGCAGCAGCCAAACCTTTTGGACCGCCAACAAAAACCGCTCCATTGTTACTAGTTGTCACACTATCGTGCGCAGTTTCTACTATAGCCATAATTTACTCCTTATTCGAAATTCATAGATCTATCTGTTAGTGATGTTCTATTAACATTATCGCTTGCCGGGGAATACGGACTAAGAATAGCTTGACCGGCTATACTGTTGCCCGCCTTCCACTGCATTATATAGTGGTCGTACTTGTTACACATATCTTTATAGATAACGTGCAATCCAGATGTTATTCCCCTCATATCAATACTAGAAGGACCATCTTTAACGACAATAGCATTTAATGCGTTGGTTCTAACTTCACTTCCCAGTATGATACAGGCGGCTTTTAAAGAAGCTAGATTAATAAATGCATCATCTTTGGTTGTGAGGGTTGTAGGATCTGGCGACATGTCCAAGGCATCTGTATCTATAGTATACGTGTTATCAAAATCTACTTCTTTTAAAAGCAATTGAGCAGCAACAAGAACAGACTCTTCTAATCTGTCATCTGTAAAAGTGTAATTAGAAGAATCTAAATCATTGATAAGATGTCTTACAATTCTAACCATTTCATTTTGCCAAGCCATTTTTATCCCCTAGAGGTTTCTATGAACCTTAAATGTATGAATATCAGAGTGAAAAGTCTGATCGCTTATTATTACTTTCGCTTGCATTTTCCAGATACCATCTTCATCTAAATCACCAGACACTGTTGTGTAGTATAATTTACCATCAGTTCCATCTGTGTTAAATGATGCAGCTTTGTCCATGGTAGAACCTGATGGCTTCTTAAAAATAATTCTTTTATTAGCAGCAGTAGATCCTGTTCCGCTAATGTCTACAGTAGAAGAACCATCTTTCATGGTTACTAAAAATTTTGTACCTATGTCGTTAATACGTATTTCGTTTTGAGGCATTTTATCTCTCCAAACCGACTGAGAGTTCTCGATCTATATATCTAGATGTTGACAATTGTGAATCTATATTTAAGTCAGTGTTCATTTGTTGGAATATATAACCGTCTAAAGCTTTATTCTGATTTATAAAACCTTCTAAACTTTCGACTTGATTTATATACAAAGTAATTAAAACATTGTCCGGTAGGAACATCACTGGCACAGCAGTAACGGTTGACGACCCAGAAATATCCAACTTCCCTCTTAGAGTTTGCGCGCCCCTACCGGAAACTGTAGCGGCAGACTCTATGGTCGTCTTTCCTCCAGTATACAATACACCATTTAATACGGCACTTGCTTGATTAGATAGCGCAACTGTCGTAGTTCTTAACCTGACACCAGCTACAGACAGTGTGCCCGCACCAGAAACAGATACGGCTACGGTTCTTAAAACCGAGCCATTTGCGGCAACAGTAGATGGGCCAGTAAGTATACTGACAGCCTTTAATTTTATTCCTTCTCCTATAGACATACTCGCAGAAGACGAGAAAGAAACTGGGTTAGCCCATATGGTCTGGCTTCCGTGAGCGCCCAGTCTTGAAGCACTTAAGTCAAATGCGTCACTGAACTCTTGATTAAATGCTCCAAACTGATTTATTGAAAGTATGCCTCTCAGTGTCATCCTGCCAACAGTTGTCTTCGTAGCGACCCCAGATGGAGAGACTCCTCCAGCCACGCTTAAGCTGGCCTTCGTCGTTAAAGTACCCTGTCCTGTAACAGATACAGCAGCCTGTACAGACGAATACCCGGCAGAGGAAAGTGTCGAAGAAGAGCTTGTAGACAGTTTTCCAGCTACTTTTACCGACCCATTGGTTGATAGGGTTGACGGCCCTGTTAGTATTCCAACCCCTGTTGGCATGGACGTGCCGTTTGCAGACAGCGTTGCAGAAGAGGATAGATTAAGACCCCCCTTCTGAACTGGCCTTCCATCTACACTTAATGTTCCCTGCGTAGAAATGGATTGTGCGACAGACAACCTCAACGAGCCGTCAGAAGCAACGCTTGCAGATCCAGAGATGGATGCTGCACCAGACATTATTAAATCGTTGCCCTTTGCATTTGGATCTAGAAGTTGAACACTTCCTGTAAATGACTGAGCGCCCTTTAATTTAAGATGTGCATCGGAAGAA
>CAYUCO010000121.1:0-16072 GCA_964443385.1 uncultured Dehalococcoidia bacterium | reverse complement strand
TTTGGATTAAGCACATTATTCTCAATACAGATTATGTTCTTTACGTTTTCTGTAATATTAATATCTAGCGCTATCTGTTATTCTCGATTGTCTATTGATTTCGAAGTCTCAAAATCAAGTGCAAAATGGATAAATCCGTTCAAGTTGCCCTCCAGGAATATTATATTTACACTGGTAGGTCTTTTTAGTTTAGACGCTTTTGGCGGATCTTTGATAATACAAAGTTTAGTAGCATATTGGTTTAAATCCAATTTTGGACTTGATGTTGGTTCTTTAGCGTTAGTGTTCTTCTTCTCTCACATATTTTCAGCTACATCATTATGGATATCGGCGAAATTATCTAATAGATTCGGCCTCATAAACACAATGGTATTCACACATATACCTGCAAATTTGTTTCTACTAGCAGCGGCCTTTGCTCCGAATGCAACTATAGCAATTATACTCTGGCAGTTAAGGTCATTTTTGAGCCAAATGGACGTACCTCCAAGGGATTCCTATACAATGGGTATACTGGAATCTGAAGAACGTGTATCTATGGCCAGCATGCATGTAGTGGGCAGAAATGTAACCGGAACTATAGGCCCTTCCACTTCAACTATATTATGGCAAATTATGGGCGCCAGTGCTCCATTCATAGTAGGAAGTGTTACAAAGATAACTTATGACATAATCCTCTACGTTATGTTTCGCAACATAAAACCCAAATGAAAATCCCCAAACACACTCTGCAACATAATGGAAATGCTATAATATCGACCCTGTGATCTCTGTAAAACTATCTACTACTAAATCGAATCTAGCAGTGTCACCAGAATCTTCACTTTTTCCGATTCCAAATTCATCTGGCCGATAAACATAACATGTTTTTATACCAACAGATTTAGCCGCATCCAAATCATAACCATGAGAAGCAACCATCAATGTTTGCTCAGGCTCACACCCCAACAAACCTATAGCCCCAATGTAAACTCTCGGATCTGGCTTGTATGTCCCAAATAATTCAGTTGACAATATACAATCCCACGGTAGATGAGAGTTTTTTGCTAAATTTAGCAGCATCGAATAGTTACCATTAGACAAAGTGGTTATGACATGATGTCGCTTTAAATCGTACAGTCCTGGTTTCACATCTTCCCAAGGAATCAATCGATGCCATGACTGGTTAAACCTAACTTTTTCTTTTTCTGCAATTCCTAGAATATTAAAGTCTGATAAAAGTATATTAAGCACCTCAAGGTGTATCGCGTCCATAGACAAATATTCCCTTACACCACCTGAAACTTGTTTTTGTAACTTTCTGAATCCTGATCTCCAATCATTAGTAAATTTGACATGATCGAAAGATACATTGTTCTGCTGAGCAAAAAAAGAACATTCATTCACGATGGAACTATGCCAGTCAAAAATGGTTCCAAAAACATCAAACATTATTGTATTTATTTTATTCTTAACAACCATAAATAATCATAATTCCATAGATTTAGGCGTGAACACTCTATTTCTTTTTAAATATTACTTGCTTACAACCATGATATTAGCATAGTATTTCTCAGTTGCCTGATTATGTTTTCCACGTTAATTTTCTGTATGCAAATTGTATCTGGAGGTTTTTCTGTCTAAGAATCGTCAAAAACCTAGGATATTCTATGGATGGTACATAGTAGCCGCAAGCATAGTGTTGAACTCCTACATTGGAATGTCAATATGGCAAGGTTTCACCGCGTTCTTTCTGCCGATCCTTAGGGACTTCGGTGTCTCGAGAACCCTACTCTCTGGAGCTTTTTCAATCCGCCAAGTCGAGAGTGGATTTCTATCCCCTCTAGTAGGATACATAATAGACAGAACCAGTCCTCGGAAAGTAATCATAATCGGAATATTAATGTCTGGCCTTGGACTAATACTCACGGGCCTTTCAACAAACATTATCAATTTTTATCTGGCGTTCATACTTATGTC
Organism: uncultured Dehalococcoidia bacterium; assembly: GCA_964443385.1. Classification (GTDB taxonomy): domain Bacteria; phylum Chloroflexota; class Dehalococcoidia; order Lucifugimonadales; family UBA2985; genus VFHP01. The sequence continues at coordinate 14,113 of CAYUCO010000121.1, read as the reverse complement.
AGCTGGAGTAAGCTTCTCAAACCACTCCGTCGCATGGTCAGTAATGGTTACCCGATGGTTCAATAAGAAACGTGGGCGTGCCACTGGTTTGACTTTTATGGGCGGCGCATTCGGTGGACCTAGTTTGATATTTATAGCCATCCTATTAGAGTCCTATGGTTGGCGTTCATCTGTAATTATATTAGGCATCGGAATGTGGGTAATAGGCATACCCCTTGCATTGGTTGCTAGATCAAGACCCGAAGATTATGGCTATCTTCCTGATGGTGACACAGAAATCGATAGCGAAATTGAAACAAAAAATGCAGTACAGCAGAATGATACTTATTTCACTCTTAAGCAAGCGATGAGCAGTAAGTATTTTTGGGGCATAATAGCTATATTCGGCACTCAGTCCGTTAGTATACAAGGGTTACTAACACACCAAATAGCGTATTTAGAGGGCATAGGTTTTAGTACAACTATAGCTGCTTCAACTGTAGCTATATATTTCGGGGTCAGCGGTATTGGTAGATTCGTTGTAGGGTTTCTGACAGATCGGTTTGATTGGCAGGGCGTATTCATAGCCATGGTTATAGGTCAAGTCATAGGTTTACTCATGCTAGCCAATGTATCCGTTTATTCTCACGCAGCTGCAGCTGCACTGGTTATGGGATTTAGTCATGGAATGATGGTACCTATAAGATTGATAATAAGCAGTAAATTATTCGGTACCAATAATTTGGGTTCTATTTGGGGAACGGTAGATGGCATTACTCTGGCATTAGGAGTTGTAGGACCTGTATATCTGGGTTGGACTTTTGATACTTTCGGTTCCTATGTCCCCGCTTTATACGTTTTGTCTTTTGTTTTGTTCACCGCTATACCAATGATATTAATAATATTCGGCAAAAAGAGCGAGTAATGGTCGGGGTGATTGGATTCGAACCAACGACCCCTCGCACCCCATGCGAGTGCGCTACCGGACTGCGCCACACCCCGACGCCACCCCAAGAATAACATGAATTGATGAATAAAATAAACCGCAATAAACTTGACTAGTTTTACATTTCATTAACATTCAAAAGAACCAGACCCATTATAATTCACCTAATAACCACTCCCAAACGTTGCCTTAATGCAATTATACTAGTCCAGTTATAACTTACCATCCACTACAAGTCCCTGGAAATGACACCTATTTTGATCTTCATTCATGGCTATTTTAGCATTGCAGACATCACAATTATCTGATAGTATTTGCGCGGATGGTCGCAAAGGCGATCCGATGCTTGTTGGAAGAAAGGATTAGATTAAGAGATGGCTACAAAAAGAGCAGCTTCCGAAAAACTGGAAGAGCTTCGCAAACTACGTGAAAGGGCCGCCCTAGGAGGGGGTCAGGAGCGTATAGATCAACAACATTCTAAAGGTAAATTGACTGCCAGAGAACGTGTGGCAGCACTACTCGACGAAGGCTCATTCCAAGAAATAGACCCGTTTGTGACCCACAGATCTACTGAAATGGGTTTGTCAGAGAAACAGTTTCTGGGCGATGCAGTAGTAATTGGATATGGAAAGGTCAACGGTAGGCTTACATTTGTATTTGCCCAAGATTTCACAGTGCTAGGCGGATCTGTATCCGAAGTAGTGGGTGAAAAGATAGCTAAAATAATGGATCTGGCAGCAAAAAATGGTGCCCCTATAGTGGGTCTAAACGACTCTGGCGGGGCAAGAATTCAAGAAGGAGTCACAAGTCTGGCAGGATATGGAGAGATATTTCTCCGCAATACACTCTTCTCAGGAGTCATTCCTCAGATCTCAGTGATAATGGGTCCTGCCGCTGGTGGAGCTGTTTACTCTCCGGCCCTAACTGACTTTATATTTATGGTGAATGGCATAGGCCAAATGTACATTACGGGACCTGATGTAATCAAATCCGCTACAGGAGAAGAAATTAGTCACGAAGATCTAGGTGGCGCGGCAACTCATTACTCGAAAAGTGGAGTGGCACACTTCGCGTATGAAAACGAATGGGATTGTTTGCACCAAGTTAGGGAACTTCTATCTTATCTCCCTCAAAACAATGCAGATGACGCTCTTGTGTTTAATGCTACTGATCCTTCTGACAGGATATCGGCGACTTTAAGGGACATCGTACCTGAAGATTCATCACAATCCTACGATATGAACGAGTTAATAGCAGAAATCGTAGACCATGGAGCGTTCTTGCAGGTTCACGAAGGCTTCGCCCCTAATATCATAGTCGCATTCGCTAGAATGGAAGGTAAAACTGTGGGTATAGTTGCGCAACAGCCAAATCACCTTGCAGGAGTTTTGGACATAGACGCATCTGTTAAAGCCGCTAGGTTTGTACGTTTCTGCGATGCCTTCAACATACCGATAGTAACCCTTATTGACGTACCAGGATTTCTACCGGGGTCTGACCAAGAACACAGAGGAATAATAAGACACGGAGCTAAACTTTTGTACGCATACGCTGAAGCTACTGTGCCAAAAGTTAGCGTTCTAATACGAAAAGCCTATGGTGGTGCCTATATAGTTATGAGCAGCAAACATCTTAGAGGTGACATCAATTTTGCCTGGCCATCCGCCGAAATAGCAGTTATGGGTCCTGATGCAGCAGTGAACGTAATCTACCGAGACGAGATCAAAAAAGCTGAAGACCCTCAAGAAACTCGAGCTGCCCTTCGAAAAGAATATGATGAAAGGTTTGCCAATCCATATATCGCTGCAAGTCTGGGGTACATTGACGACATTATCGACCCCTCAGAAACGAGATCTAGGATAATTGGGGCCCTTTCCATGCTCAAGAATAAGAGGGAAAGTTTACCTCCTAAAAAGCATGGAAGCATACCACTCTAACAAATGGCTTTAGTTCAATCCAATTGACTAAAAGTCGTTATTTATACAACTTGGTTTTGATGCATTAATGCTAAAACCCTACAGCACAAGATTGCGGTCTTGTAGTTGTAATTTTTTAAATAGGCAATAACAAAATGGCAGAAAATATAGGGTCAAACCCTCTCAAAATTACCGATACGACAATGCGTGATGCTCACCAGAGCCTAGCAGCCACGAGAATGCGCACCAGAGAAATGGAAAACATTGCACCTGAGATGGACAAAGCCGGATTTTGGTCTGCAGAAGTGTGGGGCGGTGCAACATTCGACGTAACAACGAGGTTTTTGGGAGAAGATCCTTGGGAAAGATTGAGAATACTTAAGAAACTTATGCCTAAAACACCTCTACAGATGTTGCTTAGAGGTCAGAATTTGGTCGGTTACCGGAACTACGCGGATGACGTCGTCAAAGAATTTGTCAAACATTCTTCAGATGAAGGAATGGACGTGTACAGAGTATTTGATGCCGTGAATGACGAACGTAATTTCGAAACTGCTGTGCAAGCTATAAAAGACAACAAAAAGCATTTCCAGGCAACCATATGCTATTCGGTCACGGAATCTCATATGGGTGGGGATGTTTTCAATTTAGAATACTTCGTAAATAAAGCGAAAATATTTCAAGATATGGGAGCAGACAGTCTCTGTGTAAAGGATATGGCAGGAATACTTGCACCTTATGATGCTTTCGAGTTGATAAAGGCGTTAAAAGAAAATATTGATCTGCCCATACAGTTGCATACCCATTATACTAGCGGAATGGCATCTATGACAGTTTTAAAGGCGATAGAAGCTGGTCTAGATACAGTTGATACGTGTCTGTCACCATACGCAATGAGAACTTCTCAACCAGCTATTGAACCACTATTAGTAACTTTACAAAACAGTGAACGAGCCACCGGATTGGACTTGGCACATCTGCTAAAACTATCAGAATATTTTGAAGAGATAGCACCTTTAATAAGCAGTTATTTCGACACTAGCAAAGCTTCAATAGTAGACCCGGCGGTTTTAAATCATCAAATCCCTGGAGGAATGGCAAGCAATTTGATCTCACAGCTAAAAGAGGCCGATGCCTTGGACCGCTTAGGGGAAGTCTATGAAGAACTCCCATTGCTACGCAAGGAATTGGGGACTCCGCCATTGGTCACTCCAACGAGTCAAATTGTAGGAACCCAGGCAGTGCTTAACGTATTGTTTGGGAGATACGAGATGGTGTCTAGCCAAGTAAAAGATTTGGTTTATGGTTTGTATGGTAAAACACCTAAACCCATAGACCCTGAGGTAACAAAAAAGGTATTGAAAGGCTATGAACGAGGGGAACAGCCTGTAACTGGCAGGGCAGCAGATTTCTTGGAACCAGAACTTGAAGATGCCAAAAAAGCCACCGAGGGATTAGCAAAAGACATAGGGGATGTACTTACATACGCCCTATATCCAGTTACCGGCCTACGATTCCTGAAATGGAAATACGGAGAAGAGCCTATTCCGGACGAGGTCAAAGCAAAGACACTGGAAGAAGTAAAAGCAGAAATCGAGGCCGAGAAAGATTTATTGGCCAAAATAAAATCAGGAGATCTGCCATCCGCACCAGCATTTATCAATAATACAGGTGGTAGAGTATTTAACGTCCAAGTGGGACAAGAAGTATACCAAGTGCAAGTGGAAGAATTGAGTGATGGAAGTAATACTATAACCAGTTCCCCAAAACCAATATCCAATTCCACAGTGGTACAGTCAGGTCCAAGACCAATATCTACCTCCCCGGTGGGACAATCAGGTCCAAGACCAATATCTACTGCTCCTGAAACGCAGTCGGTGACTATTCCAGAAGAGGCTCAGGGAAACCAAGGTGCCACACCAATACCCGCACCAATGCCAGGCATAGTACTAAGATATGCAGTGGAAGTGGGACAGAAGGTTTCTAAAGGCGATACAATATTGTTTATTGAGGCTATGAAAATGGAAAATGCATTATCATCTCCAGTCGATGGAATCGTAAAAGAATTGAACATATCTCCTGGAACCTGGGTTAAAAAGGATGATACATTAGCTGTAATAGGATAATGGTAATATACAAACAGTATATTAGGTAATTCAACGGAACCAAAATCTTTAGAGCGGAGGTAATTTATGGGCGAACAGAGAATTGAATCAGCCAAAGAACATTTTGGAGAATTGCTAGGACAACAGCTAGAAAGAATAGAATACCTGAAGACTGAAGCTGAATGGTCAGATTTCAGTACTATAAATCCAATAATTATAGGTATATTGGGTGGAGATGGCATTGGACCTACAATAACCGGTGAAGCCCAAAGAGTACTAGAACACTTGCTACAAGACGAAGTGGCCAAAGGCAAAGTCGTATTTAGAGTCATTGAAGGCCTGACTATAGAAAACAGGGCTGCCCAACTTAAAGCGATTCCAGATGATGTACTAGAGGAAATTAAACAGTGCCATGTGACCCTTAAAGGTCCTACACACACTCCAGAACAGGGTGATGGATGGCCAAATATAGAGAGTGCTAACGTTGCAATGCGTAAAGCTTTGGACCTCTTCGCTAACGTCAGGCCTGTGAGGATACCGAAAGAAAAAATAGATTGGACGATATTCCGAGAAAACACCGAGGACATGTACGCAGTGGGTAGCCAAGGAATAAATGTCTCTGATGATTTAGCGGTTGATTTTAGAGTTATATCTACTCAAGGGTCTAGAAGGATACTCCAGCTAGCTTTCGACCATGCACAACGTACCGGGAAAAATAAAGTTACCGTGGTTACAAAGGCTAATGTTGTCAAAACAACAGATGGGAAATTTCTAGACACAGCACGAGAGGTTGCAGATCAATTCCCGGAAATGGCGTGGGACAGCTGGTATATAGACATTATGACAGCCAAGTTGTTGGATTTGGAACGTCGGCATGAATTTGAAGTCATTGCCTTACCTAATTTATATGGTGATATCCTGTCAGACGAAGCCGGACAGATCCAAGGCGGCGTAGGAACAGCAGGAAGTGCAAACATAGGGAAGCGTTATGCCATGTTTGAAGCAATTCATGGTTCAGCTCCAAGGATGGTTAAGGAAAATAGAGCACAATATGCTGATCCGAGCTCTGTAATGAGAGCAGCTGCAATGATGCTAGAGCACATAGGCTTCCAAGAATTAGGATCGAAACTGCACAAGGCACTTGACGTATGTGGCCAATACGAAAGAAAAATCGTAATGACCGGAAGAAGTAGCGGGGCTACAGGCACAGAATTCGGTGAATACGTAATGTCTACTGTAATTGACCCAACATTAGAAGCAAGATGGGATGAATATTCTACAAGCTAATCTAGTACTCAATTTTATATATTTTATTGGAAAGATTTTGGAGGTATATACATGCGGAAGAAGATAACTGTAGTAGGAGCCGGCAACGTAGGAGCAACAGTTGCACAGCGTTTATTTGAGCGTGGATACGCAGATATAGTGTTAGTGGACATTGTAGAGGGACTGCCCCAGGGCAAGGCACTAGACATGCTCGAATCCGGCCCCGTATTGGGAACAGATAGCACGATAACAGGTACCAACTCATATGCTGATACTGCAAATTCCGATGTCGCAGTTATAACCGCTGGTATAGCACGGAAACCTGGAATGAGCCGTGATGACTTATTGTTCACTAATATGGACATAGTTGGAGGAGTGGCTGAGCAAATAGCAAAATACTCCCCAAACTGTATATTGATTGTAGTATCTAACCCACTTGATGCCATGGCTCAACAAGCGTTAGACGTTACAAAATTTCCCCGAGAGCGGGTTATAGGTATGGCTGGAATATTGGACACCGCAAGATTTCGCACTTTCCTGGCAACAGAGGTAAATGCTTCCGTAGAAGATGTCCAAGCATATGTATTAGGTGGTCACGGAGACACAATGGTGCCGCTGGTTCAGTCTACAAATGTGGCAGGAATCCCAATATCCCAGCTCCTTAACAAGGAAGTTCTAGACCCAATAGTGCAAAGAGCACGAGATGGAGGAGCAGAAATAGTTGGACTTCTAAAAACTGGCAGTGCATTCTATGCCCCATCTGCAGCTGTTGCACAAATGGTAGATGCAATAATTCTGGATAAGAAAAGAATATTACCCTGTGCAGCATATCTCAAAGGCGAATACGGGATAGATGGACTTTATATAGGAGTTCCAGTAAAACTTGGTGCCAGCGGTATAGAAGAAGTTATAGAGGTAGAACTTTCAGAAGAAGAAAGAGCTAATCTGGATAAATCCGCTGCTGCAGTCACGGAACTTCTTGAAGCAATGAACAATCGAACTGACAAATAAATGATTATTGTGTATTTGATGAAATCACTGTTCCGTTACATGACCACAACTTTATTCAGTAAGACTCGGAGGACAATATGAGAGAAATTCAAGTATCGCAAATAACTGAGACAATCGCTCAGTTATCCCAACAGGCCAATTTCGACCTTCCTGAAGATGTACTTGAGGCATTAAAAAAAGCACGGAGCAAAGAAGAGGCTCCAAGAGCCCAAAAGGTTTTGGACATGATAGTTAAAAACTCCGAAATTGCCCATGAAAAACAAATAGCCCTCTGCCAAGATACAGGCACTACTGTACTGTTCTTAGAATTAGGTCAAGATGTGCATTTAGTCGGAGGGGATTTATACGAAGCCTTAGCAGAAGGAGTAAGGCTAGGATACAAACAAGGATTCTTGAGGAACTCCATAGTCAATCAACCATTTTCAGCAAGAATCAATACTGGTGACAATACCCCTCCAATAGTACATACAGAAATCGTTCCAGGGCAACAACTTAAATTAACCATTCTGCCAAAAGGCGGTGGATGCGAGAATATGAGCAGATTATCAATAATGAGGCCAGCAGATGGAAAACAAGGCATTATAGATTTCGCATTAAAAGCGATTGAGGAATCTGGTGGCAATCCCTGTCCTCCCCTAATCGTAGGAGTAGGAGTAGGAGGCACTGCTGAACATGTAATGCATTTGGCAAAGAAATCACTCCTAAGAAAAGTTGGGGAACATAATCCGGATCCCGAGGTAGCAGAACTAGAAGAAGAACTTCTAGAAAAAGTTAATGCGAGTGGTATAGGTCCTCAAGCGTGGGGAGGTAGATCTACAGCTTTGGCAGTAAACATTGAGACACACCCTACTCACATTACTTCGTTACCTGTGGGAGTAAATCTGCAATGCCACAGTGCCAGATTGAAAACAGCAACTCTTTAAAAAACTACTTATCAAAAGAGGCATTTACAAAAATGAAAAAGGTTACAACACCGTTAACTGATGACGTATTATCCGAACTAAACACTGGAGATGAGGTACTTTTGACCGGTGTAATATATACGGCCAGAGACGCTGCCCATAGAAGGATAGTTGAAGCTGTAAACAATGGACAGGCACCACCAATAGACTTACAAGGGCAGATAATTTATTACGTCGGACCCACTCCTCCAAGACCTGGGGAAATTATAGGGTCAGCTGGTCCAACAACTGCATATAGAATGGACCCGTTCACACCTAAAATGTTGGAACTCGGGGTCAAAGCTTGTATAGGCAAGGGAGGCAGAAGTAAAGAGGTCAGAGATTCATTTGTGGAGCACAGGGCAGTATACTTTGGTGCTATAGGTGGTTCCGGAGCATTATTATCTGGAAGCATTACAGGTGTCGAGGTAGTAGCATATGAAGATCTAGGACCAGAGGCAATACGAAGACTAGAGGTAAAAGACTTCCCTGTTATCGTAGTCAACGATCTCCATGGCAATGACCTACTGGAACAGGGTAAACAACAGTGGAAGAGATAACGCAACCAACTGGATTCATTTCATCAAGCTAGTCTGATCAGGCTGTCAACGCAAACCTGGAAAGCAATTTCTTAGTCGATATAACATGTTTATTAAGACCCATAGCTTTTGGATCCATACCCATTGCCAACCCTAAAACTTGTGGTAAGTGCAATATAGGAAGGTCTATAACTTCATTTCTCTGGGAAGCGGCCTTCGGTTGGAATCCATCCAAGTTCAAATGGCAGAGAGGACAGGGTGTTACCATGGCATCTGCTCCAAGATCTCTTGCTTCGATTGTGTGGTTCGCAACCATGGACACGGAAGCCTTTTCGTTAATTGTAAGAATTGGAAACCCACAGCATCTAGTTTTCCCTTCAAACTCAACTACTTCTGCTCCCAATACTTCTATGACTCTTTCAAGAGATTCCTGTCGTTCCGGATGTTCATCGAACCCTAGGGCCCCGGTTGGTCTGATAATATAACATCCATAAAATGGGGCCATTCGAAGACCGGACAAAGGGCTAGTTATATATTCTCCAAGTTTTTCTAAACCTAAATCTTCTACCAAAATCCAGAGGAGATGTTTAACTACAACCTCTCCTTTATATTCCAAGCCTTCTTCAGCAAGTATCTGGTTTATTTCTGCTCTATATTCTAAGTCATCGTTCAGTCGTTTGTGTGCCTGACTCATAGTACCCTGGCAGGTGCTACATATAGTCATTATTGGTAATCCCATTGCTTCGGCCATCGCGAATGTTCTGGCATTCAAAGTATCACCTAGTTTCTGATTCTTTTCCTGCAGAACACCTGCTCCTGTACAAGACGCTCCTTCCATTACTTCCAATTCAAGGCCAAGTCTCTCACAAACCTGAATTGAAGATGGATACAATTCTGGGCACCCACCTCTAGATACACATCCGGGAAAGAAAGCGTATTTCATTTCTTGCTCTCCAATTTTTCGAAAATATTCTTAATCTTATCAGCGCCCTCTATTTTCTTATGGAAAATAGGTGGAACTTTACCCCTTCTAAAAGCTCTTAAGCCAACTGGTAATAAACCCATTAGTGAAGGGATGTTCCTAATCAAGGCTGGGATATCCAGCATCTTGCCAAACATGAATATACCACCCATACCAAATGTTTTTATGGGCAGTGTCAATTCATCTAAATGACCACTATGTTTAATTGATTCATTAAACGCTTCTGTGTGCCTAGCTCCGTTAGTGTTAGAAAAACCAGCCTCCATAGCATTGTCTCTTAATACCATTATCCTATCCATCGGGGCGACACCTTTAGGGCAAACCTGTACACATTCCATACATCTGGTACAATCCCATATCCCTCCGTATGAACTGTACATCTTCAATCTTGATTCATCTTCATCATCTCTAGGGTCTGCCACAAATCTATAGGCTTTTGCTAAAGCAGCTGGTCCCACATAATTATGATCTACTTCAAGAGTCGTACAGTCTGAAACACAAGCCCCACACATAATACAACTCATAACCCCATTTAGATGAAGCATGCTTTCATTTGACGCTATATACTCGGCCTCAGGAGCCGGCCCCGAAGGCTGCAGCCACGGCTGAACAGATCTAACCTTGTCCCAGAATGGTTTCATATCTGTAACAAGATCTTTGACTACTCGCATGTTGCCCATGGGCTCTACGATTATTTCATTACTTTCGTTGGCCACATCGGTTATTTTGGTTTTGCAAGCCAATTTAGCATGACCATTTACTCTCATGGAGCAGGAACCACATATCGAAGCTCGGCAAGAACACCGCAAAGCGAGACTTCCGTCTACTTCTTCCCTAACCTTTATTAAAGAATCCAATACCGTATAATAGTCTTCTACTTCCAGATTATATTCTTGGTAATGGGATTCACGATTATCAGACTCAGGGTCGAACCTTTTTACCTTGAGATTTACTTCCATTATTATCCTCCCGGACATTAAACCGAACAGTGATCGAACAAATGGTGACGTCCAACCCTAGACCATTTTAATGTTTTTGCATTCAACTGATTTCAGGTGGGACTATACCTGTATTCAAACTAATTGAATATACCAGATAGTGATGATTTTTACAATGAAAGTCCGAATAAATTCAGAGCCATTAACAGTGCAGATATAGACTTCGCATCCTCGATCTCACCAGACCTGATTAAATCAGGTATTTCTGAGATAGGCACAGATACTATTTCTATGCTTTCATCTTCGTCGGGAGGTAATTGACTCTCTATTAGGTCTCTAGCAATATAAGAATGCATATATTCATTACAAAATCCTGGTGCTATCCAAAACCCACCCATATATTCTATGCTGTCGCTGGTATATCCTATTTCCTCTTGAAGTTCTCTCAAAGCGGCGTCATTTGGGGTTTCATCTTCTTCTATGCCACCAGCTGGGGCTTCAAGAAGAAATGCCTCCAAAGCTTTACGGTATTGTTTGACCAGTACAATTTGATTATCTTTGTCCACAGGAACAACAACTATAGAATCTCCATGATCTACAATCTCTCTTTGGCCAGTTTTGCCTTCTGGCAACATTATAGTTTCCAATCTAACATCAAGTATTTTGCCCCTATAGACATAATCTGAGCTTATACTTTTCTCTTCCATTAATTTACCTACTTGCTATCAAAAGTCTTAGTTGTGGTCTCTGGGTTCAACCTATTAGTCAATACGGAATAAAATTGGTTTGCTGGGTTCATTCGTAAAAATTTTGCCTTGTATTCGCTCTGAACAATTTTTACCACCTGCCCAGGGAACAACTCCAAGTCAGGCCTGCCATCTAAACTAAAAACGGCATCGTAATCAGATTTTAGAGCAATTTCAACACATGAATCTGAAGGCACCACCAAAGGGCTATCCATCCCGAGGTGAGTAGCTAAAGGGTTTATCAAAATGTTTCTGGATTCTGGACTCAATATCGGTCCACCGGCAGAAATTGAATATCCAGTGCTGCCAGTTGCAGTGGCTACTATCACAGCATCTGCTCTATAAGTCGTCAGAACAGCGCCATCAATTCTTACCTCCAAATGCACCAGTCTCGAAATAGCACTTCTACCCACAACAACGTCATTTAAAGCCTGAAAGTGTTTATCTTCGAATTTTCCCGAATCACCTCCGGATATGGTGGCTTGCAGCATAGCTCTTTCTTCTACTCTGGCAGATCCATCTAAATAAGAATCAATAGAATCTATAGCCATGTCAGCACTCAATTCAGTTAGAAATCCCACTCGGCCCAAGTTGACACCAAGTATAGGAATGTTTCTGGGAGCAGCTATTTGATTTGCCCATAAAATAGTGCCGTCGCCACCGATAGTTATTATTAAAGACATATTAGGGTCTGGATTTTTAAAATGAGGAGAAGAAGCTTCTACAATCCAAGAGGATTCGTCTAATCCCAACTTGTCGCTAAATTTTTCGACTAATTCCGTAGAGCGAGCAGCCCATGGATTGTAAACTACCCCCACGTTAGATTGGCGAATCATGAGAAACCTCCGGGTTACTATAATGCCTCATTGCCAAGATAATATCTTGCACTTTCTTAGGCACGGGAAGTCTAGCATTACATATTTGGTGTGTCAACGAACGGTTTCTAGAAGAAAACTATTACTGCTTTTTCAGCAGCATTCATTACTGCTGAAGGAATTATGCCAAGCATTATTATACCTATACCTACTATTCCAATTGCCAATCGAGGTGGTATGCCAATTTGTATGGATGTGTCCGACTCGGGTTCTGACATATACATAGTCCTAATGACTCTTAAATAATAATATGCAGAGACTACGCTATTCAGAACCCCACATATCACTAACCAAGTCAGTCCGCTATTTATAGCGGCGCTAAATATATATAGTTTACCCATGAATCCTACTGTTGGAGGTATACCTAATAAGGATATCATTGAAATCGACAAGACTATCGCAAGTACAGGAGCTCTTTGCCCCATTCCTGCAAAATTACGAATCATATTGCTCCCCGTAGAATTGACTATCGCAATTATTACAAAAAAGGCGGCTAAATTGGTTACTGCGTAGGCTACAAGATAAAACAAAACACTACCTGGGCCCATAGGTGTTTCAAACAGATCAGCCTGAGTGCCCACGGCTGCCAATCCCATCAAAAGGAATCCTGCATGAGCAACTGTACTATAAGCCAGCATTCTTTTTATGTTAGTCTGGATAACAGCTGCAAGGTTTCCTACAGTCATAGACACAGCGCTCAATATAGCAAATAGAGATGCCCAATCGATCCTAATATCTCCAAAAGCCATGTAGAATATCCTAAGCATTATTGCAAAACCTGCAGCCTTACTTGCAACGGATAAATAACTCGTAATTGGTGTGGGAGCACCCTCATACACATCTGGTACCCACATCTGAAAGGGGGCAGCCGATATTTTAAAGCCGATACCAGCTACTATCAAAACAACTGCAAGAAGTATCACCCTCTCACCGAAAGGACCAGAATCAGCAGACAGCATTGCTATTCGCTCTATTATTATTCCTATCTCCGTGGAACCAGTGAATCCATATATAAGAGCCATACCATATAAAAGAACGGCGGAACTCATGGCACTGAGTAAAAGGAATTTTATGCCGGCTTCTGTCGAGTGAGAATCTCTTCTAATCGCTATTAAAGCTGCGAGTGGTAAAGCCGTTAGTTCAATTGCGATATATATAGAAATCAAATCGGTAACAGCAGGGAGCAGCATCATGCCTGAGGCGGAAAAAATCAGTAGTGCATGATATTCTCCTCTGAGTCTACCCATTTTAGACAGATAGTCTGTTGAAGACAATATTACTAATGCTAGTGTCCCTAGAATAAAAAATTTGAAAAACAAAGAGAATTGATCAATCAAAACAGTTCCATACACACCAGACAGTTTCCCCTCAGTATCACTATCAACAAGCCCACACAAATACAAAGATAAACCAAGAGGTACTGCCAATCCCAAAACAGAGACTGTAGCAAGAAAACCTTTTCTATTAGTTATCATATCCAGAAGTATGATTATTATTCCCAATGCACCCATCGAGATCTCTGGAGATAGTATTTTTATGTCATGAAAGTCCATGTTTAATCCACCTTTATGACCTAGTGCCTGTTTGTAAGGATTCCATAATAGGTTCTAATCCCAATGTAAAAGCATCTGAGATGATTGAAGGATAGAGCCCTACTACCATAATGGACACCACTAATATAACCAATGGTACAGCCTGAACCAGAGTCACATCTCCCACTTCATCTAATCGAGATATCGCAGGTCCAAAAAATGTGCGTTGTATCATCCATAATATGTAACCCGCTGTTAGTACTATTGCGAATACCGACAAAGTAGTTATTATTGGCCACACCTCAAATGTACCTAAGAAAACCAGCAGTTCAGCTAT
>CAYUCO010000120.1:0-2906 GCA_964443385.1 uncultured Dehalococcoidia bacterium | reverse complement strand
GCAACACCAATTTCAAGCACATGAGAATACTTTTGTGAGAATTTCAACCCGGCAAGGTTCCATAAGACATGGGAAAACTCCTCTGGTATCTGTTGGAAACCGAGCATCGGGCCAACACCCCAAAATAACTCATCCTGTATTCTTTTTAAACCGTGCATTTCGCAAACTCTGTCTTTAGCTTATTTAGCCCACCATTTACCACTTGGCTAACCGCTTGTTTGCTGCACTGAAATTTATCTGCCATTTGGACAACAGATTTACCTTTAAGGTAGTGAAGTTTAAGATACCGTCTCTGTTTGTTAGTCAGGCATTTGCTTTTGAGCATTTTAGCTACAGCTTTCTTCGTAACCTCGTGCTGCTCTTTAATTTCAACATCAGGATCATACGGCTCTCTGTAATCTTCCACATGACCAATATCACTACGAAAGCTCCTACCTTCGTCATTAACCCTTTCAGCTTCTATAGAGAAGTGGGGCGGTCGTTTATTCCACTTAGCCAATTCTCTAAATTCCGTTATAATTTGATAACGAGCATAGGTAATTCTCAACGTGGATCTTTTAACACCTCTGTCTGGATCAAAGTCCCACTCTGCTCTCATAATAGCGTTCGCTACGTTAGTGATGATATCTTCACTGTTTAACATCCAAGATTGCCCAAACCGTCCGATAAGACACATAGCCTCTTTAGTATAGTTTGCAAGAGTCCTCTCTTCTTTCGGCAAATCAAACATCTTCATAGTTTTGCTCTTTCCTATTCATACTTTGCAGTTAAGATGAACGCATCCATATACCCTGTCGCGCTTTCATCTATCCTAGATATATCTATGGCATTGTGCCATAACTCTTTATCGTTTATAATTAACATTTCGCCAGATTGTAAATGGCACTCAAATATAGGCTTTCCTCCATAAGTTTTATAAACTTGTGCTGCTCCACCGAAAATATTATATCTGTCAATTCCAACTATTGCTATGTAGTCATAGCCATCCTGATGTACGCCTTCTGGGCTAACTGGAGTTAATTGTCCAGTTGTGATAATCCTCATCTGGTGAATTTCAATTTCATTAGACTCATGAAAATTCCCAGCTTTTAAAAAAGTGTCGCATATATCAAGCAACCCTAAGCTGTGGACAATTTCATCTTCTAAGTCTTCAAAAGCCCTGCTCATTCCACCTTGATGTTTATTGTAGTCTTCTGACTGATTAAAACTTTGTTGTTTTAGTTTTGTATAACCAGAAGATTCCTCGGAAGACAGTTTTATCCTTGAATATCTTCTAAGTCTATATTGACCATCCAAGTGATCTGTGTGTGGTAATCTGTTAAAAGATTCTTTTAGAGTATCTATTGATGTTTGTTCTATTTGGTCTAACTGCATCTTCAGGGGGTAAAACATTATAACCTACTCCGTTATTTTATCATGGTAATAGCATATAAACTCCCATCCTGTAAGATTCCTTATTTCCTTTGCGAGATCGGCCATCCCTGTGACTAATCTATGATCCATCCACTCTTTCCTAAGTTCAATAGGTACTGTAAGGAAAGAATTTATATCCTCTACTTTTCTCTGATAAATCAGATGTACTATTGCTACATCTTCTCTAGCCATCTACCCTGTCGCTTGAAGGAATATCTATACCTAGTTCTTCTGCTGTTATTAAATCTAACTTACTTCTAAACTCTTTCTTCTCTTCTTCGCTCAACCTGATATATCTATACCAGCACTCTTTTGTTGCCTGACTATTCATAGTCTATCTCATCTATCTCAATTTGCTTCTCTATAGTTTTATAAAGCAAATTGCAACTAATTTTTGCTATAGATGAATATTCATTAATTCTTTCTAGATCGTCTTCAGCCATATAAGAAGAAATAGCATCTATAAAAGCATAAAGAACTATAGCTACGTTTTCATTGTCGGTTTCAAGTTTGGATCGAAACTCCTCAACACTAAAGTAGTCATTTTTTACATAGACTTCTTCTATTATGCTTTGCATTGTCTCTGGCTTGATTAAAGGAATGCTCATTAGCGTTCTCCACTAAGGAATCTTCCGACCAGTTCCACACACTGGTCAGACTTAACCAGTTCTATGAAATTAGTACGCTCTAATGCTTGAGAATTATGTCTAGACAAGCTAAGACAAGTTTTAAAAGTATCTAATGCTCTATATGGAGATGGATACTTCTTTTTGTCACCAAACATTTTCTTTTGCTTTCGTCCAATAAGCCATTTGGTATACATTCCCGCCAACCTTATCTTCAATTTGGATACATCGGGAGGAACACATTTATAAGCCTGAATGCTTCTGTAGTCAATAGTGTTTATAATATTATATGCAACCTCTTCCCAATGTGTTCCGCTTTTTACTATTTCGTCAACAAGACCTATCTCTAAAGCCTCTGACTCACCCACATTCCTGCCTGAACAGATAAGTTCCATAGCTTTTACTGGATCTATAATACGAGGCAGACGTGTAGTGCCTCCCCAAGAGGGTAGGATTCCTAGCTTAACCTCTGGTAGAGCCAGTTTAGTTAATTGATAGGCAGTATACTCAGTATCTTCTGGAACTGGGTTCTCCAGAAGAATTCTAGAGGTACAGGCTAGAGCTAACTCTAGACCTCCACCCATAGTTATCCCCTTCATTACTGCTACGGTTGGAATGTCAAGGTCTTCTATCTTATTAAAGATATCCTGACCTTTCTTTAGGATTTTATCAATCTCATAATCTGGCGCATTGTGAGCCGAAACAAAATCCTTAACATTTGCTCCGACTACGAATGAACCCTTGGAGCTTCTAAAGATAACTCCTTTGTACTGAGTGGCATTTATAATAAAGTTCTCCAAGATATAGTCAAGCTCATCAAGAGTTTCCATATCAAGGATATTATAAGGTCGCTTCGCGTGGTTGAAA
>CAYUCO010000119.1:0-6660 GCA_964443385.1 uncultured Dehalococcoidia bacterium | reverse complement strand
GAATCTTTAATATCAATTCCTTTTCCTACAAAAAATTGCTTTATGGCAGGTTGAGAGTTGGTTGCCACATAACCAATACCAGTGTTATCTGTAGGAACATTCCGCCAACCAAGGAAGCTTAGACCTTCTTGAGTTACAATTTTTTCTATTAGTGCCTGACATTCTTTTTGATTCTCTTCTTCTGGAGGCAAGAATGTCATACCAACGCCGTAATCCCCAGATTTTGGAAGTTTTATTCCTAGAAGAGAGCTTTGATTCTGAAAAAACTTATCTGGAATTTGTATAAGTATACCTGCTCCATCTCCAGTCAAAGGATCACTACCAGTTGCTCCTCTGTGAGCAAGATTCACAAGAACTTCTATTCCCTTATCCAGAATATCATGAGTCTTTAATCCAGTTACATTGGCAACTAACCCGACACCACAAGCATCCCTTTCAAATATCGGATCATACAAGCCAAACTTCTTAGTATTTTTTTTCAATGATTGTCTCCCTGTAAACACTTAACAAATTCCAGTTACAATATCGGTAAATATCTCTTCAATTCATAATTGGTAACTTGTGCCTTATACTGATTCCATTCAATTTTTTTGTTTTGTATGAAACTTTCAAAAACGTGATCGCCCAAGGCTTCTCGAACTAAGTCACTTTCCTCGGTCAACGAAATAGCCTCCGACAAAGTACCCGGTAAAACTCCTATACCTCTCTCTTTTCGCTCCTCATCAGTCATTTTATTGACATCCTCATTTATTGGTTCCGGTATGGGAAGTTTTTTTTCTATGCCATCCAAACCGGCCGCCAACATAACAGCAAATGCCAGGTATGGATTGCATGCAGGATCTGGTGCTCTGTATTCTATCCTGACAGATTCTTGCCTACCTTCTTTATATGATGGTATCCGAATCAAATCGGATCTATTTACTTTGGCCCAAGAAACATAAATTGGTGCCTCATAACCAGCAACTAACCGTTTATACGAATTAACCCACTGATTAGTGACAGAAGTTATAGCTGGAGCATGATACATTAATCCCGCCATAAAGTGTTTGGCTTCAGTAGACAAATGATCTTCATTATCTGAAAAAAAAGCATTTGTGTCCCCTCTAAATAGAGACTGATGCACATGCATTCCGCTACCATTAGAACCTGCTATTGGTTTCGGCATAAAGGTTGCATACAATCCATGTCGCATAGCAACTTCCTTGATCACTAACCTATGAGTCATCACGTTATCTGCCATGGTGAGAGCATCAGAATACCTGAGATCTATCTCATGCTGACTACGTGCAACTTCATGATGGCTAAATTCTACAGCTATTCCCATTTCCTCTAGGGTGAGAATGGTTTCCCTTCTCAATTCTGTGGCTAAATCTAAAGGTGTTTGGTCAAAATATCCACCTTGATCCAATTCTTCCGTTCCTTCAGAATTTTTAAAATAGAAGAACTCTAACTCTGGTCCCACGTAGTATGTGTACCCCATTTTTGCGGCCTTAGCCAAATTCCGTTTTAAAACAAATCTGGAATCCCCCTGAAAAGGTTCCCATGTAGGAGTTAAAACATCACACATCATACGCGCAACAGCATTCTGTCTAGGTCTCCAAGGCAAAATACTAAAAGTCGAAGGATCCGGCATGGCTACCATATCGTTTTCATCGATCCTAGCAAATCCGTCTATCGCAGACCCGTCAAAACCCACGCCCTGATCCAAGGCTTCTTCCAACTCTTGGGCTGTTATTACGAAACCTTTCAAGGCTCCCAGTATGTCTGTAAACCACAGTCTGATAAACTTTACATCGTTTTCTCTAACTGTAGTTAGAACATATTCTTTAGCTTCTTCTTTGTCAGATACCATATATATAAACCACTCAATCAAAAAAAACAGAGAAGGGAGATAACTATAGGGGTTTGTGAAGTTTGTGTCAATCTAGCAATATTCTGTGGAATTATTGTACTTTCCAAGCATGACTTTGTAAATAGATAGGTGCCTGTATTCCCCATCAACTACACCTGAAGTAGAACTCTTAATATTCTGCAATAAGGTTGTTAATGAAATATCAGTAGTATATTCTTGTATACATCGAATTTTGGATGGATGCACGGGGTCAATTGTAGTGAGGATATATAAAACTTTCATTAAACCCCTATTATTTCAGATCCCTGCTGAACGAGCTCACAACTTAGCAAGGGTTCTGTTTAAAGTTGGGGTTTTATGGGAAATATTTAATTTTTTCTTGTCCTTCAAAGACAAGGCTTTAAACACCCACATAGGAAATGTATATATCGACAATCCAGTAGGACTGGCGGCTGGATATGACAAGGATTGTGTTTCTATCAAGTCTCTTTCTAAGATAGGGTTTGGATACATTGTTGGAGGCACAGTACTACTGAAGCCACAACCTGGCAATCCAAAACCCCGTATAGCAAGAAACCCTGCGACATTGTCAATGGTCAATTCACTGGGATTTCCATCCATTGGATTAAATGAAGTCACAAATAATCTAAAAAACATCTCTGACATTAACATCCCAATATTCGCAAGTATCTCCGGGCTTTCAACCGAAGATTTCCTAGCGTGTTTTAAGGAACTTCAACCACTCACATCTGGAATAGAATTAAATATAAGTTCACCTAATACTTCTGGAATCAGGATATTTCAAGAAGCAAACAACTTAGAGAACCTTCTGTCAACACTACAAGAAGTTAAAACCAAACCGGTCTTCTTAAAGATACCAATGTATTTCGATGAAGATGAACGCCGTGCAGTTATGAAAATGGTTGATCTGTGTATGAAATACTCAATTGATGGTGTAACTGCCTCGAATACATGGCCGCAAGAAGATCCAAGGCTCGCAGTAGGCAGAGGCGGTTTGAGCGGAAAACCTCTTTTTCAACACACATTAAGAATAGTCAAGGATATCAGAAAACACGCGGGTGAAAAATTTATGATAAACGCATGTGGTGGCATTTTTACCGGAGAGGACGCCTTAGAAGCGTTGGCTGCTGGAGCAAATACAGTGCAGATTTATACCGGATTTATATATGAAGGTCCCAGCATTGTACGAGATATAAACAAGAAAATTGCCTGGTCGACAAAATTCCCCAACAGATAGGTAATCACTATTATTTTGGATATGGGACCCTTACGTATTCGACATTATCCCAAATTGTATCTGAAAATTCCAAACCTTTCGGAACTTCGAAAAATACGGTACCCGCAATCTCATAACGTTTGTTCAACTTGAACGAGCC
Source organism: uncultured Dehalococcoidia bacterium (assembly GCA_964443385.1). Taxonomy (GTDB): domain Bacteria; phylum Chloroflexota; class Dehalococcoidia; order Lucifugimonadales; family UBA2985; genus VFHP01. Next base: position 3,411 of record CAYUCO010000119.1, on the reverse strand, counting down.
CCATATATGAAGACCATAGGGATTTCCTTCCGGATGCATATCCGAAGTCTTAGAGGCCATATCTTCTGGATCAAATGGGCTGAAAGTTTGTCCGGCTTTAGAGACAATTGTCACCGCGTCTCTGTCAACATTCAATGTTACCTGTGTAGATTTCATGTTTACTACCCTTAATTTGACCACCGCAATCTGCAAATCATCTTTACTAGGATTTATAATAAAGTTTTGTCCTTTTACACTATACAAAACATGATCCATAAGTTTAGGTTTGTGTGCTCCAATCGCAAGTATCTCACCTCTACCACCATATTCCTTATCAGGTGTTCTTATACAACCACTCCAGATTACTGTATTAAGAATCAAAAGTAATGTTATTGAATAAACTACAAGTTTCATTTGCATATTGTCCTTCAGGATAAAGTCTTGGATAGAGAGTTCATGGATCTAAGTCTATCAACTAATTCTGGCAGGATTTTAAGTATATGATCCGCTTCTTCTTCAGTATTATCCTTGCCAAGAGTAATCCGCAGACTTCCATGAGCCAAATCAGCGGATAAGCCAATCGCTAATAATACGTGAGATGGATCTAATGACCCGGAACTGCATGCACTTCCGCTAGATACGGCTATACCTGCGAAATCCAAACCTAGCAAAATCGGTTCTCCTTCAACACCAGAAAAGGAAAAATTAATATTGTTTGCAAGCCTTAGAGTAGGGTGCCCGTTCAATTTTGCTCCAGAGATTGTATTCTGAATCCCATTGATAATCTTGTCCCTTAAAAATGTACAGCGTTTGACGTTTTCATCGCGTTCTTCATTGGCTAATCTTAATGCCAAAGCCGTCCCTACAATACCAGGCAAATTTTCTGTGCCTGCTCGTCTTTGTCTCTCTTGCGCGCCACCCATTTGTTGAGAAATAAAAGGTGTATTTCTTTTTACGTACAATATACCAGTCCCCTTGGGTCCATAGAATTTGTGACTTGATAAACTCAGCATATCTACTCCCAGAGATTTTACGTCAATGTCGATATATCCAGGAGCTTGCACCGCATCAGTATGAAACACAACAGTCCTACCTCTGTTTTTAGCTTCTTCCTTAACCTTGAAAGCCAAATCACTCACAGGTTCTATAGTACCAACCTCATTATTAGCCAACATAATACTTACTAAAATAGTCTGATCAGTCATCGCAGCTATAAGATTAGAAGGGTCAACTAAACCGTCCTTGCCGACCGGTAAATAGGTCACATCAAAACCAAAATCTTCTAGGAATTGGCAGGTGTGTATCACCGCATGATGTTCTATAGATGTAGTAATTATGTGATTACCACTTCCTTTTAATGCCAACGCGGATCCTTTCAATGCTGCATTATCCGATTCACTGCCACCACTAGTAAATATGATTTCACTGGATCTACATCCAAGTATCCTTGAAACCATTTCCCTCGATTCATCTAAAGCCTTCCTTGAATCTTGGGCTAAAGTATACAGACTAGAACTGTTACCGTACTTTTCAGAAAAATAGGGTAACATTGCCTCCAAAACCTCTGGGCGAACGGGAGTAGTAGCAGCGTGATCCATATATATCATTTTGTTTTTACACTCCCCACCTAGGAATATTCATATATCCTAAATAAATGTGGCAAAAGCATTTTAAAGTAGTTTAAACACAACAACAATACCAGACATATTATTTGGACATTAAAGCTTGTGATTAATTGAAGTTATATAACCCATGACCTTATAAGCTAACTTCGCTGCGATAAAAGCGCAAGAAGTAGGTCCAGCTGGAGGACACAACTCCACAACGTCGAATCCAACTACGTTACGTCCTCGGCATACTGCATGCATCAATTCTGTTATTTGGTCCCAATCAATCCCACCTGGTTCAGGAGTTCCGACAGCAGACATTATGCTAGGATCCAGTACATCTAAATCCAAAGATATATAAACATTTTCTGACAGCTTTTCTAACACCTCATTCACATTCCATGATCTAGTGGATGTTGTTCTTTCATAAAAATATATATCTAATTTTTCGGACTTTGAAGATTCATAAAATTTTATCTCTTCCTTACTAATACTACGGACTCCGACTTCAACAACAGGTGCAATGTCAAGGACTCTTCTTGCTGTACAAGCGTGACTGTAACTACTGCCCATATAAATGTCCCTGAGATCACCATGGGCATCGAGATACAAAACTGACAGATCTTGATACATCTCAGCCGCCGCCGATATAGCACCTAAAGATATAGAGTGTTCCCCTCCCAACATTGCAAGTATCTTCCCAGATTCAAATATTGCTTTGGAAACATTTTTTACACGCTCTGCCATTTTATAGGGGCTATCCACGTTCGGATCCAATTCCGGTAGGGTATAAATACCCACATCAGAAATGTCGCAATTCAGTTCCAAATCGTAATCCTCTAAATATCGTGATGCCTCTATTATTGCCCTAGGGCCCTCCTTAGCACCGCTCCGGTATGAGGTTGTAGAATCATATGGAACAGGCAACACAACTATTCTGGAGGATTCAAAGTTCATTTCATCGTTGTTTAAAGCTAAGAAACTCCAGTGAAATGCGTAGTCATCAGGTATTGGTAACTTTTCTTTCATGTCAGGTCGTTTCTAGATCCTAATTATAGAACTAACACCGCTAGTTCGACTTGTATCATCAAATTCCGGCTCCGTGTATTCCAATCCCCGACCCACACTCCATTGCTTGGTCTGTTCAAAACTAAAAGCATCGATGATCAACATTAAAGCCTTTTCTTCATCAAAATCTTTACAAGAAAATATATCTATGTTGGTATACGACCTATCTGGAAAGGTATGTATGCTAATGTGGCTTTCAGCTATCATAACGAAACCGGACACACCCCAATCTTGCTCAACCGGACCCTTGTATGTAGTGACATGTGGTCCACTAATCTTGTTCATATTAATAGAAGAAGGAAACTTATCAAGGAATTTATAAACAAATTCCTGACTTTTCAGATTTTCCGAATCTCCTCCAAACCCATCTACTAGTAAATGCATATACAGATCCTCCGGTTCAAATATCACAGATCATCATATCTATCAAAACTGAAACAGGATAACATTTCCCAAACATCAAACACAATATCAAACTCAAAGGCATTGACATAATAATTTGTGCCATTATAATCACTAGATTGGTTATGTGCGGAAGATGACGTGAGGAAACACCTTAACAATTAGATAGTGGAAGGAAGGTTCTTTTTTTTAGCGAGTTTGATCCTGGCTCAGGACGAACGCTGGCGGCGCGCCTAATGCATGCAAGTCGAACGATGACCTCTTTCTTCGGATTGAGCGAATAGTGGCAAACGGCTGAGTAACGCGTAAGAAACCTAACCTAGGGCGGGGAATAACCCACCGAAAGGTGTGCTAA
>CAYUCO010000118.1:0-2350 GCA_964443385.1 uncultured Dehalococcoidia bacterium | reverse complement strand
AACCCACACACTTGTCCGCATGGACGCCCGACAATTATTAGGTACGCTGATTACAATCTTGAAAGAGAGTTCGGTAGGCGCCAATAAAGTTATGATCGTCTCGGATCTTGGCGGGGGTCTACGGCAGGGTGAAACATAGAGTCAGGACCAGGAAATTCGTTGGATGGCATTTCGGACTTATGTTTAGCAAAACCCAGTAAGCCCGAAGATAACGTTGCAATACCTACTACCCCTACGCCTAGCTGACCGAGAAAACTCCTTCTCGATTGTCGCTTAACCTTAGATGATGCTTTGTTTATCTCCACGAGCCACTCCCCAATTCTGCTAGCATTTGTTGACCTTTATGACAATACAAGTTTACTAGGTAAATTCTAATTTGAAAACACTTGCGGCTTTAATAATTATGCACTTGTCACTCGTTAATGATATCTGCTAAGTGTTTTCCCAACCTTACTGAGTAATTGGTACCCCTGTCTTCCGGGTATATTTGGGATGTATTTGCTAGGTACAATCCGTTTACGGGCGTTATGTGGTCAGGTATTTGATTGCTATAATTTGTCTTCACTATAGGTTGAGCTGCGTCGATTTTATGATGGTAGTATTCGATTATCCAGGATTCTTCAAAATCCGGATTGATTTTTTTAAGATGTGGTATGAAAGTCTTTAAAAGCTCTGATCCTTCCGACAAATATATTTCACTGTCCCTAGTAACATAATTAGTTATATACACTATGTGTTTATTACCGTAGAGTTCATTGTCTATCATGTTAGTGTGTTCAATTATGCCCACGAATGGGATTGTTCTATCGGCAATATTAAGCCAGTATATGTCCGAAAGAGGCTTCTCGAGTACCAAAATTAACAACACCGCGGATAGGTAGTTTGTGGTATTCAATGTATCTATATACTCTTTAGGTAGATCTTGCGCAAGAAAAGGTAAAATATATGAGGGGGCCGTACTAACTATTTTATCGTATTCTATTGTTGAGTATGTGCCTCTGGCATCCCTAATTTTGAGTCCTGTTACACTATCATCATTCGAGATGATTTTCTCTACTGTTGTACTGGTGTTTATGCTCCCGCCTGAAGACAATATTTGGTCTGATAAAGCACTAATTATTTCTTCGAAACTACCGATCGGGTATCCCAGAAGTTCTTTTTGACCATTCTTTTTTCTAGAAGCTACCCTCAGATAGATTTTCCCCCACACCCATGTCATGCTGATTTTATTGAAGTAATCTCCAAATTTGCCTCGTAGCAATGGCTCCCAAATTACTTTGTAGGAGCGTATTCCCATATGCTTTATTATCCATTCTTGAGCGGTAACACTCTCAAATTTATTCCAATTTTTAGTTCTCTGGAGAATGAGGGTCCAGATGCCTAGTCGTATTCTGTCAAAAAATGGGAGTGGTTTGAATTTCAGGAGGTCCATTGGTGTTGAGAATCTCCAAATGTGACCACCATAATATAATCCAACAGATGATTCGAACCACTTCAATTGGTGTGACAACCCGAGGTCTTCCATTAGGTCGGCCATATGGGTATCGCTAACAAATAAATGGTGATACCCTCGCTCCAGTTGGCTTCCTTGTACCGTAAATGTCGAAGCTTGCCCCCCGACAAACGGAGCAGTCTCATAAATATCTACAGTATGCCCTTGTCTGCAGAGTTCATAAGCGCATGTCAATCCGGCTATGCCTGCTCCGATTATTCCTATTTGCATGTTTTATCTCTCATTTCTTCGTCGGTATATGTATTGTTATATGGTTCTGAGGGTTCACTTTGGGGGGTAGTCATATTAACTAACGTTTTCATTGACATATTGTGTTTCCAAAGAAATAGTATTCCCAAGAGGTTTACAGGTAGCCAAAGGGCGATGATATGTATGAATCCAGAATAAGCTGCTGCTAATGACGAGTTTAGCCCGAGTACAACCAATGTTTGTTGGGCGGCTACCTCGAAGGGGCCGATACCTCCAACACTGGAGGGAATCGCGGTGATCAGATTCGAAGTGGCGGTCACTAATATTATGGCTAGAATAAATATTATAGGGGATGCGAAATAAGTATGTATTTCGAAACTGTATCCAACTAAAAGATAAACACCACACTCCGACAACCATACTGGTATTGAAAACATTAGGATAGTAGATTGGCTTTTAATTGTTTTTAAACTCGCGAGTCCTTCTAAGAATTGTCCAAGAATTGAATTGATTTTAGATTGTATAGTATCTGGAAATAGTTTTATCAATGCTATTCTAAACTGTATGAATTTGGAAGAAGACATAAATGTCAGTGTTAGTAGGGCTCCTACAAACATGGATATTGCTATAAAAGCGAATATTACAGCA
>CAYUCO010000117.1:0-4835 GCA_964443385.1 uncultured Dehalococcoidia bacterium | reverse complement strand
TTTTTCTTCCATAAGATCAGCAGTGCTTTGTCCTGCCGGTATCATAGGATATACATTTTCCTCTTTAGCTAAAACAAAATCAACAACAACTGGACCATCATGATCCATAGCCTGTCGGATTGCATCTAAAGATTGTCCTTTATCTGTGACTCGGATACCGAGTATTCCAAATGCTTCGGCGAGTTTCACAAAGTCAGGATTTCCAGTGTAAGAAGTCGCATAATAGTCTTTACCATAAAATATATCTTGCCACTGATGAACCATTCCTAAATATCCATTATTAAATATCGCGAACTTCACTGGCAAATTGTTCTCAACAATAGTTGCCAGCTCCGACATGGTCATTTGAAATCCTCCGTCTCCAGCGACTGACCAAACAACCTTATCTGGCCTTCCAACCTGTGCTCCCAATGCAGCGGGAACTTCATACCCCATGGAACCCAGCCCACCTGAAGTAAGGAACAAATTTGGTTCCTTTGCCGCGTAATGTTGAGCGGCCCACATTTGATGCTGGCCTACACCTGTAACAACTATAGATTTACCATCTGTTATTTCACATAAATCCCGGACCACTTGTTGGGGTAATAACTTATCTGTCTCTCTAATACGTAGAGATGGATGATCTACTTTTAGTTTTTCTACTCTTTTCAGCCACTTAGTGTGGGTCTTTGGTTTAACGATTTTGTTAATTTGTCTCAATACCCTTGCCAAATCTCCTATTATAGGGACATCGGTTTTGACGTTCTTATCAATTTCTGCAGGGTCAATATCTACATGAATTATCTTAGCATTCGGAGCGAACAGATCTACATTACCAGTAATACGATCGTCAAAACGCATCCCTAATCCAATAACTAAATCTGCTTCGTCTATTGCAAGACTAGCGTAAGCCATACCATGCATGCCAGGCATTCCTGCAAAAAGTATGTGTGCATCTGGAAAAGAACTTCTTCCCAGTAAAGTAGTTATAACAGGTATCTGCGCTTTCTCCGCTAATTCAAGAAGTTCGTTGTAGGCTCTTGAAATTATAACTCCGTGACCCGCCAATATCACTGGCCTTTCAGCCTCAGCTATTAGTTTGTTCGCTTTTTCTACCTGCAATTGATCACCATCTATTACAGGCTTGTATCCCGGCAAATCTAACGTCTCAGGGTAAATAAATTCAGTTTCTTCTGTAAAAACATCTTTAGGTATGTCTATCAATACAGGACCAGGTCTGCCTGTGTTTGCTATATAAAATGCTTCTTTTATGGCAGGTGCTATGTCTTCAGGTTTCATCACCAGATAGCTGTGTTTGGTTATTGGGAGCGTTATACCAGATATATCTGTCTCCTGAAACGCATCTTTTCCAAGAGCTGCGCGCCCTACTTGGCCGGTTATAGCAACCATGGGAACAGAATCCATTTGAGCGGTTGCTATCCCTGTAACCAAATTGGTGGCTCCTGGCCCAGAAGTAGCCATACACACACCTACTTTTCCGGTAGATCGTGCATAACCGTCCGCTGCCATAGATGCACCTTCCTCATGACGAGTAAGTATATGCTTCAGATCAGGATAACTCGACATAGTTTGATATAAAGGTAATATTGCCCCACCTGGTATACCAAAGACAACATCCACGCCTTCCAAAAGAAGACTCTCGCATACTATTTGCGCACCTGTCAATTTCATATCAATACCCTCCCGTAAACCAAAAAAAAATTCTCGCCCCCAAGGGACGAGAACTATTCCCGCGGTACCACCCTTATTCCCCGAAACCCGGGGCTCTTCTAGGCCCGTAAGCCTTTTCGTCTTCTATAACGGGAGACTTTTTCCATACCCGGTCAGTTCTAATCACCTAGAGAGGTTTTCTTCTGACGGCTCGGGAGCTACGTTCAAGGGCGTCGTCCACATCTGCTTTCACCATACCAGATTCGCTTACTGGACCCATCCCCCTACTCTTCTCCGTCCTAGCCTTTACTTCTCCTGACAATCAATGCAGGAGAGCCAATTCTAGCATACTGTAATTTGTTGTCAAGGGAACCTTTTAAACTAGTTAAGTCCTGTATTTACCTGTTAAAGAATTCCATCTCACTAAACATAAATCTTTCAACATAGATATGCTGTCTTTAATAAGCCTGATTTTGCTGCCTTCATTATATGACCAACATATGCCTAATTCTTTTATATCCATGCCCATTTTCTGGGCTATAAATAATATTTCCACATCGAAGCTAAATCCATTAGTAGTCTGGAGTGGGAAGATTTTGTCTGCCACATCTCCTCTGAAACATTTAAATCCGCATTGAGTATCCTGAATATCTTTAAGGACAATCAAACGGACCATTAAATTAAAACATCTGCCCATCAAGTGTCGCTTCATCGGTTCGCCTACGCGCTCGGATCCATACGCTTCCCTGGATCCGATAACAATGTCGGCATCAACTTGATTAGGAGGTAAGAATCTATCTAATTGATCTATAGACATTGAGAGATCTGCATCTGCAACAAATCTATATTTGCCTTTAGCATGAAGCATCCCTTGTTTAACAACAAATCCTTTACCTTTGTGCTCGAGAGGAAGTAGCTTAATCCCTGAGTCTATTGCCGACATTACTTCGACTATAGATTTTGTTCGATCATTACTGCCATCATCTACGACTATGATTTCCCACTCATATTCTTTATGATTTAGATGCTCCACTATGCTCTGTAAGGTCAGAGATATTCTCTGTTCTTCATTGTAAGTGGGTATAACAATAGATAAAAATGGATTTGACAAAAGACTAGCTGCCTCCAGGATAAAACTTGCTATTTTGCTTCCAAGTTAAATGCCTTATGTAACGCTCGCACTGCAATCTCTACTTTATCTTCATCTACTATACAAGTGATACGTATCTCTGAAGTCGTTATCATCTCTATATTTACGCCAGCTTCATACAATGAGCGAAACATCAAGGAGGCATAGCCTGGATAATTCTGCATGCCCGTCCCTATGATGCTAACATTACCCAACCCAGCGTTACCAAAACAATCTCGTGCTCTTATCTCTTTCGAAACAGTCTGCACGATATCTAGTGCTTTCTGTAGGTTCTCTCTTCCTACAGTAAATGTTAAGTCTGCCAAATCGCCTATACCCGAATTTTGCACTATAGTGTCTACGCTTATCCCGGCCTCAGACAAAGGTTCAAATATAGCAGCAGCTATACCTGGTTGGTCTGGAACTCCAAGAACCGTTATCTTTGCAACATTCCTGTTGTGTGCTATTCCTCGTACTCTATCGTTAATTTCCATTACTACCTCTATCTCAATGAATCAAAGTTCCACGAACATCTCTAAAACTAGAAGTAACTCTGATCGGAATATTGTATAGTGCGGCAAGTTCTATGGATCTAGGATGCATTTTGGCTCCATAACTTGCCATTTCCATCATCTCCTCATAACCTATTTCATTTAAAATACGCGCTTCTGGAACTACTCTTGGATCAGCAGTGTATATCCCATCTACATCAGTATATATTTCACAGATATCTGCTTTGAGGCTCGCTGCCAATGCCACAGCCGTAGTGTCAGAACCACCTCTGCCCAACGTTGTAATTTCCATATTTTCTGCTATCCCTTGGAATCCAGTGACCACTACTATTTTCTCTTCCTTTATTTCTTTTAGCATCCTGCTTGTATCTATCTCCAGTATTCTAGCCTGACTATATTCCGAATCAGTACCTATGCCAGCTTGTGCCCCGGTAAGACTGACTGCTTCATGACCTAGAGAATTTAATGCCATTGTAACCAAAGAGCAAGAAACCATTTCGCCGGTGGAAAGCAAAACATCCAACTCTCTTTTGTTAGGATTGTCCGCTATGCTGGAAGCCAATGACAATAAATCGTCAGTGCTGTTTCCCATTGCAGATACTACTACCACAATCTGATTACCTGAAACACTAGCACTGACAATGCGTTCAGCAACGGACATTATTCTAACATTATCCGCCAATGATGAACCGCCATATTTTTGTACAATTAGCTTGCCCATACTACTCACTACTTTAATTTGTTATCGTTGGCTACTACATGTGATCCCAACATTGAAGGCTTAGTAACCTTCAATGTTCCTGGTATGCCAATTTTATCAGCTACATCTGCCATTTCGTAACCTATTGTCATGGTCCTTGAATTAGCAAAGGCTGTAACGCTAGAACCACCTCCTGATAAAAATGCGCCTATGGCGCCGGCATTATTTGCAGACCTAATTATGTATTTCATTGCCGGAAATATCTTCTCTCTATACGGCTGATGTAGTCTATCTCTTGTAGATATAGACAGACTCTCCAAATTGCCGCTAGATAAGGAATTAACCAGCATTCCAAATCTACCTATGTTATAAACTGCATCGTCTCGGGAAATTTCTTTTGGTAATAAAGCCCGCCCCTCTTCTGTACTCATAGGTTGGTCAGGAACGAAAATGATTACATCAATGTCCTTAGCTAAATTCACAGCACTACAAAAAATCTTTCCTTCATCCTGCACTACTATCTGGCAACCTCCCAACAATGCAGGCGCAACATTGTCACAATGTCCTTCGATTTCCACAGCCAGATCCAATAATTCATCTTGGTCAAGCAGATCCCCGCACACGGCGTTGGCTGCAAATATTCCTCCTACAATTGCAGCAGCACTACTACCCAATCCTCTAGCCAATGGTATTGTATTGTGACATGTGATATCTAAAAATTGGTTGCCTTCCTTAACCCGTTTAAGGAATTCTCTCGCAGCCCTATAAACTAAGTTGTCTTCAGTTAGGCTTAGGTTAGTGCTTCCTTCTCCAATTATTGAAACATTTGGTCTGTCAGAAACTT
>CAYUCO010000116.1:0-1975 GCA_964443385.1 uncultured Dehalococcoidia bacterium | reverse complement strand
CGTGTAGATCTATTAATCCAAAGAACAGGAATATTAGAACCATTTCAGGTAGAAATAACACGCTCTTCCATTAACGATGAAAGTGTAACTATGAAAATGACAGAAGAAGACTTTGCCTACATAAAAATAAGTTGTTTTTGTGATGACACCGACGAAGAGTTAGAAAACATATTGACAGTAGTCTCAAATGAAAACCCCGTCGGTGTAGTATTGGATCTAAGAAACAATCTGGGTGGTTTGTTATCAACCACAGTGAACATAGCTGACCTTTTCCTAGGAAAAGAAATAGTATTATATGCAATCGACGGGGATGGTAATAGAACCGACTATTTCACCGAATCTGATTCACAAATTGACCTGCCAATGGTAGTCTTGGTAAATGAATTCAGTGCGAGTGCCAGTGAAGTTTTGTCCGGAGCCTTTCAGGACCACGATAGAGCTGAAATAGTAGGAACGAAAACGTTTGGAAAAGGTAGTGTTAATCTTCCCAAGAAACTTAGTGACCAATCCGCACTATATTATTCTATAGCCCGCTGGTATTCCCCAGACGGAAATATGATAGAAGGTAAAGGCATAAAACCAGATTTCACAGTTGAGGCGATACAGGAGAAAAACCCTGAAAAGGATTTGCAACTAGAAACAGCTCTGAAGAGGCTTACATTCTTAATAAACTAACGCAAGAAAACGTAAGGATAAACTATGGCTAAAAGAGTCAGAACCAAGAAAAAAACGGGCTCTAATAATCAAGAAAATTCTGCTTTCAAGGTAATTAGCGTAAACCGGAGGGCGTATTACGAATACGACATTATGCAAAACCTCGAGGCTGGATTAGTGCTCACCGGTACCGAGATTAAGTCTATCCGGGCTGGGCAAATGAATATCAAACACGCTTTCGCTAAAATAGAACGAGGCGAGGCTTGGCTAATAGGATCACATATAGCGCAATATTCAGAAGGAAATATCTACAACCATGACCCTTTACGGCCCAGAAAATTACTGTTACACCAAAAGGAGATAGATTATCTTTCAGGTAGTACGTCTCAAAAAGGATTAACCTTGATCCCTCTGAGGGTTTATATCAAAAAACATATAGCAAAAATCCAAGTGGGCATTGCTAGAGGTCGCAAGTTACATGACAAGAGAAAAGTAATTATTGATAGGGAGCAAGAGAGGGAAATCAGAAGAAAGATGTCAGAAAGGTACCAATAGTAGAAGATTATCCGCTTTGTATAGTATAATATGGTTGTGTCGGGGACGCTTGGCTTCGACAGGGGGTGATTTCGCGGAATTGCAGGCCGAGGCGCCGTGCACCTCGTAAAAAGCGGCAAAAGAATAACTGGCGAAAATAAACTCGCTCTAGCTGCTTAAATATAGCAGTTACGTCCACTACAAACTCTCCTCGAAGGCTGTAAATGGGCGACATTAAATCGAGGCGCTAGCTCTCTTGACGCCGATGCGGAGTGAACAAGAAAATTCGGCTAGCTCCTATGGAACCTTGCCAGTAGGGACCAAAAGAGCAATTAATTAAATACTGGATAAGCCTGTAGCACATTCCAGCGGATAGTTCTCTGGACGGGGAGTTCGACTCTCCCCCGTCTCCACCATAAGGCTCACACGGCTATATCTACTGGTTTGTGGATGAGCCTGTAACAATTTTGTTGGGAGATCAGCTAAATGAAAATTACAGACGTCAGGACAATAATAGTCCAAAATGATGCCGACTGGAGCAGAGGTGGGGACGAACCAGCATATCGTGGAGGGAAATATCTGTTATTTCTGGAACTCGTTACAGACGAAGGAATAACAGGCCTTGGAGAAAGAATAACAGGCAACACATTCTCTGGTGCAGGAAGAGAATTCCCGATAGAAGACATGAAGTCTCAAATAGCTCTTATACATGAAATAGGCCGTCAATATCTAATCGGTGAAAACCCCTTTAACGTGGAATTAATATGGCAAAAAGTCTTCGGTGACA
>CAYUCO010000115.1:0-3033 GCA_964443385.1 uncultured Dehalococcoidia bacterium | reverse complement strand
AGTGGTCCATGGAAGTTTCTCGACAGATCAATGAATGAGTTTATAGAGTACGAAGCCAATAAAGAGTATTGGAATGCAGAACGTGTACCTGGTTTTGACCGTCTTCGGTTAATTAAAGTTGAAGATGCAGGCAAACGTGTTGCCATGTTGAGGTCAGGAGAAGTAGACATGGCTATGTTGAGACCTGCGGGAGAAGCTTTCAGCATGGAAGTGCTTCAGGAAAAAGTGGAGCCACTTAAAAAGGATGGATTTACAGTTGATGGTCCCAAGTACATTACTAGTACCGTTTTGAGATTTTTCATGAGCTATGATGACTCTTTTCTCACTTCTAATAAGGATTTTCGTCAGGCCTTAGCTCTCGCTCTAGATGTTCCGTCAATGCTAGATGCAGTCTATGCGCCAGAAGTTGCTTCGTTAGCTACAGGTTCCCCAATGTTTACTCCTGTGGACGATGGATATGATCCGTCTCTTCCACACTACGATTACGATCCTCAGTCAGCCAAATCACTATTGGAGAACTCCGGTTATCAGGGAGAAACTGTGTATCTATTTTCTATTGCTGCTTATGGACTGACAGAGATGATCCAGTTGAATGGATTAATAGCTGAAGATTGGCGAAAGATTGGGGTTGATGTTCGTATAATCCCGAGTGAATATCAACTCGTAAAAGCCAGATATCATTCACAGCCTCAGGTTTTTGAAGATGTTGCACCAGCTCCTATATTTCATGGAGTGGATTATCAAACTATGCCTAGTGCCCTAGGTCTTATTAAGAGATATATGGGAAGCGACGGTGTATTGGCATATCACGATCCCAGTAAGGGTGATCGTATTTTTGAAGAATTGAGTAGTATAGCTGATCCAGATGTCCGAAAGAGTCGATTGCAGGAGATTAATCGAATGTTGTTTGACGAGTACTGGGGCATACCAATACTCTGGCGACATGAAGTTTACGGTTTGAGCCCTAACCTAAGCGGCTGGCAACCTACTGATGGTACGTCATCAGATTTACACTTCGAGACATTGAGCCCTTCTAAATAATAATCAACTAGCGTCTGGCTTACCCAAAAACACATTTGGTTTGCTAATACTGGTATTCTCAAAGTGTATTTGTTAGGATGAATTTGTACTATGGATACGTGAGAAAGAGGTCTTTATGCGGGCAAAATTTTTTTCTTTATTAATTTCGTTTACTGTGATTTTAACATTAGGTTGCGGAGGAGATGACTCTGTCACTCTAGAAGGGCCTAGTCTATCTACTGGTCGTTGGGCTCATACTGCCACAGTTCTTCAGGATGGTCGACTTTTGGTAGTGGGTGGACAAGAGAGTATGTCGAGAGCATCGAAGGTGGCCGAGATATTTGATCCTAGCACTGATACCTGGTCCAATACGGGTGAAACGTTGGATAAACGAGGTGAGGGTCATACCGCAACATTGTTAAACGATGGCAGGGTCTTGGTTACAGGTGATAACGAAGAAGGTTCTTCGGAGATATATGATCCATCTACTGATCAGTGGTCCTATACTGGCACAATGAATGTCGCAAGGAAATCTGCTTCTGCTACATTGTTAGAGGATGGTAGGGTATTGGTATCAGGAGGAGTAGATAGAACTAAGGCTGGTCGCGTTGAATTAGATTCGTCAGAAATATATGATCCTTCCAGTGGGGAATGGACTGTTGCAGATGTTATGGAGCAGATTCATTCTAACCACGTGACTAGGCTCGTAGACGGAAAAGTGTTTTTGTCTGGGTGGTTCCTTTCAGAGATGTACGATCCTGCAACTGATTTATGGTCACCAGTCGGTGAGCCCAAGAGAAAGGATATCGCCAGGGGAACTACGGCAACGATATTAAATGATGGTACTGTTTTAATGGTTGGCGGAGCTAGATTCCCTCCGAACAAGTGGCAGGGTGATCCTTCTCATCCGGTAGGTAGTTCAGAGATTTATAATCCTTCCGACGGGAGTTTATCTACATCAGTAAGTATGGCTACGCCCAGAGAATATCATTCGGCTATATTGCTCAAAAATGGTGATGTCCTTATTGTTGGTGGTATTTCGATGGAATCCTATAACCCTGGCACCAAAATATGGACTGAAATTGGTGAATTGATACACGAACGTGATCAAATGCATACAGCCACTATGTTGAATGACGGAAGAATAGTGATAGCTGGCGGAAGAATGGAGACCGACGATAAAAAGATTAGGAGTCTGTCAGCTGTAGAAATTTATGATCCATCTGCCGCCAAAGAGTGATTTGTTATTGACGGGATGTCCGGTAAAGACGCCATTGGCTGTAGAACCTGTGTATTAAAATGAATTTGACGAAATTCGTAGCTTATGCTATAGTTGTATGCACAATTTAATATCATCTCGAGCGATAGGCGAGACTCTCAGGTCTAAGACCCTATACAGCAACCTTACCTTTGAAGGTGCTACTGAGGAAACGATGAGGTTCTAAGGAACAAATGGGTACAGGCTCTCTGTACACCAGAGGGCTTTTTTTATTGCCTGTCTACCTCGAGATGTAGAAAGAGGTTAAGCATGGCAGAAGAAGTATGGACAATTAAGAGATTTAGAGATACGTTACGCAAGAAGCTCGAAGAATCTGGCCTTGGACACGTGTTGAGAGATGAAAATGACAAGGTTTTCAGGAAAAGGTCTACCACTATAGGTGCGATCTTCGTACCAAGACCACCCACTCAAGAAGAACTGAACAGGACTCCGGAAGAAAGAGAAGCTCGTATAACACAGCATGCTAAAGAGCTCAAGGAACTGTTAGATAAAGCTGAGGAAGACGAAGATGAGGATGAGGCCTATCCTATCTAGGTAGTATGTTTATGAATAAAGGGTTCAAGTCAATGCAGGTCTAGTACCCAAACCTATAGTTGGCTTGAACCCTTTAAATCCAAAATGGTTATTACAATTCCAATTGGCTAAGTACGAAAAACAGTACCGACGCAATTGCGATGCCTACTGAACCAAGGTTCAGGCTATCGATTTTACCACTCAGCCCCTTAGTTAGAACA
>CAYUCO010000114.1:0-2851 GCA_964443385.1 uncultured Dehalococcoidia bacterium | reverse complement strand
AGTCGGGACTGGTGTAGGGGTCGGTGTTGGTGGTGGTGTTGGAGCTGGCGTTGGCGTTGGCGTTGGCGCCGGTATTGGTGTTGGAGAAGGCGTAGGTGTAGTGTAAGGCGTAGGTGTAGGGTAAGGCGTAGGTGTAGGGTAAGGCGTAGGTGTAGGATAAGGCGTAGGTGTAGGATAAGGCGTAGGTGTAGGATTGATAGATGTTCCACTTGTTTCAGTCGAAGGAGTCACAATTTGAGAAGCACCTTCATTATTATCTGAACATCCAGCAATCATCAGCAGGATTACGGCAAATAGTGTTAACTTAAATTTCTTCATATGTAATACAGAACTCGAATACGAGCGGCTACAAGATACCATCATATGCCAAACCTATCAAGTATCCGCATGGTTAATATGCAGAAATGTAATATACTTGTACAAATTGTTTACACGAAGCCTAACGGACTTTTTAACAATATGAACCGAAAATCAAGACGAAAACGCCCTAAAACCTCACAAAGCCATCCATGGTTTTTGATTCTTGGACTGGTATTTATTGTATTAGTCATTGCTACTGCCAGGACACTAAGATAAATGCTTCGAAACATACACTTGAGTGATTTAGAATGCTCTGAATCCAGTTTTGGACTAAGATCCTATGGACTAAAAATGTTTCATGTCGTATTCTGTGTTGGCTTAACAAGAAAAGTCATTGAAAATTGACATATTTCTATCAAGCACCCTTTTAAAGAGTTCCTTATGGCCCGGTGGTGTAGCTGGTTTAACACACTGCCCTGTCAAGGCAGAGATCGGCGGTTCGAATCCGCTCCGGGTCGCCATAAACGAACTTCTAAAAACCGTTCACTGAATAACCAATACAATCGTGAGCATCATCATAAATCAACATTAACCTTACGATGCATTTTTCCTAAACGGACTGGTTTCTGGAATAAATACACCTCCAACCAAAAGTGTTAATGGCAAGAATGATATTGTTATTAGCCCATATTGAAGTGACCCATAAACCTCTTCTATAACACCTACTATAGGTGGACCTAACGCGCCTCCAATAGGCATCATTGTCATAAATAAACCTAAGGATACTGCAGTTTCTCTAGGTTTCAATCCTAAATCATATTGAATTGTACGTATTATAGGTACCCAAATCATCGCATTCCATCCGGCAGCAAATAGAAGAATACCTACAATGAGCATGGAGTCCGTAGTAAAAAGAATCAAATATATTATTGGCAACAAGACACCTGGACCCCAAATAAGAATTTTTCTTTGGCGAATTTTGTCTGACAAAGGACCTCCCACAAAAGCAGCGATCATACCGCCCAGAGGGAAAAGGGTCAAAAGTAAACCGATTTCCTCTAACGATAATGGTAAAGAATCCAAAGCATATGTAGGCCAGAAAGTTATTACACTAGCAAATGCTGCTGCTGCTCCAGATGGGGCAACTGCGATTACCCACAAAATCTTTCTTTTGCGTAAAATCTGTAAAGGAGAGCCGTCATCTGATCCATTTTGGTCTTTAGTCGATATACTATCTCTGCCGACAAAAACCCAATACATAGATGTTATAATCATTAAAACCCCGAATACGTAATACACATTCCTCCAACCTCCTAGTAAATCCATCAAAAAAGTCATAGTAGCAATACCAATCAGTTGACCACTCGAAAATATACCTACAGTTATGCTTACTACTATTGCTATTTTTGTTTTAGTAAACCATTGTTGAATTATGATTGCCTCAGCGACCATTCTTGTAACCATCGTGATCTGAAATAGAAACCTACCTAGGAGGAGAAACATAAAAGTAGGAGCCCATCCTTGTAATATCATAAATAAAGCTGCTAATAACAAAGCAACAGTAGTAACTGTTTTAGGACTGTATTTAGACATCCATACACTAGCTGGTAATGAAGTAGTAGCTGAACCCAGAAAAAAAGCTGAACCCAAAATACCTGCCTGTACAGGTGAAATATCTAAATCTTCAGTGATGCTAGGCAGCATAATACCTAACGATGACCCCATAATTGAAATGGTCACAGCTTGTATCCAAACCCCCGACATTACTAGCCATGGATTATTGTGAGTAAGTTGGATAATTTTCAAATTGTGCCCTTAATAATTATAAACAAAATTAAATTAGAGCCACTTTCTAAAAGAAAGTGGCTCTAATTATTGGTCTAAACGATTCTATATCTATCTCATTTTACCAACGAGAACCAGAACCAGGAGACCTCTCCTGTCTTGGCCTAGCTTCGTTGACAGTGAGAGTTCTGCCCCCCACTTCTTTGCCATTTAGATCCTCAATGGCAGCTTTGGCCTCATCATCTGTTGGCATTTCAACAAACGCAAATCCTCTTGATCTTCCCGTGTCTCTATCTCTAACTATATACGTCTCTTCTACCTCACCATGTGGTTCAAAAGTATCTCTCAACTCCTGTTCAGTAGCTTGATAGGAAAGATTCCCTACATATATCCTCAAAACATTGTCCTCCTAAAATCTTAACAAGTCCTATTGGCGAAAAAGTGAGTTCTTACTAACCAATGCTAGAAGGGCAATCTCAAACTACCAATCAAAGCGCAAAGGAGAATCTGAACAATCCGATACGGATCCAACACGATACCACCTCGAACGATTATACCATAGTATATCAGAATTGAATCTAGTCAATAGAAAATACCGAATATCTCTAGAGAAACAATGCAAGAATTGTGATTATTCCCGTGGCCCCCATATTGCCGATCCCAAACGCACAAGAGTCGCACCTTCTTCTATAGCCACTTCAAAATCATTTGTCATACCCATGGACAATCCAACTTGCTCAACCTGGATAGACGTATTTTTGCCTAT
>CAYUCO010000113.1:0-2049 GCA_964443385.1 uncultured Dehalococcoidia bacterium | reverse complement strand
AAAGGTAACTGAAAATTTCAAACTTGGCATAGTGGCTGCTACCGGCGGAATATTCGTTGTGTACATGATAAGTTTTGTGATGAGTTTGTTTGGCGGTGGATTAAGCATAATGAGTTCAACCAATGGATCACTTTTCAGTATCGGATTTAGTTTGGTAGTAGTTGTAATAGCATCCCTAAATCTAGTACTAGATTTCGATTTCATAGAAGAAGGAGCCGAAAAAGGAGCCCCTCAGTATATGGAGTGGTACGGGGCTTTTGGCCTTCTAGTAACCCTTATTTGGCTATATATAGAAATACTACATTTGCTAGCCAAAATAAGAAGTAGATAATGAGTCATACTCTCGGGAAATTGTGACCAGTCAAGGAATTACTAATATCCCATAATTCTCTGGCATCTTCCTCTATATATGATTGAGGAGCAGATGTAACAACTTGTCCATCCACAAAATATTTTCCGTTCACCTCACGTAATTCTTCTTCCGTAAACATCTTCAGAATATGCTTGGCACTTATGTCAGATTTGATACCTCTGAGTTTCAATCCTAAATTTAGAATTTTAGCGAACCAAGATTTATTGTTGCTATTCAAAAGATTCGTAGATACTACGCCAGGGTGTACTGCATTTACAGTAATATCCGTTTCACGTAAGTTTTTCGCCATCTGGTATGTTAAAAACAAATTCGCTAACTTGGATCTTCCATAGGCCCTAATAACGTTGTAGTTAGTTTTGAATTGCAAGTCTGAAAAATCAATATAACTCCTTACGTGAGCACTAGAAGACACATTTATGATTTTCCCAGCAGTGCTTTCTTTAAGAAGAGGCAGCAACAAGTTACTGAGCAAAAAGTAACTCAAGTGGTTCAGTGCAAATGTCATTTCTATACCATCTTCACTTTCCCTACGCGACATAAATACTGAACCTGCGTTGTTAATAAGCACATCTAGCTTGGGATATTTACTTTGCACCAATCTTGAGAGAGTACTCACCTGTTTTTGAGATGACAGATCTGTAATGAAATATTCCACGTCCGTATTAGAACTGTAGTCAACTATTTCTTTTAAGACAGTTTCGGTTTTATTAATGTCTCTACCAACAATCAACAGAGTGTCTCCCCGTTGAGCAATAGCCTTAGCAACGGCTTTCCCTATACCGTCAGTAGCACCTGTCACCATACAAATTAATTTTTCCATGGACACAAACCTATATAATTCAATAAGTGGATTGTATCATTAATATGTTTACCTTTATTCATGGTAATCGTATATAATACTGTTGATTCAATTAAGGCAACCTTCTAAGGAAATATATGGAAAACATTACTTTTGGAGTAGTTGACCAATCCCCTATCAGAAAAGGCGGAACTGTACAGCAAGCTCTCAGAGAAACCGTACGACTGGCTCAAATAGCTGAAGAGTGTGGATACCAAAGATATTGGGTTGCAGAGCATCACAATTCCGGTGGATACGCTGGGACTTCACCTGAAATCTTAATTGGGCAAATTGCAGCCCAAACCAATAGTATAAAAGTCGGCAGTGGAGGAGTTATGCTTTCCCACTACTCATCTCTTAAGGTCGCTGAAAATTTCAGTATTCTTAATTCATTCTATCCAGAACGTATAGAATTAGGGATTGGCAGAGCACCGGGAAGTGATCAATTGACCGCTCACGCTCTGGCATACCCAAAACAGATAGTAAATATAGAACATTTTCCTCAACAAGTCACAGATCTTATCGGATATCTATCTGACACTCTGCCCGAGGAACACGTGTTCGCTAGAATAAGTTCCCAACCCGGGCCTACGCCCGAAGGCATGCCGGGAATCTGGTTGCTTGGCTCAAGTGACTACAGCGCAAGATTAGCAGCCGCTTTAGGTCTACCCTTTTCATTTGCAGATTTTTTTGGCACTACAGCTGAACATGGGCCTCTCGTCGCAAAACTATACAGAGATATGTTTCAACCATCTGGATACCTACAGGAACCCAAATTGAATGTAGCTCTACAGGTAATTTGTGCTGAAACTGACGAAAAAGCTAACTTCATAGCCTC
>CAYUCO010000112.1:0-9207 GCA_964443385.1 uncultured Dehalococcoidia bacterium | reverse complement strand
GAACTTGGGAAAGTTCCAGTCCCAGGGGACGAACTTGAACGAGATGGTATACGTTTGAAAATCCTCACCACCCTTGGCAGAAGGATAAAAAGAGTCACGGTTAAAAAGGTAGAATAACAATTGGCAGTTATGCTTGCATTTTTCAAGCTGTAATGTTTTTAAGATACTTGTCTATTGATTTGACGTTATATCCTGTGGTCCCCGTTAAGAGACTTTCTACTGCTGCTCTGGCTGTGTCTATAGATGTAAAGCATGGAATCCTTTTCTCTGCAGCAGATCTTCGTATTTCGAATCCGTCCTGTAAGTGAGACCTTTCGCCAGTTATGGTGTTTATAACTGCTTTAACAATGCCATCTTCTATAACATCCACAGCATTCGGATGTCCTTCACCCAATTTCTTGGTGATCATTGTAACGGGCATTCCTAAACCTTCTATCATAGCTGCAGTTCCCTCTGTGGCGTATAGTTTACATTCGGAATCATTTAAAGATTTGATTAATTGTAAAGCGTCTACTTTGTCTTGGTCGGCTATACTCAGCAGTATTGAGTCTCCAGGGTTGAACACTAAACCACTTGCTATTAAGGCTTTGGCTAATGCACCCCTAAAGTTGTGATCTATACCCATCACTTCACCAGTGGATTTCATTTCTGGGCCTAAATACGTATCCACTCCTGCAAGTTTAGACATGGAAAATACCGGGGCTTTTACTGCTACTAAGTTTTGTCGTTTTGATAGCCCTCCTGAGTAACCTTGTTGAGTCAATGAATATCCCAACATTATCTTCGTAGCGATGTTAACCATTGGCACAGCAGTTACTTTAGACAAAAATGGGACAGTTCTGCTAGATCTAGGATTCACCTCTAATACGTATATAGAAGAATTAGTGACTTCTGTTTTAGAATCCTCTGGGCTACGATATGGATCCCCTCCAACTATTACGTATTGTATATTCATAAGTCCTTTTATGTTGAGAGCAAGGCCTATTTTGGTGGTGTATTCAACCAGAACATCAACTTCTTGTTCGGTGAGTGTGACTCCAGGATATATGCCCATAGAATCTCCACTATGAACACCTGCCCTTTCTATGTGTTCCATTATTCCCGGTATCAATACATTTTCTCCATCACAAATAGCATCTAATTCCACTTCTCTTCCCACTAGGTATTTATCAATCAAAATAGGATGGTTTGTTCCTAGCTCAGAGGCAGCACTGACGTATCGTATCAATTCAGTTTGGTTTTGAACTATCTCCATAGCTCTTCCACCCAAAACATAGCTAGGTCTAACAAGAACGGGATAGCCAATGCTCTCTGCTACCGTCAAAGCTTCTTCTAGTGAGTTAACTCCATGTCCTGGTGGTCTTGGTATATCAAGTTGAGTTAGAAAATCTTCAAACCGGGCACGATCAGAGGCAATATCTATGGTGTCTGCGGTGGATCCAAGTATTGGCATGTCTGATCCATCCAGATCCTGCGATAAGTTTATGGCAGTTTGACCACCAAATTGCACCATTGATGCCGGGATATCAGGACCATCATCGTAATTTAGTGTTTCGTTATCTATGATGTTCTTGAGACTCTCTTCATCAAGAGGTTCAAAATAGAGGCGGTCACTTGTATCAAAATCTGTAGATACGGTTTCTGGGTTAGAGTTGGCCATTATACTTTTGATTCCTGCTTCTTGTAGTGCCCATGCAGCATGTACAGAGCAGTAATCAAATTCTATTCCCTGACCGATTCTTATCGGTCCGCTACCGATAACAACTGACCTATTATCGCTGAGGGATTCAGCTTCGTTTTCAGTTTCGTATGTGCTGTAGAAATATGGAGTAACAGCTTCAAATTCAGCTGCGCAAGTATCCACCATTTTATATGAGGGTATTATTCCCAATTGTTTCCTTTTGTTACGTATCTCTTCGACGTCAGTTGTTTTTATTTGTGCTATTTGTTGGTCTGAGAAACCCATTTTCTTGGCTGTTCTTAATATATCTGCAGTTAAGCTAGATTTGCGGAGTTTGTTCTCCATGTCCACGATGTTTTTAAACCTGTGTATAAACCAAGGATCTATGCCTGTGTGTTTAGATATATCTTCTACTGCTACATTTCGCCTCAATGACGCCATAAGTGCCCATAACCTTAAATCTGTAGGGAAAAGAGGTAAGTTATCCAATACCTCTTTAGGTTCAGTTGTCCACTCTGGATCTTCCCACATCATATTATATCCACCTATTTCAAGGGATCTTACAGCCTTTTGAAAAGCAGACTCGAATGACCTTTCTATTGCCATTACTTCACCAGTGGCTTTCATTTGTGTGCCAATATTGCGGTCTCCGGTAGCAAATTTGTCGAAAGGCCACCTTGGTATTTTGACTACACAATAATCTAAAGCTGGTTCGAAAGCCGCCGTAGTATTGCCTGTAACAGAATTGTGTATCTTGTCCAGGGTTTTGCCGACGGCTATTTTCGCGGCGACTCTTGCTATAGGGTAACCAGTGGCCTTACTGGCTAATGCAGAGCTTCTGCTCACTCTTGGGTTTACTTCTATTACGTAGTATGAACTGGAATGTTCATAACTAGTAGGAAGAGTTTCCCCTATCAATTTATTAGGCGATAGAGCGTATTGAACATTGCACCCACCCTCAATTCCTAATGCTCTGATAATTTTCAAACTAGCAGATCGAAGCATTTGATATTCTTTATCGGTTAAAGTTTGACTAGGTGCTACCACTATACTGTCACCAGTGTGAACACCCATTGGGTCCATATTTTCCATATTGCATATGGTTATACAATTATCTGAACCATCTCTAATAACTTCGTATTCTATTTCTTTCCACCCTACGAGAGACCTTTCTAACAGAACTTGAGTAATCGGACTTGCGCTCAGACCTCCTTTTGCAAGTTCGATTAATTCATCCCAAGTGTTTGCTATGCCTCCTCCAGTTCCTCCTAAGGTATATGCAGGGCGTATTACAATCGGTAATCCTATATCTTTGGCAATGTCTTCTACTTGCTCCATGGTTTCTGCTACTTTACTTGTCGGTACTGGTTCACCTATTTCTATTAGCAAATCTCTGAATAGATCTCTATCTTCTGCTTTTCTTATTGTTTCTAGAGGTGTGCCGAGTAGTCTGACATTATACTTATCCAATACTCCTGCATCGTTTAAGTCAACTGCCAAATTCAGACCTGTTTGTCCGCCCAATGTGGGAAGTACTCCGTCAGGTCTTTCTGTTTCTATTATCCGGGTCAATACGTCTACTGTCAGGGGTTCTATATATATTATGTCTGCTATTCCAGTATCAGTCATTATGGTCGCGGGATTTGAATTAACAAGTACAGTAGTTACACCCTCTTCTTTAAGAGCTTTGCAGGCCTGTGTTCCGGCGTAGTCAAATTCTGCTGCCTGTCCTATGATTATTGGGCCAGAACCTATGACTAATACTTTAGATAATTTGTTCATTGATGATCCTTCAGAGATTTAAATTAGTTCAACCTACCTGTTATTCCAATAATTTTCTACTTTGCTTATAAATTTATCAAATAAATAAATATTATCCAGTGGCCCGGGAGAAGCCTCTGAATGGTATTGTATGCTCATTATTGGGAGATCTTTGTGTTCAAGTCCTTCTATGGTTCCGTCATTTAAATTAGTGTGGCTGACTACTAGGTCGGCGGGCAGGTTCTTAAAATCCACAGCGTAACCATGATTTTGGGAAGTAATGTATATTCTGCCACTAGACTCGTCCTTTACTGGATGATTTCCTCCCCTGTGTCCAAATTTCAGTTTGAAAGTTTCTGCCCCAAATGCTCGGGCAATTATTTGATGCCCTAGGCAAATCCCCATCATTGGGATTTGCCCTAATAGGTGCTTTGCAATATCTATTTGGGTGTCCAGTAGTGACGGATCTCCAGGTCCAGGAGAAAGAATGAGGCCGCTGGGCCTCATTTTAGATATTTCTTCATATGTTGTTTTAGAAGGTAGAGCCATAACTCTAAATCCTTTAGATCTTAAGATCCTAAGAATATTATATTTGAGGCCATAGTCGCTAACCAGCATTAAAGGTGCATCATGGTTGTCTCCCCAAGAATACTTTTCAGTTGTAGACACTTCTTCAACGAAATTTCTAGTGTCATATTCAGGATGGTTCTTAATAGATGCTAATGCTTCTTCAGGGGCAACATCAATTGCAATCATTCCCATCATTACCCCAGACGATCTTATTTTTCTTACCAGAGACCTAGTATCAATGCCTGAAATGCCTGGTATTCCATTACTAATTAAATAGTCCGACAGGTTCATGGTGGATGTCGAGTGACTAGGTTCTATGCAGTGCTCTCTAACTACGAAACCAGATACCTTTATACTGTTTGATTCTATGTCATCTTCGTTAATACCATAGTTGCCAATTATGGGATATGTTGGCATAACAATTTGTCCTGAATAAGATGGATCTGTTAGCATTTCCTGATAGCCGGTCATGCTAGTGTTAAACACCAATTCACCTATAGCTGTGTTATTTGATCCAAAAGATTCACCTTGATAATATGAGCCATCCTGCAAAACTAGATATGCTGGTTTAATCAATCTGGCCCACCTTGTTCTCGTAGACCACGTTTCCTTTTACCAAAGTCATCATTACTTTCCCTTTCATTGTTTGGCCTTCAATTGGAGTGTTTTTCCCTTTCGATGCGAAGCTATCTGAATTCACGATCCAGTCGTAATTGGGATCGAATATGGTAATATCTGCTATAGAGCCAGGTGATAGTGTTGGTCTCATGATGTTGGTGTTTTTTATAACCTCGTATGGTCCAAGAGTTAATCTGTTTACAAGAGTGTTTAAGTCTATCAAATTGTTATGAACCAGTTGCATTAGGGAACCCAAAGCGGTTTCCAAGCCAGAAATGCCAAACGCCGAATCATTAAAATCACCATTTTTATCTTTTGTGGAGTGAGGTGCATGATCTGTTGCGATACAATCAATAACACCATCTGCAAGACCTTGTACTATAGCCTTAACATCAACTTGGCTTCTCAAAGGTGGATTTACCTTAGCCATGTTGTTTATTCCAATTGCGGGACCGTTATAAAGTTTTGTAAAATCTTCAGTTATGGTTAAATGATGTGGAGTAGCCTCTGCGGATACCATTACGCCTTTTGATTTTGCTTTTCTTATCAAATCCACACTGCCTGTGGTACTTATATGAGCTAGATGCAAGAATCCCCCTAATGATTCGACCATATCCAGATCTCTTTGAACCATCTTTTCTTCTGCTAGAGATGGCCATCCCCTTAAACCAAAAAAATCTGATAGGTGTCCTTTGTTCATTACTCCACCATCGGACAGTAATGAGTCTTCACAATGATTTATCACTGGTAATCCAATATCTGATGAGTTTATTAATGCATGTCGCATTAAGTCATTGTCTTGAACAGGATTGCCATCGTCACTAAACCCAATTGCCCCTGATGCCGCAAGACCATGCATGTCTGTCAAAACCGACCCTGCCCTCCCTATAGAAACACAAGCTATAGGCATTACGTTCACTACTCCATCTCTATAATACCGGTTTAGAGACTCCTCAACCATATTTGGGTTGTCTATGGGCGGTACAGTGTTGGGCATAGCACATATAGTAGTGAATCCTCCTGCAGCAGCAGCCAAAGTCCCAGTTGTTATTGTTTCTTTACTCTCTTCACCTGGTTCCCTAAGATGGCAGTGCAGGTCAATGAAACCTGGACTTATTATCATGTTGGATATATCTACTATTTTTGTATCATCGGGATAAACATCAATAAAACCAACATTGGTGATACGGTTATCAGTAATCAACACGTCACCAGTAAAATCCCAATTCATGTATGTATCTATAATTCTTCCGTTCTTTAGTAATAGTGTCATTTTATTCAGTTATAGTTTCTATCCAGTCTCGACTATTTCCCCCTGTTTTCCATTGTAGTTTGTTCCATCGATCAGATGCCTTTTTAAACCCTGCCAGTTCTGCTTCTTGATCTGACTTGAAAAACCTTACGTTCTCTAATAGGACCGTGGGAAGGAATCTGTCAAGTAATTCCGTAGAATAGAAAAACTTTGATTCAATATTGCCAACCAGATCGCAGATAGTCTCAAAATCACAGTAGAGACAACGTAATTTATATTGTTTGTCTTTTACAATTTCATATGCCGGTTTACTAAACTGCGTTTCTTTATTACTTATGCAAGTCTTATTTGAGCATACGAAGTCACTTCTAGCGTACTTAACTCCGCTAAATTGTGCTGAGTCGGTAACCTTTGCTGTTTTACCCTCAACATTTCCTGATCCAAGCAAATGCAACATAAGGGCCATCCTGATAGGTATTCCGACCGCTGCTTGCCTGAAATATAGGCTTCTTGGATCTTGGTCAACTTCTGGGCTGACTTCATCCACTCTGGGTAATGGGTGTAATATTGAAACATCTTTAAAACTAGTACTTCTAAGAGCTTTTTCATCTAGAAATGGATAGTTTCCCTTACCGATTTCAATGCTACCCCTTTCAGTTTGTCTTCTGGTTACATACAAAGATAGCGATTCACCCTCGGGTATATTAAAATCTACTGTATTGCCTTCTATAGAAGACATGGCCAGTTGATGTGGTTCTTTTGGAGTGACATATATTGCATTTATAGAACTACCAGTTTCTGTGGGTGATTCACTATCGAATAAAGCCTTGAGTATTCCCAATCCTTCTTTTTGTATATGGGCCTTGTAATCTCTCTCAAGCCTACGAAGAACATAATCTGGTATGTCATTGCCATCACCTGGAACAAAAATTATATTAGATCCGAATCGTGCGAGCGCAAATGCTAGTGAGTGGACTGTTCTACCGTTCGATAAGTCTCCGCAAATAGCCACGTTTAATCCTTCTAGGCTACCGTGGCGCTCCCTCAACGTATAGAGGTCACAAAGTGTTTGAGTTGGATGTTCGTGCTTGCCATCTCCGGCGTTAATTACCGGAACCTGAGAATATTCAGCTGCGAGTTTTACTGCTCCTTCCCAAGGATGTCGAATAATCATAATGTCACTATACGAACTGACTACTCTAACCGTGTCTGCTAATGACTCCCCTTTCGAAGCTGAAGAGGCGTTTACGTCCCATGCTGATATAACACCGCCTCCTAGCCTTTGCATGGATGATTCAAAGGAAAGTCGGGTTCTTGTACTAGGTTCATAAAAGAGGGTTGACGCTATCCTTCCAGAGGCATGCCCAAAAAAGTTTTTTGGATCAGCATTTATCTCATCGGCAGTTTCGAATATCGATAGAACATCATCGATAGATAGATCGTCGAAAGATATTATATTTCTGCCATGTAAATTTGTCATTTTGTACTAATTAATGATTCTAAATCCTGAGCTTTTGTTCTGGTTATATATGATACAATGTCACTTTCTATAAATGACACGCTGTCGACGACGTCAAATTCAGATAGGAGTACATCCACTCTTTCTTTCAAAGAAGTTGGTATGTTTTTCCCTACATAATCGGCTCGTAATGGTAGTTCTCTGTGTCCTCTGTCTACTAATACCGCAAGTTGGATTGATTTTGGCCTACCTATGTCTATTAGCGCTTCCATTGCTGCTCTTATGCTCCGTCCAGTAAATAGAACATCGTCAACCAACACAATATTTTTATCCGCAATATCGAATGGTATAAGTGTTTGAGATTCCCCAATAGAGGGAGTGTCTTTGAGGTCATCTCTATAAAGCCTAAAGTCCAAAGCTCCTACTGGCACGTTTTGTCCTTCGAATCCTTGGATAATTGTTTGCACCCTTTTAGCTATAGGGACTCCCCTAGTATGAACGCCTACTAGCATCATGTCATCAACGCCCTGATTCTTTTCCAAGATTTCATGAGATATGCGTATTAACGCTCTTCTTATCTGTTCTCTAGTCATCAGTATTTTTGAGTACAAAAAAAACCTCCTGCCTTAAGCAAGAGGTGATCAGCGTCTTAGTTTCTACTTCAGGTTAATCCCCTTGCCAGCCTCTCTGGACTGATTTAAAGGCGGTCTCTTTCATCAAGAGTTGCCGCCAATTGTATCATCAAATCTAACCTACTGCAAATTGATTTTGGATCTGAAGTGTTGACAAGGTTATGCTATTATGGATTTGAATTGCACTTGGAGGATTTACAATGGCAACTACAGGCAATGAATGGTTAGCGTTGAATCAAGAAGCAATTATAGAACCTGATCTTCCAATTTGCGATCCCCACCACCATTTTTTGGGATTTTCGAACTGAGAGATCTCCGTACGAAAGATACATGCTACATGAACTTTCCGCAGACGTTGGAGGGGGTCACAATATATTATCAACTGTTTTTATAGAAGCAAGGTCGATGTATAGAAAAGATGGTCCCGAAGAATTAAAACCCGTTGGAGAGATTGAATTTGTACAAGGTCTTGCAGCGGCAAGCGCTAGTGGTCTTTATGGAAGAACAAAAGTGGCTGCAGCAATAGTTGGTCATGCCAACAATCAGAGAGTAATGAAGCTTAGATTAGTAATACTTGCTGCTCTATTGGTTCTATTGGCTGCCTGCTCTCAGGCACCTACGCCTGCACCTGCACCATCTGACGTCACCCCATGCAGATTAAAACAGGCGGAACAGTCCCTCTTTTCGTCGGGTTTCCCAATTTCAAGTATTCGAATGTCTTCCACAGGCTCACCTCGCATGGCAGATATGTTTGTTGATTTCCCAAATGTAAACGCAGTTAATTCAACTGAAAGTGTTTTCTCATAACACATTCCTGGAGCAGAAAATTATTTAGAAACAATGAGTTCGGGAAAGCTCGACCTTCAGTTTGAACCTCTTCATAAATGGTTAAGAATGAGTGGAGAACTTGAATCATATGATCAATTCGAATGGTTGTCGGCCGAGTCTCAAGCTCGATTCATGCAGGAAGCAGTTGATTTAGCAGATCCTGATTTCGACTTTAGTGAGATTGACTCAGTAGTAGTAATAGTCGATGAGAATGCACTTTCTTTTCCTTTGACTTCAGCTTTTGTAGCCGTTGACAAGGGGGTTAATCTGTCTTTGTCCGCCGATAGTAATGTAATAAGGAACGGTGGTCATCGAGCTGCAGTTTTGTTAGTTGAATACCCAAATGCTAACTCAGTTAATTAAACAGAAAGTATTTTAACTGAAGGAAAGCAGGAAGTTATAGATT
>CAYUCO010000111.1:0-1478 GCA_964443385.1 uncultured Dehalococcoidia bacterium | reverse complement strand
AAAGTTAGGCTAATGGATAACAACATGGTTATCATACCTAATTATCGATTGGCGGAAAACGTGGCTACTAATTACAGTTTCCCCAAAGATGAAATGTCAGTATATATACAAGTAGGTGTGGCTTACTCCAGTAGTTTAGAGGAAGTGGAAAGAATAACCCTAGAGGTTTCAAGGAAAGTTTTACAAGAAACGCCAGGGGCTATAAGTAATTTTG
Organism: uncultured Dehalococcoidia bacterium; assembly: GCA_964443385.1. Lineage (GTDB taxonomy): Bacteria > Chloroflexota > Dehalococcoidia > Lucifugimonadales > UBA2985 > VFHP01. The sequence goes on along the minus strand of CAYUCO010000111.1, from coordinate 1,264 downwards.
AACCGTCGGTGTGGTATACAAACTTTGGTGAGTCCAATATAGATTTTTGGGTGGTGTTAAGGGCCAAGGGATATTCCGAGTCATGGTTGGTTAAGCATCACTTTATAAAAGAACTTCTTGAAAGATATAATAAAGAAAATATAGAGATATCTTTCCCTGCACGGAACATATTTCTGAGGAATGCTGGTGATACTACAGTTTCTCCAGAGATAGTATAAGTATCTACCCCTATATCACAAAATGTAGGCCGTAGGTTTTTTACCCAAGCTTAATTTGTACTGTTTGTAGTATCCTTTGTCCCATCTCTTCGGTACTGAGAATGTCAGAAGCTCCGGCTTCGGCAATATCAGGGGTTCTAAACCCTTCTTCTAAAACTTCATTAACGGATTCTTCTATAGCAACCGCTGGTTCGTTTAAACCTAGAGAATACCGCAACATCAATGCTACACTCATGATGGTGGCGATTGGATTTGCTTTACCTTGTCCTGCTATATCAGGGGCGCTGCCATGTATGGGTTCGTATAAACCCATAGCTTTACCATTCTCCTTCGGCACGCCTGCTAAACTGGCTGAAGGTAACATTCCGAGTGAACCTGCGAGTATGGCTGCTTCGTCGGTCAATATATCTCCAAACATGTTTTCCGCTACCATTACATCGAATCGAGAAGGTGTTCTTATCAAGGCCATAGCACAAGAGTCAACCAGCATGTTTTCAAGTTCAACATCAGGGTATTCCTTAGACATTTCTATTGCTATTTCTCTCCATAACCTGCTGCTTTCTAAGACGTTGGCTTTATCTACTGAAGCTAGTTTCTTGCTGCGGGCGCTAGCTAGTTCAAAACCAACTCTCAGCGCCCGTACTATTTCGGATTCTGTGTAACGTAATGTGTCCACACCTCTTCTTCCTCTAGATGTATTCCACCTCTTTTTGGGTTTAGCGAAATACAAGCCTCCGGTGAGCTCTCTTATCATAATTATGTCCACACCTTCTATAACGGAAGGTTTCAGTGAGCTCGAGTTGAGTAGACTGTTGAAAACTTTTACTGGCCTTATGTTTGCAAATAAACCCAGGAACTTTCGTAAGCCCAATATAGCATCTTCCGGCCTATGTTGGGCTAGGGGGTCATCCCATTTAGGCCCACCGACTGCTCCAAATAATACTGCGTCACTTGAACTTGCAATATCGAGTGATGCTCTTGGTAATGGCAGTCCTGAGTCGTCTAGAGCAGCCCCACCTACTAATCCGTATTTTAGACTGAATTTA
>CAYUCO010000110.1:0-6923 GCA_964443385.1 uncultured Dehalococcoidia bacterium | reverse complement strand
CAAAAGTGGCATTTTCTGATCTAAGGGAAGTTTTTCATTATATCCTTCTATGTTTCGTACTCCGGCTTCCTCAAAAATTTTATACCTTCTGAGCATTTCTTGAATCATTCCTTTGAGCATTAATACAGCTTTTTCCACCTCGACTATCACTGGTTCAATTAAATGCGGTATCCCGTTATAAGGAGTAAGCTCAACTCTTTTCGGATCTATAAGAAGCATCCTTACTTCCCATGGTGAATTCTGCATAATAATTGAAGCTATAACCGAATTTATACAAACACTCTTTCCACTTCCCGTAGATCCAGCTATCAGCAAGTGTGGCATTTTGGCCAAATCTGCCGCTGCCACTTCTCCTCCAGTACCTAAGCCAAGTCCCAGTGTCAGTTTAGATTGATTACTCGCACGAGCAAATATTTCGGTTTCCATCACTGTCCTAAGGGTAACTACTGCCGGTTTTGGATTAGGTACTTCAATGCCAACTAAAGAAGCACCTGGAATAGGAGCTTCAATTCTCAAGCTGGGCGCCGCTAATGCCAACGCCAAGTCTTTTTCTCTTGCCACTATACTGTCTACCCTAACTCGAGTTTTATCTTCCACCTTAGTTATAATTGGTTTACCATGTTCGTCCAACGCCGCTTTACCTTCAGCATTACGTTCTCTAACATTCTTTGACTTCCTATTCCAACCTGGGACTAAACCAAACATAGTCACCACTGGGCCTGGTTTAACTTCATCAACAGTCACTTCTATTCCGTAATCGCCAAGCGTGTTTTCTATCAAGAGAGATGTTCTCTCTTGGTCTATATCTGGATTTTGACTGCCTGGGGGCGGCAAGGTTAACATTGCTATCTCGGGGATGTTCCATTTTGATATATCCTCTAAAGATATCCTCGCATCCACCTCCCTGTCGGCAGATTCTGTAACACTCTTTGCGGATTGTGCAACCTCCCCGATAGCAGACTGAGTCTTATTAGTTTCTGGCCCACTTCTTTCAGATACGTTGGGGGCTCTTTTCCTTGCATTAATGATTCTGTTAGTTATAGACGTACCTGCAACAACGGGAACTGGCGCTTCCGCCACAGAAATTGTTTTATTTCGTTTTGCTCTAAATTGACGTGAGGGTTGCGCGGTTTCTCTTCTATAACCTAACTTAATGTATTTGGTTAATGTAAATAAAGCTGCTGAGAATACAGACACAGAAACTCGGATAATGCCCACAAGCACTGCTAATGCCCGTGTTGGGCTGCAAATAACGGATAAAACAATCATGGCAAAAAGAAAGCGCATCGCCGATTCTAAGTTACTAGAACCAGAAATATATCGTCCCACATTGCCACCCAAAGAATTAACGTAGGTTGCTGGGTATGGGTTAGGTATAACCGCTATGAAACCCCATGATATGAAGGAAAATGCTGCAATGGTTAACCAGATTTTCCAATACTTTCTGTCTAAAAACTCTCTTTTCTTCTTTGCACAAAAGACCCATATAGATACACACAAGCTAGGTATTAGGAAACCCAACCCGTAGTTTGCCAAGAGAGAATCCCACACTAGGCGAAGCTGATCCGTAGCCTGTTCCAACTTCCATACAAACAGAACACTGAAAGAAAGCACAACAAAAAAAACCACCCTTAGCTTCAATCGTGTATATGTACTAGACATCCTACCAAACATTCACATTACCCCCCGACGTCAATTATCACAGGAGTTATGATCGGCTTACGACCAGTTCTATGCACCAATAATGCAGACACTTCATCTCTTATCATGTTTTCTAAATTGGTGCTATCTAAGTTTGCCTCTATTTGCCCGTATAAAGACTCTTTTACCACAGTCTGTATATCATTGTCCAACAGTAATGCCATTTCTGTTGGAATGACTCCTTCAGAAAATATCTCTGGTTCTCTTAGTATTACACTCGCTCTACTGTCTATAGTTGCCACAATGAACAAAATGCCCTCTCTCGCCAAAGACTTTCTGTCTTCAATCAATTTTCCCTCTATTGTCCAAGCCTGCGGACCGTTGACGTACACTGGGCCTGCTTTAACTTTGTCACTGATCATCGCCTGCTTTCCATCTATAGACAGGACATCTCCGTCTTCTAGCACAAATGTGTTTTTCGTCTCCATTCCTAAAGAACACGCTATATCAGCGTGTGCTTTAAGATGTCTATATTCTCCATGAATTGGAACAAAGTATTTCGGTTTAGTCACATTCAACACCATTTTTAATTCTTCTTGACTAGCGTGACCATGAACATGTACTAGTGCTATTTTGTCATGCAGTACCTTGGCCCCGAGTTTCAACAGATTATTTATGTTTTTGCTCACTACGGTTTCGTTACCCGGAATAGGAGTTGCAGAAATAACTACCGTGTCCCCTTCGATAATTGTTAATTCTTTGTGCTCGTTTTTTGCAATCCGGGTCAAGGCTGATGTTGGTTCTCCCTGGCTGCCGGTAGTTACTATTACAGCTTCACTTGGGCTAACATGCCTTATTTCTTCTGTCGAAACAATCAAACCATTAGGAGCTTGCAAGTACCCTTCCCTCAGTCCCAACTTCACGTTATCTTTCATGCTCTTACCAACAAAAGAAACTTTGCGTTTATATTTAACCGCAGCATCTAGTATTTGTTGAATTCTTGCTATTAGCGACGCAAAAGTTGCTATTATAACTCTGCCGTGTGAATCACCAATGACTTTCTCGAGAGTCTCGCCAACTATTTTTTCGGAGGGTGTGTAGCCAGGAACTTCAGCATATGTAGAGTCTGAGAGCAATAGCAAAACCCCTTGCTCTCCCAATTTAGATAGTACACCAAGATCCGTTGGATTACTGTCTACAGGTGTATGATCTATTTTAAAATCACCGGTATGTACCACGTTGCCTAATGGAGTTTCTATTACTATACCCATTGCGTCTGGAATACTGTGGCAAACCCTGAACCAGTGAACACTAAACTTACCTATCTTAATCTTGTTTTCTGGTTCTATGGATTCTATTGTGCGTTCCTTTAGGATTTTCCTCGGCCTGATTTTTAGCTCCATAAGTCCCTTTGCTAATTTGGGTGCATAAACTGGAACATTAAAATCTTTAAGAAGATAAGGAATAGCTCCAATATGGTCTTCGTGTCCGTGTGTTATTAATATTGCTCTGACTTTGTCACGATTATCTTTCAAGAATGTCGTGTCGGGTATAATAAGATCGACTCCCGGCAAATCTTCTCCTGGAAATAGAACCCCTGCATCTATAACTAATATGTCGTCTTCATATTGGATAGCCATCATGTTCTTTCCAATAGTTCCGAGACCCCCTAGAGGGATAATCTTTAAAGATTGTGCCATATTACCTCTCAAAACATGCTTAATTGTTCGCCACCATTCATACTTTCTTCTTTGGGTGACGTTGATGCAGTTGAAAGGTATATATTTTTCAATAATGATCTCAAATTCATCATGTCTTCTTCTAGTAATTTCTTAAATCTATCCTGCCTCAACGCTGCTGCGGGATGATACATGGGATAAAATTTTTGGTCTCCCTGTTTCCTTAATTGGCCTCTCGCAGTACCTATGGTTTCATCTGGAAAAAATCTATTGAAAGAAAATCTGCCCAAGGTGATTATAATCTCCGGGTTTATTAACTCAATCTGTCTTTCTAAATATTTTTTGCACTGATCCATTTCAAATGGTAAAGGGTTTCTGTTGTCAGGAGGACGGCACTTTACTGTATTTGTTATATAAACGTCGTCTCTGGTAAAACCCGCGTTCGTTAGGAGTTCCGACAACAACCTTCCTGCCGCCCCGATAAATGGCCTTCCTTCTTTATCCTCATTGAATCCCGGAGCTTCGCCAATAATCATTATGTCGGAATTTTCTGGACCCTCTCCTGGAACCGTGTTAGTTCTTGTGTCGGAGAGAATGCAATTCTTGCAAGCTGCCACTTCGAAATTTATCTGCTTGAGTGTATCCATTTTTCAGATCAAAGTTGTGTAATTTGAATGCAGATAGAATCATAGCATGGGCGCATAATACGGTCAATTTGTTCAATGCACAGACTGTAGCCCTGTTGATTAATCGGGTCTTGGACAATATACTGTCGAAAACCACATTGCTGAATCTTTGTCATGGACGAAAAACAACTAATAATCCTATCAATGAATAAGGGTTGGATGGCTTAGATAATGAAAAGTAAATCTTATGACATCATAATTATAGGCGGCGGCATAATAGGCTTAGCCACGGCTATGACATTATCAAAGCGATTTCCAAAGCTTACAATATCAGTTTTGGACAAAGAAAAAGAATTAGCCCAACACCAGACCGGCCATAACAGCGGTGTAATACATTCAGGAATCTACTACAAACCTGGTTCCCTTAAAGCCATCAACTGTATTGAGGGTAGTCGTAAATTGATAGCGTTCTGCGATGAAAACACAATATCCTATAAAATGTGTGGAAAAGTCATAGTCGCGACCTCTGAATCTGAGATTCCTGCACTAGAGGAATTGCACAGGAGAGGTACAGCCAACGGAGTTGCTGGTCTCAAAATGATTAGCGCTGATGAATTGAAAGACTACGAGCCATACGCGAACGGTATTAAAGCCCTTCTTTCTCCTAACACTGGCATTATAGATTATGTACAAGTATCTCTCGGCTACGCAAAAGTTTTTAAAGAAAATGGGGGAGATATACAAACTAGCACAAAAGTTGAGTCTGTTATCAAAAAGGATGGATTACTTAATATAGAAACTAGCACCGGATTATTTAAAGCATCATACGTTATCAATTGCGCTGGTCTTTATTCCGATGTTATCGCTAGAATGATGGGTGATACCAATGACATTCGCATTATCCCTTTCAGGGGCGAATATTTTATGCTATCTGAGGAGGCGGCAGAAATGGTACAAGGATTAATATACCCTGTACCAAACCCAGAATTTCCTTTTCTGGGAGTTCACTTCACAAACACTATACATGGAGAAGTCGAGGCGGGACCTAATGCTGTTTTTGCGTTTGCCCGAGAAGGCTATTCTAAAACCAAGATAAACATATCTGAAACTTTTGATACGCTGAAATTTAGTGGATTTTGGAACATGACAGCGAAATATTGGTCTCGAGGTATGCAAGAATTCTATAGATCACTAAGCAAAAAGGCTTTTGTACGATCTTTGCAAAAACTAATTCCTGCGATAGAAGAAAAGCATCTTGCCGCAGGGGGCTCGGGTGTAAGAGCCCAAGAAGTTACGTCTGCCGGATTTATGCAGGATGATTTCCATATAACTGAAACACCTCAAGCAATTCATGTCAGGAATGCCCCGTCTCCCGGGGCCACTGCTTCTCTTGCCATATCAAATGGTATAGTAGATACAGCAGCTAAGGCTTTCAATCTAGATTAATCATCTATAGTAGATCAATATGGTAAACCCTACTAATAACCAAATTGCCACACTTATTTTCAATGGTAAGTCTTTTAAGATTATTTCTTCTGGCAATTCTCCTTGATTCCTAACGTTGACCAAAAAGAGATATCTAAGCAAGCCGTAGACAACAAAAGGGATTGTAAGCATCATAGCGTTGTTAGTTGGCAAATTTGGTGAAGTGAAAGTATACAGTGTGTATGCCAATAGAGAACTAGTTGCTGATATTGCGATAAGCTGATGCAAGAAGTCGACCGAATATTCCTCCAATGTCTCCCTCTGCAAATAACCATCCGCTCCAGCAGATTTCTTTTCATTCAATCTTATAGAAAATCCTATAAACAAAGCTGCTAAGCCAGTACAAACATAAAGCCACGGAGATACAGATACATCTATAACTATCGCTCCTGTCACAGCCCGAATTACAAAACCGAGGCTTATCGTAATCACATCGACAATTACAATCTGTTTCAGGTATACCGAATAGAGGATCATAAGCAAAAAATAACCTATAATCATTAGGAGGCTGCTCGGACCCAGCAAATAGCTACCAATTGCTCCTATAACGGCGATTATTCCTGCAAACACTAAGGCCAGCTTGGTATCTATTTGGTCGGCAGCAATGGGCCTAGTTTTCTTTTTAAGATGATGCCGATCCTTATCTTTATCTAAAACATCATTTACAACGTAAATTGATGAAGTTATCAAACAAAAAATTGCAAAAGCTGCAGTACTTCTTAATAGTAGACGTGACGCTTCCTCTGCATTACTTAACTGCCAAGACTCTCCCACAGTGAAAAATAACGCGAAATAAACAATCAGGTTCTTTATCCATTGCTTGGGTCGCGCTGAATCAATTAACCCTCTGTACCAAATGGATTTGTTGGTTTTATCAATTTTGTTTTGTTCCATATTCCTTGATAATAACCACCTTGACATTACTCGGTCAACATTAGTGCTCTGGCTAGACAACTCTAGTCAATGAGTATAGAATGCTGAGCATTGCAATTCTTTTTGGTCTAGCAGAAATATATATCCACTGATGTATCTTTTAATAAGTTTGTTTTGGACAATTGAAGCGTAGATGTCTATCTTTCTACGAATTATGCGCTATGCCGCAGCTTACAAGTATCGGTTAATCTTGGCGTATTTTTCTTCTATCGGCGTGGCTGCATTTGCGTTGGTGATTCCTCGCATTATCGGTGAGGCAGTTGATCAAGTAATTGGGTCAGGAGACCTTCGACCACTTGTAATGCTCGCTCTGGCTGCTTTGGCTGTCAGTGTTGGCAGGGGAGTGTGCGCCTATGGGCAACAATATTTAGGGGAATCTCTTGGACAAAGAGTCGCCTACGACATTCGCAACTTGTACTTCGATAAAATGCAAACCCTCAGTTTTGCATTTCATGACAGCCAAAAATCCGGTGATTTAATGTCCAGAGCAACTGCAGACGTTGAAGGTATAAGAATGTTTATACAGGGAGGTGCAATACGAGGCGCCTTCATGATTCTT
>CAYUCO010000109.1:0-12406 GCA_964443385.1 uncultured Dehalococcoidia bacterium | reverse complement strand
TTGTCTAGAGAATCTACCGCCACTCCTGGACACTCTATAAATCTCATTCCATCTGGAAGATTTGGCCAATCGGGAACGTAGTTGTACTCGAAACCGTTTTGTCCATATATTTCTACCATCTAAATCTCCTTAATCAAAATTAAGTATCTGGTCGGGGTGGTCGGATTTGAACCGACGACCTCTACGTCCCGAACGTAGCGCGCTGCCAACTGCGCCACACCCCGTATGATACAAACTTCTCTAATTTATTATAATCGCTAGGGCAAAAAATACAAAACTATAATGGACAGATTTAAGTGTTTAATAAGTCTGTATGTAAATTGTGGAATTCTTTCACGATATCCAAAAAAGCCAAAACGGTTGGGCTGTAATGCTGCGCTTCTCTAAGCATCAATGCAGTCGGTAGTGACACCAAATGCCCGCCTTGCATAGGCACTAAACTTAAGCTGCCTCTTTCCACTTCTGCCCTAACAGCTACTTTCGGCAAGAACGATATACCCATACCGAGTTCTACCATATGCTTAGTTGCTTCCACACTATCTAAAGTCATCTCAACTATCGGAGAAATACCAGCTTCTCGGCAAACCTGACTTATTAAGACGAAATAGGATGAGTCTCTGTCGTACAATATCAAAGGCTCTCGTGCTATTTCATATATACTGGCTTCTCCTTTGATAGCAAAAGGATGATCTGGACTAGTTGCCAACATCACATCCTCATTGTATAAATGCATAGTCAAAATATCTGGATGAGTAAGCTCACGACCTAGACCCACTTGTACATCTTCATTCAAAACCATTTCCAAAACATCTGATGATCTACCGATGTTTATGTGAACATTGACATTTGGATATTTGGTTTTAAATTTATGTACTATAAACGGCAGGGAATATGTGCCTATAACTCTAGCAGAAGCTATATTTAAAACTCCTCCGCTGGAGGCCTTTTCAGCGCCTATGACATCTTTAGCTTGACGTATGGACTCAACACATCTCTCTGCATACGGACGAAAAGTTTTAGCCATATCAGTTAACCTAACACCTCTACCCATGCGATGGAATAAAGGAACACCTAATTCTTCTTCCAACGATTGAACTCTGGCACTAACAGACGGTTGAGATAAAAATAGAGTTTCCGCCGCTCGCCTAAAACTCCCTGTCTCTGCCGCTGCTAAAAAAGCCTCTATTTGTATAAATTCCATAGTGCCCTCCAACACCTAAAATCAAGTGATAGGTGAAACCTATCACGGTTATAGGAAACAACCTAGTTGAATTATAACTCATTTTTACTATAATTGTTTTCGTATAGTTATTAAAACTTAATGACGAATTACGAAACAAATATTTGAATTTGGTTAGGAGGAAATCTTGAGTAATAATCACTCAAATGTTACGCAACAGGCTAAAGAATTGGAGAACAGATGGAAAACAGACCCTAGGTGGAAAGGTGTAGAAAGAAACTACTCCGCTGAAGATGTAATTAAATTAAGAGGCAGTGTGATGATAGAACACACATTGGCTCGACGTGGGGCCGAAAGACTTTGGAAAAGCCTTAATCAAGATGGGTATATCCGCACTTTCGGCGCTTACACAGGTATGCAAGCCACCAATATGGTAAAGGCAGGATTGCAAGCACTATATTTGAGTGGATGGCAAGTAGCTGGAGATGCAAACCTAGCAGGTCAAACCTTTCCTGACCAGAGCCTCTACCCATCAAACAGTGTTCCTGCAGTAGTCAAAAGACTAAATAACGCTTTAACAAGAGCTGACCAAATTCAAACACTAGATGGCAGTGGAGACTTAGATTATTTTGCTCCTATAGTGGCTGATGCCGAAGCTGGGTTCGGAGGAGCTATACACGCATATGAATTGATGCGATGGATGATAGAAGCTGGTGCTGCCGGAGTACACTACGAAGACCAGTTGTCTGCCGCCAAAAAATGTGGGCATATGGGGGGTAAGGTTCTTATCCCTTCTAGTATGTTCGTCCAAACACTAAATGCTGCCAGATTGGCTGCTGACGTACTAGACGTCCCAACAGTACTTTGTGCGAGAACAGATGCCAGAGCAGCAACACTGTTGACCAGCGATATAGATGAGAGAGACGCAAAATACGCTACTGGAACAAGAACTTCAGAAGGTTTCTTTGAAATCAATGACGGCTTCGATGCCGCAGTCTCAAGGGGATTGAATTATGCACCATACGCCGATCTACTCTGGTGTGAAACATCCGAACCAGATCTAGACGAAGCAATAGCATTCGCAGATGCAATACATAAGGAATTCCCCGACATGATGTTAGCCTACAACTGTTCGCCTTCTTTCAACTGGAAAGGTTACTTAGACGACGCAACAATAGCCAAATTCCAAGATGAATTAGGTAAAGTGGGATATAAATTCCAGTTTATTACTCTAGCTGGATGGCACATGGTAAACCTCAACGCATTTGAATTTGCTAGAGCATACAAGGACAATGGCATGACCACCTTCTCTCAAATGCAAGAGCAGGAATTCGCAGCAGAAAAATATGGTTACACCGCTACAAAACACCAAGCAGAGGTGGTTGCAGGATACTTCGATGAAGTACTGCTTAGCGTTAGTGAAGGCCAAGCCTCTACTGGAGCCTTGTCAGGTTCCACTGAGAGCGCTCAATTCTAGAAATAAAAAGAAGCGGCGGAGAATTAGTATTTAATCTCCGCCGCTTCTTTTTAAATGGAAGCCGAGGATTCATCTCGGATAATCCACAAAGTTGAACCGAGGTGACTTAAACCCTCGTTTAATCGATACTATTGACAACAAATTTAACATTTGTCTATACTTCCCTTTGCCCTAGTAGCCACTTGCTTGGATTACTAGCAGTTTTATAACAATATGAGTTCTAATGATTAGGAGAGTAAATATGGCACGTAAATATCAACCATATGGGGATCGAGTTATTGTCAAACCCACACAGAGAGAAGAAGTATCTGCAGGAGGAATAGTACTCCCAGACACTGTACAGGAAAAACCACAAGAAGGTGAAATAGTGGCAGTGGGCCCTGGCAGAACTACAGAAGATGGAAAAAGAGTAGCAATGGAATCGAAAGTTGGAGATCTTGTAGTCTACTCTAAATACGCTGGTAGCGAGATAAAAGAAGAAGGAGACGATCTTCTAATATTAAGAGAAAGCGATATATTGGCAAAAATCTCCTGACCAAAAAACTGCAGAGTGAAAGGATAATAAGATGGCTAAACAACTCACATATTCAGAAGAGGCTAGACAAGCCCTAAAACGAGGTGCTGACAAACTAGCGGATACCGTTAAGGTAACATTGGGACCTAGGGGCCGTAATGTTATACTGGACAAAGCATTTGGCGCTCCTTTGGTTTGTAGCGATGGAGTAACCATAGCTAAAGAGATTGTGTTGGAAGACTCTTTCGAAAACATGGGAGCTCAACTGATTAAGGAAGCATCAAGCAAAACAAACGATGTGGCCGGGGATGGCACCACAACTGCCACGGTGTTAGCTCAAGCAATAATACATGAAGGTTTTAAGAACGTTACTGCGGGTGCAGATCCGATGTCGATTAAGAGAGGCATCGATAAATCCGTAGCTGCAATAAGAGAAGAAATCAGAAAGATGTCTACACCTGTCGAGGGGAGAGAGCAGATAGCCCAAGTAGCAGCACTCTCTGCCCACGAAGTTGAAATAGGCGATTTAATAGCCGAAGTAATGGAAAAAGTTGGAAAAGATGGCGTGATAACCGTTGAAGAATCTAGAGGTCTTTTATACGAGAAGGAATACGTTGACGGAATGCAATTTGATCGTGGATATATAAGCCCTTATTTCATAACCAACAACGAGAGAATGGAATGTGTAATAGAAGAACCCTACATACTCATAACAGATAAGAAAATTTCGGCCGTGTCAGATATGCTGCCGGCTTTGGAAAATGTATTAAAAGTGACGAAAAACGTTGTAGTTATAGCTGAAGATATTGAAGGTGAAGCATTAGCCACATTGGTAGTCAATAAACTTCGAGGCACTCTAACTCCTTTGGCTGTTAAAGCTCCTGGTTTTGGAGATAGACGTAAATCCATGCTCGAAGACATGGCGATACTGACTGGAGCGACGTTAATAAGCGAAGAAACTGGACGTAAATTTGATTCCGTATCTATAGAAGATTTAGGTCGAGCAAGGAGAATTGTTTCTAGCAAAGAAGAAACTACAATAGTCGGAGGTTCAGGAACTGACGACGATATACAGGGAAGAATAAACTCAATAAAGGCACAACTTGAAGAGTCTACTTCAGATTATGATAGAGAAAAACTGCAGGAGAGAATGGCTAAGCTGGCTGGAGGCGTGGCAATTGTAAAAGTTGGTGCCGCGACAGAAATAGAACTCAAAGAGAAAAAGGCCAGAGTAGAAGATGCTTTGTCAGCCACCCGAGCTGCAGTAGAAGAAGGTATCGTACCTGGTGGCGGAGTAGCTCTGGTAAGAGCGCTGGATGGATTGAAGGATCTGTCCCTAGCTGGTGACGAATTAACTGGCCTCAGGATAATCCAGAGGGCACTGGAAGCTCCAATACGACTTATATCCGAGAACTCTGGATTCGAAGGATCTGTAATTCTTAATAAAGTACGAGAGGGTGAAGGTGACTGGGGCTTTGATGCTGATAAAGAAGAATGGACCAACTTGCTGGCACACGGAATAATGGATCCTGCTAAGGTCACTAGAGCTGCTATTGAAAACGGAGCTAGCGTAGCTACCATGATATTAACCACAGAATCTATGGTTAGTGAAATACCTGTTAAGGAAACAATGAATCCACAAATGCCTCCTATGGATTACTAAAAACCAGAGGACATAATAAAAAATAGTGCTTCTTAAAAAGAAGCACTATTTTTTTGTCTAAGATAGTATCTTGCAATAAAAACCAAAGTCCCGAGAATAACTATGCTTAAATAACTTATCGATCTGTCCAGTATAGCAACGGATACTGCCTGGCTTCTGGAAAAAGACAACAAAAGCAGCCCAACAATTCCAGGTTCAACTATTCCTACACCACCGGGGGTTATTGGGACTGTAGTAAGAATTGCATTAACCAACGTAACAAATAATATTAAAGCCAGACTCGGGTCAGTAGATAAATCCAGTGCTTGAATAACCAAGAATAATCTCAAAGCCTCAGTAGACCAGATAATGATACTTAGACAAACCAGCAAATACATCCGATTCAAACTACCCAACACTCCATCATGAAAAAGCTGATACGACTTCCTGAACTTTTGTGGTATATGAGTAATCAAATAATAGCTATATCGCCTCATAACAAACAGACCAGTAAGACCAATAATAAACATAACTAGAGCCAATCCTATAAATAGAACCATTCCACTGGAAAATATAGAACCGTAAAACGTTAGGAAAGCTAACACTAATACAAATAAAACAGTAGCAATATCCAAAATTCTTTCTGATAGTATCGTACCAATAACTCGAGGAAAACTATCTTTGTTATCTTGAGAAAATATATAAGCTCTATAAAAGTCTCCCAGACGAAACCAAGTTACTGTGTTAGCGAACCATCCTAGGTAAACGTATAACGAGCATTGAAATATCGAGTAATCTTTGGGCTCCAAGTTTTGACTTATGTCGGAATTTTTGATCATAATACTCCATCGCCAACCCCTCAACAAAAAACCAAAATAATATGAAATGAATGCCTATAAATAAACTGGAATTTTACTCTTGAATATAGTGTCCTTAGTGTTGGTCCAATCAATATCGACCTTTGTAATGACTAGTGTTAGTAATCCAATTGCGATAGCAAAAGACATTAACGTCTGCCAAGACAAAATTTTCGCTACTAAATCAAAAGATTTTTGTGAGTGATTATATTCCATATTCTAGTTCAAAAGTTTTTAGGATGACGTAATGGCTTCTTGTGAGGCATCCCTGGTCTCCTTGGATACTGAGCTGGGGAAGATTCAATCTTGTCCATAACTACTATAGTCCCATTGAGGTTTAATTCTGGAAATGAAACCTGTTCTACATTTGAGACACTCCCTCCCATAAGACCAACTGAGTACAGTGATTCCTCTACCTCAGTACTAATATCTTGACCTTTATGCAAAACGACTTTTCCGCCGACAACACAAAATGGCAAAGTTATCTCACTCAGCATGGTCAAATTCCCAACAGCACGTGCCACAATCAAGTCAAATGTCTCTCTAATGGATTTATGTGCGAGCAATTCTGCCCTCTCATTGAGAACTTTAACGTCATCAAATCCTAATCTACCGCAAATGTGATTCAAAAATGAAACTTTTTTACCATTGGATTCAACCAAAGACAAATTGATATGCGGAAACAAAATTTTCAATGGCAAACCCGGGAAACCCGCCCCGCTACCTATATCAATAACTGAAATTGTTTTCCCAGATGCAATTAACTCAGAAATTATAGGTACTATACTTATGGAATCCAAGAAGTGCTTCTTTTCCACATCATATTTATCACGAATGGCAGTTAAGTTTGTTGTTTTATTCCAAATTGCTAATTCAGATGAATAGAGTTTGAAAGCAGATAATTGTTGATCACTTATGTTTACACCAAACTCTTGGGCACCTTTTTGAAGTATATACAACTAAGTTACTCTCGATTAAGTCTTTCTTAAAACAACTAATAGAAATTAACAAAAATATGTCTAAACCTTTACAGACGGTAAATTTGAATGACCCATCAAATATTTATCTATACCGTAAGCCGCCTGCCTACCCTCTGCAATTGCCCACACCACCAAAGATGCACCTCTGGTAGAATCTCCAGCGGCAAATATTCCGGGCACACTGGTAGATCGCTCACTATCTGTTTTAATGTTTCCTCTTGCGTCCAATTCCAACGATGAGTTTTCTACCAAACCTTTATGCTCTGGATGCACAAAGCCCATTGCTAGGAGGACTAAGTCAACATCTATAGAAAATTCAGTCCCTGGCATTTCCTTCATAACCGGCCTTCCAGAATCGTCTGGATCTCCCCATTCAACTCTTATGGCATTAAGTTTTTCTACTTTTCCATTCGAACCAGATAAACTTTTCGTCAAAATACTATAATCCCTTAACCCACCTTCTTCGTGAGCGGGGGACGTCCTCAGTATCTGCGGCCATTGTGGCCAAGGGTTATCTGTTCTTCTGTTTGTCGGCGGTTCTGACAATAATTCCAACTGATATACCGAATCGGCCCCTTGCCTGTGCGCTGTACCCAAACAGTCAGCACCAGTATCTCCACCACCCAATATTATTACTTTTTTATCTTTTGCAGTGATAGAATATCTGCGGGCAATATTTTCCCCAGACACACGTCTGTTTTGCTGAGTCAAATAGTCCATTGCATAATGTACCCCATCAAGATCTCTTCCAGAAACCGGTAGTTCACGAGGTTCACCAGCCCCAATAGTCAGGCAAACGGCATCAAAATCATTTGTTAATTCATGAAGTTGTATATCTTTACCGATTTCAATACCTGTTTTGAATATTACACCTTCTTCAGACATAATATTTATACGACGTTCTATGATATCTTTTTCCAATTTAAAGTCCGGTATCCCATATCTTAGAAGGCCACCTATTTTGTCACTTCTTTCGAATAGAGTCACTGTGTGCCCTGCCCTGTTCAGTTGTTGAGAGGCGGCTAATCCAGCCGGACCAGACCCAACCACCGCAACTGTTTTTCCAGTTCTATTTTTTGGTATTACGGGTTTTATCCAACCTTCACTGAAACCTCTATCAACTATTGCTTTCTCTATATATTCTATGGTCACTGGATCTTGGTTTATTGATAGAACGCAAGATGGTTCGCAAGGAGCAGGACAAATACGCCCAGTAAATTCTGGAAAGTTGTTAGTGGAATGCAATCTCTCTAACGCTGACTCCCACTGATTAGTGTAGACCAAATGATTCCATTCGGGTATCAGGTTTCCAAGTGGACAACCAACATGACAAAATGGCACAGCACAATTCATACAACGAGATCCTTGATCTCTAGCTTCTTGTTCTGACCAATTATGATAAAACTCTTTTGAATCCTTAAGACGGTCCTCTATTGATCGCCTTTGAGGTGGTTTTCTATTAAATTCAATAAATCCCGTGGGTTTACCCAATATTCACCTGTTCCTTGCCTTGTGATCTTTGTCTTTCTTGCAATACCCTCTTATAATCGTTTGGCATTACCTTTATAAATTTTGTCAAATTTTCTTCCCATGAGTCAAGTATCTTTTTTGCCGTATTGCTGGAAGAATATCCGTAGTGATCGGTTATTAAACTCCTAAGATAATCTTTATCCTCTTTATTCGAAACAGATTCCAGTCCAACCATGTCCGTATTACATGAGTTAATGAAATCCCCATGTTCATCGTATATATATGCTATGCCACCGCTCATGCCAGCTGCAAAATTCCGACCGGTTCTACCCAAAACAACCACTGTACCACCGGTCATATATTCACAACCATGGTCACCAATTCCTTCAACCACTACTTCCGCACCACTATTTCTAACTCCAAATCTTTCACCAGCTAAACCTCTTATGAAAACTCTGCCTCCGGTGGCTCCATATAAAACTACATTGCCAACAATGGTACTTAATTCTGGGACAAACGTAGATTCAGTTGGAGGGAAAACCACTATCTGTCCTCCTGATATGCCTTTAGCAAAATAATCGTTGGCATCTCCTTCTAATGTCATATTAATACCCTTTGCTAAAAACGCCCCAAAACTTTGCCCTGCCGATCCCTTAAATGAACACTGTATTGTGCCATCAGGCAATCCTTCTTCTCCATATAATTCAGCCACTTTACCACTTAACATCGTACCCACTACTCTATTTGAATTACGAATTGGTAATTTAATTTCCACCGGTTCTTTCTTTTCAATTGCGTCCTTGGATAATTCTATTAGTTTATTGTCTAAGATATTCTGCAAACCATGATCTTGTTTAATCTGACAGTATGTAGCGACATCAGAATCGACTTCAGGAAGTTCCAGCATGGAAGACAAGTCTATCCCTTTGGATTTCCAATGATCTATCGCCTGATAAGGCTCTAGTAGATCCATTCTACCTACCATTTCATTAACAGAACTCATACCAAGCGAAGCCATTATCTCCCTTAAATGTTCTGCTACAAAGTAGAAATAATTAACAACATATTCCGGTTTGCCAGCAAATTTTTTTCTAAGCTCTGGGTCTTGCGTTGCAATTCCAACTGAACAGGTATTCAAATGGCATTTGCGCAACATTATACATCCAAGAGTAACTAAAGGAGCAGTGGCGAACCCGAATTCTTCCGCTCCTAAAAGACAGGCTATCGCTACATCTCTGCCTGTTTTCAGTTGCCCATCAGTTTGAACAACTATACGTCCTCTCAAATCATTCATCAACAAAACTTGGTGTGTCTCTGCTAATCCCAATTCCCAAGGCAATCCAGCATGCTTAACAGAGGATTCGGGAGAGGCTCCAGTTCCTCCACTATCGCCACTTATTAACACCACATCCCCATGCCCTTTTGACACTCCCGCAGCTATAATGCCTACTCCTACTTCAGCAACTAACTTAACGTGTATACGTGCAGATGGATTAACATTTTTTAAATCGTGTATTAACTGAGCCAAATCTTCTATGGAATAAATATCATGGTGAGGTGGCGGCGATATCAGTGCAACACCAGGTGTGGTATGTCTAATCCATCCAATGTAATCATCAACCTTGTGCCCTGGTAATTGACCGCCTTCACCAGGCTTAGATCCCTGAGCCATCTTTATTTGTAGATCTGAGGCATTAACTAGATAGTTGGTGGTAACACCAAATCTACCAGAAGCAACCTGTTTTATAGCGCTATTCCTAGATTGTCCTTGATCATCTAAGGAAAATCTTCGATAATCCTCTCCACCTTCCCCTGTATTACTCTTAGCCCCTATGCTGTTAGCAGCCAAGGCCAATGTTTCGTGAGCTTCTCGACTAATAGCACCAAGAGAAATAGCTCCAGTCGCAAATCGTTTAACTATTTCTGACACTGGCTCTACATTTTCTATAGGTATCGGTTCAATTTTCTTAAAGTCCAACAGTCCTCTCAATGTAGCTGACTCTCTATCCTCTTTATCTATGAGGTCCGCAAATCTCCTGTATGTTGAGTAGTCATTAGTTCGAGTAGACTGCTGCAACAACGATATGGTATCGGGATTATACATGTGATATTCCCCATCCCTACGCCATTGGTATATGCCGCCTTGATCCAAGTCCATACTACCAGCCACAAATTCATTTCTGTAACCTGATTCATGCCTTTGCCTTGATTCCTTTTCAATTACGTCTAGATCTATACCTCCAACTCTAGATGGAGTCCAACAGAAGTATTGATCAATTAAATCTTGATTTAACCCTATGGCCTCAAAAATTTGAGCTCCCCTGTAACTCTGAACTGTAGATATGCCCATTTTGGACATAACTTTAAGGACTCCTTTGCCACAAGCTTTAATAAAATTCTTTTCTGCTTTCTTTGACTCAATTGATTCCAACATGAGTCCACTTGCAGATTGTTCATTTATTATTTCCAATGCTAAATATGGGTTTATAGCTCCAGCACCATAACCAATCAGCAAGGCAAAATGCATCACTTCTCTTGGTTCACCAGATTCAATAACGATACCAACTTTAGTCCGCTTACCATTTTTTATTAAACTGTGATGAACTGCTGATGTAGCCAATAAAATTGGCATGGGCGCTAATGTTGCATCCACTCCCCTATCAGACAAAATGATTATGTTACTACCAGAATCCACTGCCTTTGATGCTTCAATGCATAAATTGTCCAGCGCAGATTTCAAAGCACCATCACCCTGAGTTGTGTCAAACAAAGTGCTACAAGTACTAGTCTTAAAACCCTCATTTGATATATTTTTGATCTTCTGAATATCCTGATTAGTCAATATTGGCTGTATAATCTTTAATTGCCTGCAATGCCATGAAGTTTCTTCAAATAAATTTTGCTCAGACCCAATAAACGCTTCAAGAGAAGTCACTAATTCCTCCCGTATGGCATCCAGCGGTGGATTGGAAACCTGAGCGAAAAGTTGTTTGAAATAATTAAACATTAACTGCGGTTTATCCGATAGAACTGCTAAAGGAGTGTCATTACCCATGGACCCTATCGGTTCAGTACCGTTTAGAGCCATAGGTTCCATTATCATTTCCAAATCCTCTAGAGTATATCCGAACGCCCTCTTTAATCCTTGAAGGTTACTCTGGGTGATCTCAGGCAGATTTGTGGGTTCTTCCAAGTCATCCAATGTGACTTTTTGCTGATCTAACCAATCGCCATATGGCATGCGTGTTGAGAGATTTTGTTTGAGTTCCTCATCTTCTATGATTCGCCCTTCTTTTGTATCCAACAGAAACATTCTCCCTGGTTGTATCCTATCTTTTATTTTCACATCCTTGGGGTCAATATCTAGCACTCCCACCTCGGATGCCATTACAAGAACATCATCTTTTGTAACAACATACCTGAATGGTCTCAACCCATTCCTGTCTAACACCACTCCTATACTATTTCCATCTGTAGCAGCGATCAAAGCAGGTCCATCCCAAGCTTCCATGAGGCAGGAGTGATACTCATAAAAATCTCTTTTATCTTTAGTCATTTCAACATGCTCACCAGTGGCCTCAGGAATCATCATCATCAAGGCATGTGGCAAGGTGCGACCTGTTGCTAATAACAACTCAAGAGTATTATCAAAAGAAGCGGTATCACTGGCGCCTGGCGTGATAATAGGAAACAATTTCTGTAAATCTTCCTGAAATAACTCTGACGACATCATAGATTCTCGTGCGGTCATCCAATTCACATTACCACGCAAGGTGTTAATTTCTCCGTTATGACAAACTAACCTATACGGGTGTGCCAATCTCCACGATCCCATTGTATTTGTGCTGAATCTAGCATGCACCATTGCAAAAGCAGTCTCAACATCTGGATCTGACAAATCCGGAAAAAAACCCTTTAATTGTGTGCCAATTAAAAGTCCCTTATATACCAGCTTATTGGAAGACAAACTAGGTATATAAAAATGTTCCTGAATATCAGCGTCACGTGCCGATATAATATTTTCTAGGACTTTTCTTATCACATACAGTTTAAACTCGAAATGAAATGAATCTTTAATATCAATTCCTTTTCCTACAAAAAATTGCTTTATGGCAGGTTGAGAGTTAGTTGCCACATAACCAATACCAGTGTTATCTGTAGGAACATTCCTCCAACCAAGGAAGCTTAGACCTTCTTGAGTTACAATATTTTCTATTAGTGCCTGACTTTCTTTTTGATTCTCTTCTTCTGGAGGCAAGAATGTCATACCAACGCCGTAATCCCCA
>CAYUCO010000108.1:0-3995 GCA_964443385.1 uncultured Dehalococcoidia bacterium | reverse complement strand
TGATGTGGATTTTAAGAATTTAGGATTGATAGTAGTTGATGAAGAGCAACGCTTTGGAGTATCACACAAAGAGAAACTGAGAGCTTTAGGGAGTAATGCTGATTTGCTGACTCTGACCGCTACTCCTATTCCTAGAACATTACACATGGCCTTAACTGGCATAAAAGATATGAGTACTATAGAAACCCCTCCGAGTGAGAGACTGTCTATAAACACCTATGTGTCAGCATACGATGATGAACTGATTAAGCAAGCAGTATATCGAGAAATAGATCGAGGAGGGCAAATTTTCTTCTTGCACAATAAAGTTCAAACCATAAACCGGACTGCTGAAAAGTTGTCCCGCCTGATACCAGAAGCTAAAATCACGGTTGCTCATGGACAAATGTCTGAAAACGATCTAGCTACTGCCATGGAGCGTTTTGCTAGAAAAGAAACTGACATATTAGTTTGCACAACTATAATAGAAGCAGGCTTGGATATGCCAAACGTAAACACTCTTATCGTTGAGAGAGCAGATACATTTGGATTGAGTCAACTTTACCAACTTAGAGGTAGAGTTGGTCGAAGTTCGAATCAGGCGTATACATATTTACTGATCCCCCCCTCCTACCAATTATCATCTGTGGCTGAAAAGCGATTACAGACCATATTATCGGCTACGGAACTAGGTTCAGGATTCAGAATTGCAATGAAGGATTTAGAAATCCGCGGAGCCGGTAACATTCTAGGATCAGAACAAAGTGGCCACATCAACGCCATAGGATATGAACTTTACTCTCAAATCCTAGCGGACACTGTCCATAACTTGAAGATAGAATCATCTGAGTATAAAACTGACGACCTTAATACAGGTAATGGAGTAAAAGTTACTCTTCCTTTACCTTGCTATATACCAGATAGCTATATTGCAGATGTCGCAACGAGACTAGATGTATACCAAAGATTATCAAGGGATTTGTCTCCAAATGAATTAGAGGATATGTCTAGAGAATTAATAGATAGATTTGGTGAAATACCAAATGAGCTTTTGAATTTGATTTACGTAGTGACTATTAGGATATTGGCTATACAGTCTAATGTTCGTTCAATCTCTCAACAAGGTAGCAATACCATTGTACAGATGAACAATCCTATAGAAGGGGCAAGGATTCTTTTGCAAAGACAATTGAATGGATTAGCCCTAGTAGGAAATGCACAGATTCGTCTAAAGATATCCAAGAATTGGCAAACTGAACTTACTCAGGTGATGGAAAAACTGTCGTCTTTCAAACACTTCACCGACACTTTGAAATAGCGACTTTTATTACTTAGCAATTACCCTGACTGCCATATCTTAAGCAATTCAGAGATTCCGTACATAGTCTCTATCCTAGGAGATGAATTATAATCTGGATAATTTATGTCACGATCTATAAGCACAGGAATCATCCCTACATCTCTGGACCCCCTGATGTCTGTTTCATATTGATCGCCGATATAGACTGACTCATTAGGTTTGACATCAGCTCTAGACATGGCTTCAAGAAATATTTCTGGATAAGGTTTACCCCTGCCTACTTGTTCAGCATTAATCACCACGTTCATTAAACAATGCAAGCCTAATCTATTAGAAAGCTCATCTATATCCCCTTCATTGTTTGACAGTAATCCTAACTTCAACCCTGACTGTTTAAGTTCCGCTAAAACTGGCAAGACATCCTCGAATAAACTAAACCCTTTAGGTAAACTCCGAAGTTTGGACGCTATTTTCAACGCGATGTTTTTATCAACGGTAAAACCGGAACCTTTCAGAATCAAAGACTGATATTCGGCGAAGAAATCGTCAAACTCTTCCGGATTCATGTCTCGTAATGGTCGTACTGAAACTTGTTTAGCCATGTAGGAATCAGCGTTAGCATATCCCTTGATTATGCCCTGTTGAGTAACATTTATACCAAATGAACGACATGCGACCATCTGCAATTGTTCCCTGCTAGGATCAAATTTACCAATGGTGTTATAAAAATCGAAAAATATAGCCTTAATCAATGTATTAGTCACTTTTAACGGTGTTGTGTTGTTGATAGTAGCATAATTACGCAAACAGTTTTATATGCAGTTCAAGATGCCGTCTTGCGTTGACAGCATATATTGCCATCTCTAAACTATCTGTTAGTCAATTTAGGAGAAATAGCTACAATGAGTGAATTACAGTCAATTGATCCCGAAATTAGTCAGGCCATAAACAACGAGGCTATAAGGCAGAGGGAAAACATAGGTTTAATTGCATCAGAAAATTATGCCAGTAAGGCTGTACTCGAGGCACAAGGATCACATCTAACCAATAAATATGCGGAAGGATATCCGGGTCGTCGTTATTATGGTGGATGTGAATTTATGGATGTGGTGGAACAACTAGCAATAGACAGAGCAAAGTTGCTATTTGGATCTGAATATGCCAACGTCCAACCACATAGTGGCGCACAGGCAAATATGGCTGCTTACTTTTCCATACTACAACCAGGGGATACGGTATTGGGCATGAGACTGGATCATGGAGGACATTTAACTCATGGGAGTCCTGTTAATTTCTCAGGAAAATTATACAATTTTGTTGGATATGGGGTAGACAGAGAAACAGAATACATAGACTTTGACCAAGTAGAACGCCTCGCTCATGAGAATTCACCAAAACTGATAGTTGCGGGATATACTGCATATCCCAGAATAATAGATTTTGAGCGATTTGCTGAGATAGCCAAAAAAGTAGGAGCTACACTGATGGTAGATATGGCCCATATTTCCGGTTTAATTGCTGCAGGTGTTCATCCGTCACCGTTTCCTCATGCCGACGTTGTTACTTCTACAACCCACAAAACTCTCAGAGGTCCTAGAGGGGCTATGATCTTATCGAAATATGAAATGGGAAAAAGTATAGATAGATCTGTTTTCCCTCAAACACAGGGGGGGCCCTTAATGCATGCAATAGCTGCTAAAGCAGTAGCTTTCAAAGAGGCAATGTCCGAATCCTTTAGGGATTATCAATATTCTGTAGTAGCTAATGCCCAGGCATTAGCTACTGGATTGCACGATGGAGGAATCAGAGTAGTTTCTGGAGGTACGGATAATCATTTGGTTTTATTGGATCTTACACCAATTGGTATAACTGGACAGCAGGCTGAAGATGCACTCAGTAACGTCAACATCACGGTGAACAAAAACGCGATTCCTTTTGATGAAAAACCACCAAGAATCACTAGTGGACTCAGATTGGGAACTCCTTCGTTAACCAGTAGAGGTTTTGGCGCTGATGAAATGCTGGCAATTGCAAAATTGATAGTTCGAACAATATCAAATATAGGTAATAAACAAATAGAATCAGAAATTAGTGAGGAAGTTAAACATATAACTTCGAAGTTCGGAGTCCCAGGGATAGACAACTAGTCCATTTGCTTGTAGCCTTACACGCACAGTGCTATAATTGGTAGATTGCGCCTGTGAAATAAACGATGTGGCCTTGAGCCAGGAGAGAAAATTGAAATACTACGAATTGATGATGGTTGTATCACCGAGATTAGACGATGAGGCTGTTGATGCAACCGTAGCTCGGGTTAATGATTATGTTAATAATCATGGAGGTAATATTATAGATCAATCTAGGTGGGGAAGATTGAGAAAATTGGCCTATCCTATAAATAATTTCCGGGAAGGTAACTATATATTAACTCATCTGGAAATAGAACCAGATAGCACAAAAGACTTAGAATCTAGTTTAATAATCAGCGAAGATATCTTGAGACACCTTCTGTTGAGCGTTGATTCAATCCCTGAGGTACCTGCAGAAACCGCCGATAAGGCGCCTGCAGAAGTTGTTGATGAAGCACCTGCAGAAGATGTTGATGAAGCACCTGCAGAAGATGTTGAAGAAGCACCTGCAGAAGATGTTGATGAGGCTCCTGCAGAAGTTGTTGAGGAAGAAAATGATGAAGTTATAGATGAAGAAAATGAAGTAG
>CAYUCO010000107.1:0-2568 GCA_964443385.1 uncultured Dehalococcoidia bacterium | reverse complement strand
TGTAGGGATAATAGTGCTTTTAATTAGCATACCCGTAATAATGATATCAAGATATATGTCTTTGGCTTCCATAATAGGAGCGTCCTCAGCTCTATTTGTAATGTGTACACTATACATCTTCAATACGGCAGTTATTCCTGGTGATATAATTTCATTTGAACACATATTATACCCTGCAGTGGGGTCACCAATTATAATAATCAAGCATAAAGAAAATATTATAAGGCTACTAAAAGGGACAGAAAGAAAAATCGGAGTCTCAATCGCTACCGAAAAATAACAAGGTTGAATCTGATGTGTATAATCTCTAGAGTATAATAAGGTGCAGTGAAACAGTGACAAAAACAGCAGTAATAGGCACAACCAGTTGGGGAACAACATTAGCGACAATACTCGCTAAGACCTCGGAGGTACTCCTTTGTTGCCGTACAGAAGAAGAAGCTATAACCCTTAATAAAGAACGTCAAAATAGCAGATTTCTACCCGGCATTTCATTTCCGGATGAACTAACTGCCACTAGTTCTTACAAAGATGCACTCATGAATATAGATATGCTGGTCATAGCAGTCCCTTCAAACACATTTAGGGAAAATGTAATATCCGTCATTCCATATTTGCCAAACCAATGCGTAATATTAAGTGCCACTAAGGGGCTGGAAGTCACTTCAAACCAAAGAATGACAGAAATTCTTGACGATGAATTACCATTGACGTTGAAGAATAAATTAGCTGTTCTGTCAGGTCCTAACTTAGCAAAGGAAATATCGCTGGACATGCCAGCTTCCACAATAGTGGCTTCCAGCAATAAAGAAGTTGCCCTGAGAATACAGGGTCTTTTTAATTCAGAGACTTTTAGGGTATATACAAGTGATGACGTTGTAGGAGTAGAGTTAGGAGGATCCCTAAAAAACATAATAGCAATTGGGGCCGGCATAAGTGATGGTTTAGGCTACGGTAACAATAGCAAATCAGCTTTCATAAATAGAGGACTTGTTGAAATAACAAGACTTGGTGTGGCTTTAGGAGCGAAACACCTAACCTTTTCCGGACTAGCTGGTTTAGGAGATTTGGTAGCTACATGTTACAGTCCATTAAGTCGCAATCGGTATTTTGGTGAAAAAATCGGCAAGGGTGACAGTGCGGTTAAAATACTATCTTCAATGGAAAACGTCGTGGAAGGTGTGAATGCTACTGCTAGCGCAGTCAATTTGGCTTACAATCTTGGTGTTTCTATGCCTGTAACAAATTCTATAAATCAAATTCTACTGGGCAATATAACGCCCACTGAAGCCGTGTCAGATCTGATGGCCAGAATGCCATCAGAGGAATGGCTTGGTATCGGTTAAAAAGAACTACAAACTGCAAATCACAACTATCTCTGAACCTGAGTGTGATCCATAAAAATTTATAAGTTGTTTTATTAAGGCATAAAAATACAATGTTCAAGAAAACTATTACAGATAACGGTCTCAGGATTATCACCAATAAAATGCCATATACGGAATCTGTCAGTATAATGTTCTATATAGGGACTGGTTCGAGGCATGAATCTTCTCAAGAATCTGGCATATCTCACTTCCTAGAACACATACTATTTAAGGGTTCTGCAAAATATCCAACCGCTCGAGACATAAGTGAAGCTATCGAGGGTGTCGGGGGTGTTCTCAACGCTGCAACTGACAGAGAACTAACTACTTACTGGTGTAAGGTTCCCGCCAAAGACTTCGCATTAGCCCTAGATGTACTTTCAGATTTCATACGCGATCCTATCCTTGAAGACGCCGAGATTGAAAAAGAACGTCAGGTTATATTAGAAGAACTTTCTATGACATACGATATCCCTAGTTACCGAGTTGAATTACTGATAGACGAAATCATGTGGCCAAATCAACAACTAGGCAGAGATGTAGGAGGAACCAGAGAATCTGTGTCCAACATAGATAAAGATATGATTATCAATTATATGCAAAGACAATATACTACGAAGAATGTTGTTGTAAGTGTTGCAGGAAATATCGAACATGAATATGTAATCGATACTATATCCAAAACCTTTGAGGGTTGGCGTAGCAATAAGCCGGAAGAATATTATCCTGCTAGCGACTTGCAGGTTAACCCGTTGATTGGTTTAATTACTCATCAAAGTGAGCAGGCTCATCTTTGTTTAGGGTTTAAGGGATTACCCTATGACCATCAAGAAAGAAACTCCCTCGACGTACTAAATACCATAATGGGAGAGGGAATGAGTAGCCGTTTGTTCATCCGCCTAAGGGAAATAGAGGGATTAGTCTACGATGTCCACACTACAACTAGTCATCTACATGACTGCGGTTCTTTCATAGCATATGCAGGTGTGGATCCAAACAACGCTATAAAAGCAACTCAATCTATCTTAGATGAATTTAGTAATGTTAAAGATAATGTTAGTGATCGAGAGATGACAAAAGCCATAAACTACATGCTTGGGAGGTTACTACTCAGAATGGAAGATACCCGGAGTGTGGCAGCTTGGTTTGGAGCACAAGAAATTCTTCACTCTCAAAGCTTGTTAGTCCAAGATATGCTTAA
>CAYUCO010000106.1:0-2577 GCA_964443385.1 uncultured Dehalococcoidia bacterium | reverse complement strand
TATAACTCTGAGATTTACTTCTCATACTGCTGTAATGGTTCATCTTTCTCCTATTTTAGAAGCCCAAGGAATGAGTACCACAAAAGCTGGGGCAGCGATAGGATTGTTAGTATTGTTGAGTATACCTGGTAGGTTGGTGGTCGGTGTCATTGGAGACAGGTTTCCCAAAAATAAAGTTGTATCGGTGGTATTGATTCTTCAAGTTGCGGCATTGATTGTTTTGATGAGCGCAGATACGATATTTGAGTTGTACCTATTTATTGTTTTGTGGGCTGCTGCTTACGGCGCAGGAATTCTAAACTGGGCTATAGTCGGAGATTACTTCGGACGCGCCAGATTTGCTACACTCAGAGGCGTGATGGGTTTGTTTTATTCCGGCGGGGCAGTTGTTGGTCCGGTTTATGCAGGCTGGGTCTTTGACCGAGATGGCAATTATACAGAAGCCGTCACCGTATTTTTATTAGTCACCGTACTTTCAGTGGTTGTATTTTGGTTTTGCAACCCACCTAAGAGACATTAGGACGACTAGAGTTCGTTTATAGGCCTTCTACCAGAAAAACCAGTTTCGATCTCATGCCAAAATGCAATTTCTTGCTCTCCTTGCATCCAGCACAGATAGATCTCTTTCCCATCTTCTAATAAATAAGGGAAATCTACTAGAGCAGTATCGATTCGTTTAATTAATATACCTTCGTCATTTATTTCGGTCAGGATCTTATCTATGTCCTTTTTGACATTTGTTGATTCATTCTCCATTCTTTGGACATTTTCTTCCGTTTTGGAGTTGCCATTTGATCGGAGTTTATGTACTTGTTCTTCTAGCAAAGTTTTGGATATCTCATTCTTTGACAGATAATTACTTATGGATTCGAAAGCATTATCCAGCCATGGTACCAAGGATTGAGCTTCTAGTAGTGTGAAGTATCTTTTAGCCATTTAATTATTATTCCACTGAAATTAATATTACTCCTGAGACTATGAGTGTAACAGATATTACCTTTATGGAGATCGCTTTGAAGCTTATATCTTCTCTTAAAAGGTTACCAAATATTAATGTTAGGAATGTGCTATATGCTAAAAGAAACACTGACCTTGTAGCGTATACAGCAGTTACTAAGCCCACTGGGCTTAAGGAGATAGCCCAGAGGAAAAGAATAAATGAAGCGGTTACAAATCCGATTTCACTTGTCGCAACAAGTGCCAATCTTCTTTTGTGAAACACCCACATGTTTATTACATCTTTTCTGGCAGATTCGTTGAACACTGAGAAAATCAGCATTACAGAGCTCAGGCCTAGACTTTGGAACCCATGAGTCATTGGTATAGATAGCTCTTCAAGCGGTATTTTGCCAGTAACTCTAGCTAAGCCTTGAGCACAACTAGCTATCAATAGTATCAACAAGGATTTCTGGAAGGTTATATTTGAACCTTCAGATTTTCTTATAGATAACAATATAGCCCCTGTTGCAGTTACAAGGATGGCCATCCACTGGACGTTATCTAGATGCTCTCCTAAAAATAGCAGGCCAAGGAATGCTGCGAAAATTGGAGCAGTTTGTAAGACTGGTACAGCGCGGGATACTTCTTGTGTGCTGAGGGTCCTGAGGAACAAGACTCCACTGAACCCTAATATTGAACCAGATAATACTGCTATAGCACAAGAATAAACGTTGAGGGTTTCTGTCCAAGCAAAGCATCCTATTAAAAGGAATCCTATAAGACCTTGGAATATTGCTATTATTAAGAGAAAACTGACGTACGTTTTTACGTAATGTTCTAGTACCGTTTTATCTACTATGTGTATGGCCGCGCCAATTATTGATCCTAGTAAAGCTATTACTAACCAAGACAATTGTTAACCTCTTATCTAACTGGCAATTCGTTCAGATTTATAGGGGTTGGGTTTTTAATATTTAATATAAATTAGAACCTTAGATTTATCATTTGTTTTCTGAATCTGAATATTCTCATCAAAGTATTTTTTACGAAAAGTTTGTGCGCTATTCGACCGAATATCCAGAACGGTATTCTGTATATAACCCTGTCCCTCATTGTGACTGTGCCGTCATGGTTATCTATAATAAGATGTTCGTGCCACCATAAACCGTATGGACCTTTTTCTTGGTTGTCTATAAACAGGTTATTAGGTGCCCATGTAACTATCTTGGTGACCCAGTGTAGGCCTATGAACCATAATCCTATTCTATATCGTATATACGAACCAGATTCGATTTGATTAGGTATCTCTGTTATTCGAAAATCCATCCAGCCAGGAGTCAATAATCCAAGATTCAGAGGTGAAGAAAAAAATGCAAATAATGTGTCGGAATCTCGACTGAGGACCATGTCAGAAGTCAATTGATATTGCCCTCTTTCTTTTATGCGATAAGGGTTCTTATGTTGATCCGTGTCAGTATTATCTCTTTGGTATTTTTGTATGTTTATGTTTGTATCTTGAAATTCATTGTTCAATGCTTCAGACAATGTTTGGAATTTGAATGTAAATCCTGCGGAATTCAAAACTGTAGGTTTAACATTTTGGCTATTAGTCAAAACTTGAGTAGCCTCACCAAAGAT
>CAYUCO010000105.1:0-2934 GCA_964443385.1 uncultured Dehalococcoidia bacterium | reverse complement strand
GCCCCCTCTTAACTTGGCCACTTCACTCACGTCGAAATCTCCTAAATTTCTATCCGATCGTAAACTCCATATCTTGAGACCGTCAGATCGCATAAAGAAGCATGCTCCAAAAGGGTATCGAGTATTCTTGGCCAGTTCACCGGCAACTTCGCTAAAATATTGCGTCTCGTTTACTGCAAGCACTACGTGCGTATCAATTGTTACTTCAAATGCCTGTGCCACTCGCCGTTGGATATGCATCTTTTCAGACCGTAATATTGCTTCTCCTTCAGCTTTCCATGTGTCGCCACGAGATACAATCAGATCCATGGTTTGCCAACGTTCGAATGTCCTATTAAACGACCCTCTCCAAGCTTTGTTCTCCTCAGTATTAATAAGTTCTTTAGTCCACAGGTCATAGTCTTGTACGTATTTCAATAAAACTGGAATGGGTCTATTGGGGTGGAAATATTCCCATGCCAATACAGCACCAGATTTATTCATGTCAAAGTGTGCGAATGGTAAATCTGCAAGGTCATCCATTGCAGTCTTATGATGATCTAGTACAACGAGTTTGCACCGATTTGCAATGTCCTGCAGAACATCTCTTGGATACGAAAAGTCCACCACAAAAACAGTCTCTCCTGGAGAGACTTCCGGGAAATCCTGTCCATACTGCACTGGAATATATTTCGCTTTGTATCCATATTTAAGCCAGATAGCGTAGGCAGCTCCAAATCCGTCATCACATCCAGCATGGTATAGAACTTTCATTTTTCAATCTCCTAGGCTTATATGGTAATGGCTGTTTAGCAATCGTGACATTATAGTTGGACGCATACTTGAGTGGCAATCAATTAATTTCTGTCAAAAGACGTATTTAACTAATGCTAATATTCCATAACCTATAAGGACAACTATGAACCAGTAAAACAATCCAATGATATAAGCTTCCCACCAATTGGATAAGGTGGCACTTTTATAACGTGCATATGTAACGCAACAAAAGAAAATAAATAATAACCCGATAGCTCTTAATCCTAGCCAAATTACATCCATTTTAAATAAGACCTATTCAAGAGATATCAGTAGAATCAGTATTACGTGTCTCAGATTCCAAATCTGTTGGCTTTGATGGGTTTTCTTCGGTGACTCTTCTTACTTGTTCTGAAGTTATCATTGCCTGAGTCATTTGTTGGAATATTTGATTAGACCCACCAGCGCCGTAAGGTATAAGAACAGCATTATTCTGACCGGAAGTTCCTATATCTCTCAATGCATCAAAATACTGAACCATCATAACCATGTTCATAACATCCTGTGTTTCTACTTCAGAGCCCGTAACCTGTTTAAGGTCGTTTATAGAATCTTTGAACCCTTCTATGATAGCTGCTCTTTGTTGAGCTATTCCTTCGCCTTGCAATTTCTTAGATTCTGCTTCAGCCTCCGCACTTTTTACTTGCCTTATTTTATCAGCCTCAGCTTCATTTTCTGCAGCAACCAGGAGCCTAGCGGTTGCATTGATTTGATTCATCGCTGCTTTCACATTTGGGGCAGGGTCAATGTCAGTAATAAGAGATTTTATAATGGCATACCCGAAATCATCCATTGAATCTGATAGATCTGATTTAATGATTTGAGCAAGATCCTCTTTGGTTTCGAACACTTCATCCAAAGTCTTCTTTGGAACTTCACCTCGGACTACATCATAGACATAAGATGTTATTTGCATTTCCACATCCGTTAGCCTGTAAAAAGCATCGAATATCTTTTCAGATACGGCTATAAATTGAACTGACACTCCAAGATTAACAAAGACATTATCTTTAGTTTTCGTCTCCACCGGCACATCCAGTTGCCTTACACGTATAGATTCTCTGCCAGCCACCCCTTCAATTATTGGGATTACGAAGTTCAATCCAGGGCCTATTACTCTGTTGAACTTACCTAGTCGTTCCACTACACCCATTTGTTGTTGTGGAATGATTTTAATACTCAAGACTAGTAATCCTAAGGCAATCAACAAAATTATTACAAATTCCATATCAATCTCCTATTTAGGTTGTTCTAAAATTCCAATTGCAATTCACTTTAATTATTCGGTCTGTTTATAAATGATGATCCAATCCATATCAAAAACCCAGACTTTTGAGAAAATCTAATGCATCCTTAGTACTTTGGTTGGCAATTTTTTGTTCCATTGTACTGTGGATTCATATGGGTGTCCGTATAGACCAATCCGAACATCCTCGGTCCATATAATATCTACGTCGCGTAGATCAAAAGCGTTATGTTCAATTTGTAGATTGTATCACGTGTAGCGGTCTGTAGGGGTTAAGATTTATAATCAAGAAACAGATTAATGAACAAATGGCATGGAGGGCCGATATGACGGATGAATTATCAGGTCGGTTAGTATATATAACTGGAGGTAACAGTGTATAAATTTTTCCGGTACGGCTTTTTTATTTTTGCACTAGCCTTCTTGATTTTGATAATTACTCAGTTTTATTCTGCTGGGTACAGTGTAATGAGTGGAGGTTCATCAGATTGGCACAAGGCTATAGCTGACATATTAGGTTTACTCCCAATGCCTTTTGTAATTTTGGCATTTTTCCTTAAAGCGGGGAAAAAGGGATTTGTTTTAGCCGGGATTACATTTCTAACTTTATTCTTGTCACATTTCCAATGGGCACTCATCAATATGTGGAGAGAAGACGGGATTATAATGGCTGGTTCATATCATGTTTTGAATGCGGTGATAATATTGTTATTATCAACAGTGATTCTGGCAATATCTTACACGCTGGTTTTTCAAAAAAAGGAAATCCTATAGGCCCTGTCTATTGGACATATAGCCATTTGCTTTACACTAATTATTCTTTCTGATTGCTTCTGCTAAAATGTACAAATGGATAAGCTAGAAATCTCATTACCACAAGTGACTCAGGGTCA
>CAYUCO010000104.1:0-10155 GCA_964443385.1 uncultured Dehalococcoidia bacterium | reverse complement strand
CATTTTGGAGCAGTCTGTGTGTTCCAATACAAACATCAATTGCTCCATTGGCAATATCAGATAGAATCTGTTTTTGGTCTTTGTGAGTTTTGAATCTGCTCAAAACCTCCACATTAATTGGATAAGGAGCGAATCTCTTTTTTAGAGTTTCATAATGTTGTTGTGCTAGCACAGTTGTGGGAGCCAAGAAAGCTACCTGCAATCCGTCCATAATAGCCTTAAAAATAGCTCTTATAGCAACCTCTGTTTTCCCATATCCTACGTCACCACATACCAATCTATCCATAGGTTTTGAGTTTTCCATGTCAGACTTTACTTGTTTTATACTTCTTAGTTGATCCTCGGTTTCTGTATGTACAAAGAAATCCTCCATTTCTAATTGCCATGGAGTGTCGATTGAAAATTGAATCCCTTTTTCAGTTTCTCTTGATTTGTAAATTGAGAGTAATTGTTGAGCTAATTGAAAAGTAGATTCAGTTGCCCTTTCTTTTATACGATGCCATTCCTGGCTTCCAAGTCTTGTTAACGAAGGAGTGCGGTTTCCAGGTGCTATGTATCTTGTTACTCTGTCTAATTGATCAGTAGGGACGTATAATTTGTCTTTTTCAGCGTATTCAAGTTCCAAGTACTCCTTTTTAGAGTTTCCCTCTTCCAGAAACATTATTCCTCTAAATATTCCAATACCATGGTCAATATGCACCAGATGACCATCGATTTCTAACTCCGACAAAAATGATTGTTGTTGAATCTGTGACAATTTCTCTTTGGGTCTTTCCTTGACATATCCCGTAAGCTCTTTATCAGTAATCACATGAAACTTTTTGCCGTTTGTTGATAAATCCCACCCGCCATCAATCGAACCCGAAAGGATTGCAACACTCGTCTGAGCGATGTCATCGGTGGAAATTGGAATCTTATGAATAGATAGTAATTCCTCCAATCTTTTGGAATGTTTCGAGATTAATACGGTCTTCTCGTTGTTTTTACGCCAAGACAGTATATCTTCTATTAGAGACTCGAATTTTCCATTGTAATCCTTACAGAATTCAAACTGATATTCTCGTTCAATCACTTCAGATTTTTGAGTAACATCGTTCTGCCAATGTTCAATGTTAAGTCTGGTCTCACCATCATCGGCAGAATACAGGAATTCATCCCAGGATATTCTTGCAGAAGGAAGATTAAATGGGATTAAGCCGCGTTTTTCTTTATTGACTCTAATTTTGTTCTCGTGCTCATCCAAGTTCTTTGCTTCTGTTGCTATCTCGTCTTGCTGCTCAAACAACAGTATTGAATCCCCAGACAGGAAATTCAGAATTGACTCCTTGCAAAATGCACCATTGTACATGACGCTATTTTGAACAGGATGGCCTGAGACTATACTGATTAAGTCCTGATTGAATGCCTCTTGTATTTCAAGATTACAATTAGAGAAATCGATAAGCGAGCAGAATTCTTCGGCTTCTCTTTTATCAATAAATTGGGGTACCCATTCTTTTGCAGGAAGAATTCTGCAGTTACCAACAGTTTCCAAGGATTTTTGTGTTTGCACGTCAAACAATCTCATACTTTCAACGTTGTTTCCCAGAAATTCAATACGTACCGGTGATTCCATGCCTGGAGAGAACACATCTACTATTCCTCCTCGCCTAGAGATTGACCCTGGCATTTCAATATTGAAGTGGTTTTCGTATCCCATAGACAAACATTTATGGACAAAGCCAGCGATATCTATTGATTGACTAACACTCAAATCTATAACTGAAGATCGGAATTGACTTGAGCTAATAGTTTTTTGGGTTGCAGAAGCAATCGATGCTATTATCACAACAGGAAGAGAGCCTTTTTGATACGCAAAAGATGACCTACTGACTGCATCTAAGCACTCTATCCGTTTGTGAGTTGATATATAGTTATTCATTTGACGTTCAAATGGCAAGTAGTCATTTTCTGGTAATAGATATATCTGCGCAATGTTTCCACACCATTCGAGCAAATTATTATATAGATCCAATGCACGTTCTTGGTTATGAGTTATTACCAAGGAGTTTCTTTTGGCTTGTTTTGTAAACGAACTTAACCAGTAAGAGAAAGCCGGTTTAAGCACATGTAAATCACTGTTAACAGTCCGTTTATCGACAATATCGATTAACTCACTATGGTCCATAAATTCTAGAAGTTTATCAAAATGCATTTTTGCTCCAACGACCAAAAGACCAGATTCTAAGTATGCGACTGGTCTAAAAACAGTTTATCAGTGACCATTGGTAGATTCAACTTAACATAATATTGTAAAATCGTTGAAGATGTTGAGAAACTTGAATAATATAGACTCCATAGACTAAGGCATTACGTTTATTGATTGGATGTGACAATAGTGCTAGAGAGATTAGAAGCTGGGAAAAGTCGATTCTACGAAATAGAAGACTTACTGACTAAAGAAGAAGTCTTTACTGATCCTGCGCGGCTTCAAACACTTTCCAAAGAAAGATCCATGTTAGAAAAGTTGGTTCGACTGTTTGACGCTTTCATGCAGGCACAAAGAGACTTGCAGGATGCCCAAAGTGTTGTAGAGGAAACATCTGACCAAGAATTGAAAGCTTTGGCATATGAAGAAATAACACTGCTAGAGAAATCCATCGAACAACTGGAAACTGACTTGAGGTTAGAGGTGCTACCAAAAGATTTAAACGATGAGAAAAGCGTGATAATGGAGATACGTGCTGGAACAGGTGGTGACGAAGCCGCTCTTTTCGCAGGCGATCTCTACAGGATGTACTCCAGATATGCCCAGAATAATGGATGGCTAGTAGATATCATAGATGCAAGTCCAACCGGTATAGGTGGATTCAAAGAAGTTGTATTTGGTGTAAAGGGAATGGGTGCCTTCAGCAGGTTAAAACATGAAAGTGGAGGTCACAGGGTACAGAGAGTACCCACAACCGAAACTTCCGGCCGTATCCATACTTCTGCTGCAACTGTTGCTGTATTGCCAGAAGCTGAAGATGTTGAAATAGAGATAGATGCAAATGAGTTGAGGATAGACATATTTCATTCAGGAGGACATGGTGGCCAGAACGTACAGAAAGTAGCTACAGCAGTACGAATCACTCATATCCCTACTGGCATTGTATCAACTTGCCAAGATGAAAGATCCCAGCTGAAAAACAAGGACAGAGCTATGTCAGTTTTGAGGACTAGGCTATTAGATCTAGCCGTTTCCAAACAACAAGAAGAAACAGCTCAATCCAGAAAATCACAAGTTGGTAGTGGTGATAGGTCTGAAAAGATCAGAACATACAATTTCCCTCAAAATCGCGTTACAGACCATAGGGTCGGGATTACCAACCACAATCTAGACAAAATCCTACTGGGTGATTTAGACGGCTTTATCAATGAAATGCTGCAACAAGAGCAGGCCAAGAGGCTAAGCGAAGCGTAAAATGACCATTGCAGAGATGATCGCTAAACTGCAAGCATCTCTAGATGCCCAGTCCATACAGGAACCACGCCTTCAGTCTGAATTGATCGTGATGAAGACATTGTCTTTAGACCGGGCATCTATATATACAAGATATAATGACCGTCTAAGCCCTGAGGAATTTTATTCTATGGAAAATGATTTAACACGACTCTTAAATGGTGAGCCTTGGGCCTACATCAGCGGATTTAGAGAATTCTATGGTTTGAATTTCATGGTACAGGAAGGGGTATTTATACCTAGGCCTGAAACAGAGCTTATAGTCGATATTGTTCTGTCATTGAAGTCACGTTATAGAAAACTAAGAATAGTAGAGCCGTGCGTCGGAAGTGGCGCAATTTCTATTGCATTGGCGAAAAATATTCCTGAGGCTCAGGTGGAGGTTACAGATATATCTAGCAAATGCCTGATGATTGCCAGGCAAAACGCCTGCCTTAATGGAATTTCTAACATAAACCTTTATAAGGAATGCAACTTACTGGATGGAATAGAAGGAGATATTGACATTATTGTCAGCAATCCTCCATATATAGAAACTGCTTTATTACATACTCTTGGAGACGAAATTCAATTCGAACCTACTACGGCTCTCGATGGGGGTTACAGTGGTTTAGAAGTCATCACTGACCTCCTTTCACAAGCGCAAGAAAAAATCAGCCATCCCGGACATATCATTTTCGAAATCTCCCCTATACAAGCCCATCAGGCGTTCGACCTTTCTAGGTCATTTTTCCCGGACGCTTTGATTAATATACATAAAGATCTTGGGTTATTAGAAAGAGTTGTATCTATAGAATTAGAGTAGTTTTTAATTAATAGAATTGCTGGAGATTAAAACTCAATTACTGGCAATACAAATATTGACTCCAAGAATCATCGTTTAGTATTATCTGCTAGACTACCAATATCTAAAGGAAGTTAATTAACAAAGACTGCTCTAGCAATACATAGATTGTGGGGCGTGTTTAGGAAAGTGTACGAATGGACGATCAAAATACATCGGAAACAGAAGAACAGGATTTTTCCTTTAGCGCGTTTGCAAACGCGCCTTTTTATGTCAAAATTAACGAAGATCTTGTCTCTTTATCGGGCGTGTGTCCAGGGCAAAGTGTGGTTGACTTGGCTTGTGGCGTTGGTGGTGTAACAAAACTCATATTCGAAAAGTTGCGCGGAGCCAAAGACAGCATGATTACTGGAGTAGATCTATCATCATCCGCTTTAAAACAAGCGCGGGAAGATTTTAAGGACGCTAAAGACGCGATGGTGGAATTCGTACAAGGCAGAGCAGAACATCTCTCACAACTAATAAAGGAAAAGGTGGATGCCGTAGTATTCTGCAATGCAATACATCAATTTGATGACAAAGAAACGCTATTAAATGAAATATCTAACACATTAAAACCTGGCGGTATATTTGCTTTCAACACCTCTTTCTATGAAGGCGGGCACACCGAAGGTACTGAACAGTGGTATAGAAAATGGATGTTTAGATCAATAAGGATATTGAGGTCGGAATTCGGATTAACCCCTGTACGTGCAAATAAAGTTGAATCTAGGCGGCATATATCTGTGGATCAATATGTAGACATATTGAGGGATAAAGGATTTGACATAAGAGAAAAAAGGGTCACAACTATAGACGTGCCACTAGAAGGTTGGGTTCTAATAAGTCAATTTGAAGATTGGATTAATGGAGTCATGCCAGGAGTGCCACTGGCCCCAGCAAGAGAATCCTTGCAAAAAGCTGCAACACAATTATTTGAAGAAATGAAGGTCAACTTTATTTCTAGAGACTGGCTAGATATAGTGGCGGTCAAACAGTAACTTTATATTGCCCTGGAGACTTATGAACCTTTTAGGAGTAGACCCTGGTCTCAACAGAATGGGGTACGGCGTTATACATATAAACGGCGCTGGAATAGGTTTGGTTGAAGGGGGTATTATAAGGGGAGGCGCGGCCTCAACTGGACTATCACAGAGATTATTGCGTCTCTATAATGGGATACGTGAAGTATTGGCAGAGCATCACCCGCAAGCGGTCGCATTGGAAAATATTTATTCACATTATGCTTACCCTAACACTGCTGTATTAATGGGACACGCTAGGGGAATAGTATGTCTGGCATGTGCAGAAAACGATATACCGGTTTTTGATTATGAACCCACAAAAATTAAGTTGGCTATAGCAGGAAACGGAATGGCATCAAAATTACAAGTTCAAAAATCTGTGCAGGCGAGGTTAAACCTGAAAAAGCTTCCAACCCCTAACGACATTTCAGATGCCCTAGCATTGGCTATCTGCCATTGGCAGACATCCCTAAAATAATACGTATGATCAATTAAAATCACTATAAACAGGAACAGTAATGATTAACTATCTTAAGGGAACAATAAGACGGCTCTATAAAGAGGAATCCAAAATTGTTCTGGATACAGGAAACATTGGGTACGAACTACTTTTACCCTATTTTGTATGGAGGTCATTAGAGGAGGAATATATAAAAGAAGGTTCAATGCTGGAAATGGAAGTTTATTACCATGCTTCAGAAAGACAACCAAAACCAGTCTTAGTAGGATTTAGACAGGAGTCTGAGAAGACATTTTTTGAAAAATTGATCCAAGTTGAAGGAGTCGGAGTAAATACTGCAGCAAAAGCGTTGGTGTTTTCAGTATCAACAATAGCCAAAGCTATAGAAGAAGATGATACTGGAACACTGATAAGAATGCCAGGGATTGGCAAACGAGCTGCCGATAAGATGGTAGCCACTCTAAGAGGAAAAGTGACTCCTTGGGCCCTACTAAAAGATGAAGGTTATGATTCAGTGCCAAAAGATCCAATTTTGGGAACTATACAAGAGGAGGTTGTAGCAGTGCTTGTTAATCTTGGCCACAGGCAAACTGAGGCGAGAAATATGGTTCAAGATGCAAGTGAATCCTCGGAAGCTAATGACTCTCAGGAGCTACTAAGAGAGGTATTTCGAATAGAAAGAACTAAAGGGGATTAAATGTCCAGAGAAAAGATATTGGGAGAAGAAGATGGTGTATTAGAGCCAGAAACGGATTCTACAGTAGTAGAAGACAATGGTATCTGGAATTTAAGACCTAAGACAATTAATGAGTATGTTGGACAACAGCAGGTAGTAGAAAGCTTACAAATAGCTATTGGTGCAGCCCAAGTACGTTCTGAGCCTTTGGATCACGTTTTATTCCACGGACCACCAGGACTCGGTAAAACAACTTTGGCACATATAATATCTAAAGAAATGGGATCCGACATAGTTCATTCTTCTGGGCCAGCGTTAGAAAAACCTTTAGATATCGTGGGTATATTGTCAAATTTAAATGAAGGCGAAGTGCTATTTATAGATGAAATACATAGATTGCCCCATACAGTTGAAGAATACCTTTACTCAGCTATGGAAGATTTCCAAGTTGACTTCGTATATGGTAAAGGAGCATTTGCGAGAACACTTCCTTTTCAATTAAAGAGATTCACATTGGTTGGTGCAACCACACGGGCTGGACTGTTAACCCCTCCTTTACGTGACAGATTTGGAATGATATATCATCTAGATTTTTATTCAACTGAAGAATTGGCTAAAGTTGTAACTAGGTCAGCAGATATTCTGGGAGTTACAATTGACTCCAAAGGGGCACAAGAAATTGCAGGAAGGTCCAGAGGCACTCCTAGAGTAGCTAACAGATTATTAAGGAGAGTTAGGGATTATGCTCAGGTAATAGGGAATGGAACTATAGATCAAAATATCGCTGACAAAGCCCTTAATATGGAAGGTGTGGATGAAATTGGCCTAGACAGGCTGGACCTGATTTATTTGAAAACCATAGCCGAAAATTATAGCGGTGGACCTGTAGGTATAGATGCCCTCGCTGCCACCGTGAATGAAGAAGTTCAAACTCTAGTCGATGTAGTAGAACCTTATTTACTGAAAATTGGATATGTTCTCAGAACGCCAGGTGGACGTAGAATAGGAGAACCTGCCTCAGCAAAATTCGGTTTTCGAACACAACGAAGATTAATATAGTTATGAAAGGGGAAATATAATACTTGATATACGAAATGCGCACATATGAGACAATGCCCGGTAAATTGCAAAAACTGAATGATAGATTCGAACACGTTACATTGGAATATTTCGACAAATACAATATTAGAACGGTTGGATTTTGGACAGAAGACGTGGGAACCAACAATAGATTAGTGTACTTGTTGGAATTTGATAATCTAGCCCAACGAGACGAGGCATGGGCAAAGTTTAGAGCAGATGAAGACAGAATTAAAGCCTTCGATGAATCTGAAAAAGATGGCCCGTTGGTTGCAAAGATATACAACACAATATTGAAACCTACTTCATATTCACAACTTAAATGATCGGTTGGATTCTCGCTCTTTTAGGTATTATATTGTTCCCAGTTGGGTTGTATTTTGGAGGTTTGTGGAACAAAAACGGCTTATTAATCACAGCTATGGCGACACTTTCATTAACCACTGGTTTAACCCTATTAGTTAATGAGCTTTCAACAGATCAAAACAAGGTATTAACCCTAAACAATCCACATACAGATAATAGAGAATCAAGAGAACAGGGTTCTTCCGTGTACATATCTAACTGTTTATCCTGCCATGGTGCCAAAGGAATGTTGTTAATAGATCTACACGAGCATGTAATGCACCATAAGGATGACGTGCTGTTCGGTTATATATATAACGGTAAACTGGATACTGGAATGCCTGCATTTAACAATAATTTGTCAGTTGATCAAATTTGGCACGTAATCAATTACATGAGATCTATGGAAAAGTCTACACTCAAAAAGTAATCGATTGACAATCGGAAATAATGGATATAGAATCCCCGGGCCTTTAAATACAAATAGTGACAATGAATTTGTTTTGTTAGCTAATTTAAGCGGGTACAGTACACCAGGTAATTATGGAAACAACATTATCAAGGGAAAGACATCGGTCCATAGTACAGGACTCGAAAATACGACGCCCTCCACGAAACTTTGGCTCTCCATATATACTCATGGGAGGATTTGCCTTCCTAATAGCAATAGGCACTCTGTTGCTGAGCCTCCCCTTCACAAACACAAAAAATGAAATCACCCCATTCCTAGACGCGTTATTTACCGCGACGTCAGCTGTCACTGTGACCGGATTGGTAGTGGTAGACACTTCCACACACTGGTCGTTTACAGGTCAATTGATAATTATTATATTGATTTTCACAGGGGGCCTGGGAATCATGGCTAGCGCTACATTCCTTTTGGTACTGATCGGACGAAGAATTACATTGGCTAATAGATTGATGGTCAGAGAGAGTCTAGGTGTTTACCAATTAGGAGGATTAATCGGGTTAGCCAGACGGATTGTCATTGTCATAGTTTCTATACAAGTGATTGGATTTATAGTGTTATTCATAGGCCTTATGGATAAATATCCAATCAGTGATGTCTGGTGGCTCTCTTTATTTCACTCCGTTTCAGGTTTCAATAATGCTGGATTCGTAATCTTTCCTGAATCCATAAGTTTGTCAGTTTTCAAAACCGACTACATTATTTTATTAACAATGAGCTCTCTAATAATTCTAGGAACCCTAAGCTATAGTGTTATGTTAGACATCTTTGGATATAGGAGAAGGTTCAATAGATATACTTTGGATTCAAAAATGGTGGTGACCGCGACTGTAGGACTCTTGGTTATTGGATTCATAGTTTTTTTGATATCTGAATATTCTAATCCAGATACATTGGGTGATCTAAACTTTGTCCAGAAAACTGTGAATACTCTTTTCATTGCAGTTAGTGGCAGAACTGCTGGGTTTTCTACAGTTGACTTTGGATCCATGGAGCAACATAGCAACTTTTTTTTGACAAGCTTGATGTTTATTGGTGGAGCATCGGCTTCTACTGCCGGAGGAATAAAGGTCAATACGTTTGCGGTCTTGATAGCTGCTGTTCTTTCTTCTATAGCAGGACGAAGTCATGTTGTAGCTTTCGGTAGGGAAATACCACACCCACAGGTCTACCGAGCCATGACAGTTCTTATTCTAGGATTGGCAATAGTTTTTTCAGTAGCACTATTGCTTACTATAACCGAGAATCTGATGTTCATAGATATACTATTTGAAACAGTTTCGGCATTTTGCACAGTTGGCCTTTCAACGGGCATCACCGACAAATTGTCTGATCCTGGAAAATTCATAATTGTTTTTACAATGTTCTTGGGAAGAGTTGGTCCATTGACGATTGCGCTCCTCTTGGCCCAAAAAGAAGCGACTAGCCCCTATCGATATGCAGAAGAAAGGATTAAAATAGGATAATAATGGCTAATTCAGTAATCGTTATAGGATTGGGCAGATTTGGTACTAGTATTGCTCACACACTCTTTCAGCTCGGCTACGATGTTTTAGGAATAGATACCGATGAAAAAGTAGTACAGGATAACCTGGGACACATCACCTATAGCGTACAAGCTGATGCTACAAATGAAGATACACTTAGAGAATTAGGAGCTAGAAATTTTGATGCTGCAGTAGTGGCAGTTGGGTCTGATATGCAATCTAGCTTAATGTCGTCTGTTTTATTGTCTACAATAGGAGTCCCTCTTATAATTGCCAGAGCAGAAAACGATCTACATGGCACTACTCTGG
>CAYUCO010000103.1:0-8183 GCA_964443385.1 uncultured Dehalococcoidia bacterium | reverse complement strand
CCTGGATAATTGTGAATCCTATATCAGCTAAATATATGCCTAGCAATATGGCAATGAAAGCGTGAGCGAATGTGTTAAGAGATTTTGATATAACGATAATTTTGCCGTTATAACTTACCCATGATAGAGAAAGATTTTTTGGGACATTCATAGTGTATTTTTGTTTAGGCTTGGGTTTTCGGCGTGGGTGCCCTTCCGAAACTGAATGTATGTCTTCTAAAACCTTCTGCGTATTCGAGTCCGTGGCTCTTAGCCAGTTCAGATGTGTTGCTAAGTATACGCTCTTCTAGAGCGTCAGGGTCACCGATTTGACTCTTGTGCTCCTTAAGTGCATTAATCTTATGGTGTATGGAGTCTGATATATCAACTATAACGTCAGGGTTTTCAGTCATAGTAGCGTATATTTCCAATACCTTATGAGTTTCAAGCCCTGCTTCTAATTGCTCAGGAAAATGAAGGTGATCTCGGGCGTATGGGTAAACAGCGTCGAAAGTAGCTTGACCTGCATTACGATGGTCTCTGTGGTTATGCCTTGCTCTCCAAGGGTCCTGGCATATAACTATATCTGGTTTAAATTTCCTTATTTCTCTTACAATTTTTCCTATAAGTTCTACGCTTGCCTCTAGTTCTCCATCTCCATAACCTAAAAATGTAACTCCTGTTGCTCCTATTACTGAGCAGGCCCCTCTTTGTTCAGACTCCCTTATGACAGCCAATCTATCCGAGGTCATTGTCAGGTCATTGCTGCCCTTGTTTCCGTTGGTACAAACCACGTAGGCCAGCTCCATACCATTATTTACAAGCTTTGCAAGGGTTCCTCCACATCCAAATTCTGCATCATCTGGATGTGCCATTACCACTAGCGCTCTCTTATATGTTAACCATGGCTCTGAGGGGTTTTCATTTTCAGGATATTGAGTCGTCATATTATCTCCAAGTTTTGTAATAAGGCACAGGGGCTATTATAACATCTGTATAATATTCAATCACTAAGGATCATATTTGTAATTTGACAGCCAAGTCATTAATATCTGACGCTTCTATGTCGAAGGCATAATCAGTATCAGTGTCAGTTACAGGGTTCGGTCCATATTCTAGAGGGCGCGGAATATATGCTGTTCTAAGGCCTACTTTTTTGGCTGCCATCAAATCTCCTTTATGAGCAGCCACCATCAATATTTCACTCGGGTCTTTCTCAAGCAAAGATACAGCTGTTTTATATACTATTGGATCAGGCTTGTATGCTTTGGCTAACTCCGCTGAGAATATACAATCCCAAGGCAGTCCAGCATTCTTAGCCATATTTATGAGTAAGGAAATATTTCCATTAGATAGAGTGCCGATTATGAAGTTGGTTTTCAACTTAGTTAAACCAGAGACCGAATCGGGCCAAGGCATTAACCTGTGCCATACTTTGTTCAAGTTTTGTCTTTCTCCTTCGTTTAGGTTTGTGATATTAAATTCAATCAGTAATTCATCCAATGCCATACGATGCAATGAATCTAGATTTGTCCATTGGAGACTCCCAGAGCGCACCTTCTCCATGAAGGGGCCGTATTTACCTCTCCATTTATCGGCGAACGAGTGCCAATCTGTTTGGATGTTTTTAATCTTACCGAGTTTCTCACACTCGTTGATTATACTAGTTCTCCAATCCACTACAGTCCCGAATACATCAAAAATCAAGGCCTTAATTTCCTGTTTGTTACTCACTTTATTTACTGATCCACCATCTTCGTATTTTGTAGAACCGTCTACCAACTGAGAATATAATCAATGGCAATAATATCAGGTATATTTTAACACCAAACACTTCAATATCCCTGACTTCCTTTATTTCAACTCCTGCGAAATATGCTATAGCCAGTATCGAAAAACCTATTACAGATCGAAAAATGACGAAATATCCTAAAGTTATGAAAATATCTCGTTTATTCTCCGTGAGTTTATTTATAATTGTTTTGGTAGGCATGCTTTTATAGCTTATTATATGGGTTTTTCGAGAGTATGTTTCATTGTTTTGTGTTCACCTTATTGCATTTCAGGTGTTTTGTATTAGCAATAATATGCTAGACGTCACTGCGAGTATAGCTGTTAACTCGATTTTGTTGATACCTTCTTTGAATATCTTTTGTGTAATAAGAATTGAGAATAGAAGTTCTATTTG
This sequence comes from uncultured Dehalococcoidia bacterium, assembly GCA_964443385.1. Lineage (GTDB taxonomy): Bacteria > Chloroflexota > Dehalococcoidia > Lucifugimonadales > UBA2985 > VFHP01. The sequence goes on along the minus strand of CAYUCO010000103.1, from coordinate 6,016 downwards.
CCCAACCGTTTTTACGTAAGCCACTTGAGTTAGAGCAAATCCTGTAAACCAACCTATAGACCCAACTGAGCTTGTGAGGCCAACTAGTGCTGATGTCCTCCAAAACACTTTTATCTTTTTAAATTCGGATAAGTCTTTGTATAAAATCCAACCACCAAGCAAGAATAGATTTATAGTAGATAGTGATATCAGTGTGAACGCGGCGTTCATAATTGAGTTGTCATTATCTAACACAAGTATCGCCTCTCGAATGAGTAAAGCATCTAGGGCGAATGTGCTTCCACATGTTATGCCTATCAAAGTAGATCTTTGTCTAATACTGAATAACAAAGATTTCCATGTGATTGAGTTTTCAGACATTGAAATCAATATCACGCCTAAAACGCCTATCGTTATAGCGATTGAGCCAAAGAAATTGACATATTCTTCGAAAAATACAGCTCCAATTATAGCTGCTTGTATAGCTTCGGTTTTGGCATAAGCTGTACTAACGGCAAAATTCCTGTGAGAAAACAGCGAAACAAGAAGGATCGTGGCGATAATTTGAAATATACCTGCTGCTATGCAATAAGCTACAAATGGAGGATTAATTGCTGGTATCTCTAAACCAGTAGTATTGAGAATCATTATGTAAATTATCACCACTGGTAATCCGAAGCTGTACCTAACCCAAGTAATTGCTTCTGATGAGAGATTTTGTTTCAGTGATTTTTGCAAGCTAGTACGGGTAGTCTGCATTACGGCGGCAAAAATAGTTATAAATACCCAGTTGTACATATTCATATGATATGCCAAATCCCATTGGAACGTTATATTATATTCACATAAAATTATTTGGAATTTGGAGTAAGCGTAATGGCATATTTGATTAACCATATACACATTAGAGCTAAGGATCCTATGGCTTCAGCGGCTTGGTACGAGAAATTTTTCGGTACGAAAGTATTGTCTTCCAGAGAAGTTATGCCAGGTACAATAACAGTTTCTATGGACACGGGTGGCCCAGTCAGATTAAATATATCTTCTCAAGTATCAGGGTCGTCTGACTATGAAGGATCTGCGGAACTGAATACATTAGGATTGGAACACTTTGGGTTCAGCACTGATGACATAGAGGCAGATATATGCGAATTCGAAAATCATGGAGTAAGAATTGTATTGCCCATAACCGAAGTTGGATCAGGAGCAAAGTTGGCTTATATAGAGGGCCCTGATCATGTGTTAATAGAATTAGTTCAATCAGCAGCTAAGTAATTGAATTTATAGCGGAAATGGGGATGGCAATTTATGATAAATGAAAAAGAGATACGAAATTTGATGAAAAATGTGGAGAATCTTCTGGAGGTTGTTGGGGAACCATCTATATTGTCCACATTATCTGATCGTCAGATGAGAATCCGTGACTACGCAGGTGCAACCTACGAAACATTGTCTTGGGTGTTAGGATATATCGATACATATGACTTCAAAACCGAATACGCGAGACTCGATGAACTAGAATCCATATTGGAGTAAAGGATTCGTTTCAAAAAGGTCCCATATTGGATCGATTTGGATTATAATCATAGATAACCATTTATCGGAAAATTAGTTTTGGTTAAATTCTCGAATTTGGGAGGATAATTCATGACTACATTGCTGGATGAAAGTGTTGTAAGGCCACAAGCTCTGTCAGGTATACGTGTTTTGGATTTCACTTGGGTACGTGCAGGTCCTTGGGGATGCAGGTGGTTGGGAACATTGGGTGCTGAAGTAATAAAGATTGAATGGCCTCAAACGCCTGACATGATAAGGAATCCTGGATTAGTAACGTTACCAGGAATTGAGCCTAGTTTGAATTCCAATTATATGTTCAATGATAGCAACGCGAACAAATTGAGTATAAGTGTCAATCTTAGATCGGAGAAAGGATTAGACTTAGTTAAGCGTCTAATAGCAGTATCCGATATTGTTGTGGAAAATTACAGTTCTCGGGTGCTGTATAACTGGGGAATATCCTATGACGAAATGACTAAGATTAATCCTGAGATAATATACGTGTCCCAGGCAGGGTTTGGTCATACCGGTAGGAATCATACATATACAACTATGGGTCCAGTTGCGCAGGCTCTATCTGGTATGACCCATTTATCAGGTTTGCCAGGAGAACAACCTGCAGGTTGGGGATGGTCGTACTTGGATGATACGGGTGGTCTATATATAGCAATGGCTGCATTAACTGGTTTGAATCGGAGAAATATGACGGGATTGGGTCAACATATTGACCTTTCTCAAATGATGGTTGGCATACCCTTAAATGGACCCTCTCTATTGGATATAACAGTAAATGGTAGATCTTTGCAAAGAGAGGGATTTCCGCCGGGCAATCGAGCTCATTGGCCGGGTACTGATTTGTTAAATAATTATCGTGGACCTACAGTTGCGCCGCATAATGCATATAGAACTAAAGGTGGGGGTTACTACGATTGGTGTACTATTGTTTGCCTTTCAGACGAAGAATGGCAGAAATTACAAAAATTGATGGGAGATCCGTCTTGGGCGAATGATGAGAGATTTTCTACTTTAATGGGTAGAATCCAGAATCAGGAAGAATTGGATTCTGGTATCGAATCTTGGACTACCACTATAGAGAGATATGATTTAATGGAACTTTGTCAGTCGGCAGGAGTGCGATGTATGCCTGTTCAAAGCAATAAGGATCGTATGGAAAATGATCCTCAATTGAAACATAGGGGTATGTTCAATGAGTTGGACCACCCGGTATTAGGCAGACATAGGTTTCAAAATGCCCCCTTCCATCTGTCTGAATCGCCAGCGCTTAACCATATGCATGCCCCTTTGATAGGCCAGAATAACCGAGAAGTATTCGAGGGTATACTCGGACTTTCCCATGATGAACTGGCTGAAGGATATGAGGACGGTACATTTTGGCCATCTTCTGTTGAAAAATACGACTACATAAATAGAATTATTGAATCCACTGAAAAAGTTAAAGAAATCACGTTGCCCGTCAAGAAAGTTAATCGTAAAACCACCAACAGCAAAACTTCGAAAGGTCCGTTGAACGGAATAAGAGTTCTTGAACTATCGGATGAAAAAGGTCAATGGGCTGGGAAATTGATGGCTGATTTAGGAGCTGACCTTATAAAGGTTGAGCCTCCAGATGGTGAATCAACTCGTTCAGTTGGGCCATTTTTGAATGATATCCCTCATCGGGAGCGAAGTTTATCGTTTTGGCATTACAACACTTCGAAAAGAGGGATTACCCTAAATATTGAGTCACCAGATGGTAAGAATATATTTCGAAAACTTGCTTCTACAGCCGATGTCATCCTAGAAACCTTCCATCCAGGCTGCATGGAGTCTTTGGGTTTAGGATATAAAGAACTGTCCTTAGATAACCCAGGGTTAATAATGTGTTCCTTAACACCGTTTGGACAGACCGGACCATGGAAGGATTTTGCTACTACAGATCTAATACATTTATCAGCCGGGGGTCAGATGGGTTGTTGCGGATATAACGAAGAGGATGTGGATGATCCTCCTCCTATAGCGGGTGGGGGAGGGCAGGCCTGGCACATGGGCAGTCACTATTCCTATATTGCTATAATGGCAGCATTAAATTACCGTGCCGTTACAGGAAAAGGACAGTATATAGATTCCTCTGTACATGATGCTTGCGTGTTGACTACAGAAATGCATACTATGACATACGAATACACTGGTGAAGAAGTTCGTAGAAATACAGGCAGACATGCTTCTTCGGTTGCGAGTTTTAACATGCCTAAAAGCCAATTAATGTGTAAAGATGGCAAATATATTAATGCTGGGATAGCTCCTGCTAGATTAACACCGGAAAGACTTCGAGTCTTGGCTGAGTGGATGGACAGTTATGGTATGGCAGGGGATCTGTTAGACGATAAATATAATGACCCTCAATTCATTAAAGATAATGGCCAGAATATAAGTGGCTTGTTTGTTGATTTTGTGGCTAGTCGCACTCAGGATGAGGTTTATCACGGAGGTCAGCAGAGAGGATTTGCCTGGGGTGCAATTAGGACTCCAGATGATTTGATCAATGATGGACACTTGGAGGACAGAGGTTTTTGGACGGATGTTGAACATCCTGAGTTGTCGAAAACATTTAAATATCCTGGGCCTGCTGGTATATACAATGATTCCCCTTGGGCTATTTCTAGGCGAGCACCCTTGATTGGTGAACACAATCAGGAGATATATTGTGATGAGTTTGGAATTAAGAAAGAAGAATTGGCTGTCATGACTGAAAATGGAGTGATATAGATTGGATCAGCGCATCAGTTTTATCACATTGGGTGTTCGTGACTTGGGAAAATCTGTGGAGTTTTATAAACGGATTGGGTGGGAACCTGCTACAGATAATGGAAGTATAGTGGCTTTCAATATGATTGGTATGGCTTTGGCTTTGTATCAAATAGACAAATTATCTAGGGACGTAGGCTTCCATATTGGTTCTGATAACCATCCACAGTTTACCTTGGCATACAACACAGAATCCGTTGAAAATGTGGATGAATTGCTGCAAAAGGCTGAACTGGCTGGTGGTAGATTGATTAAAACGGCTGAAAAAGCATTTTGGGGTGGTTATTCAGGGTACTTTGCAGACCCAGATGGATTTCTTTGGGAAATAGCATATAATCCTGCGTTACCTCTAGGCCCAAAGGGAGAATTCCAATGGACATAAATTATGTCTGTAAGTCTACGCGATGAAATGAAAATTAGAATGCATATAGATCGGATGTGAAAATGAGTGGATATGTTAATCAATTCGGAGTTCCTGAAAAGCCTAAACGAACCAAAAAGATAGTTCTTATAATAGCTGCAGTGGTGATATTGGCAGTAGTTATCTGGTTGGTACTGTAGTCTATATTGTTTTCAGGAATTCTATAACTAGCTTGCATACTTCTTCAGGTTGTTCTTGTTGAACCCAATGTCCGGCTTTATCAATGAAATGCATACTTTTCATGTTACTGCATACTTTGTTCTGTAAATTACTCAATGCACCGGGTCTTTGTTGTGGGCCCCAATCCTGTTTACCTGCTATAAATAATGAGGGTATGTCTATCTTCTTTCCTGAAAAGACTTCCAGAGCTTGCTGACTTCCTGGGGCTGAAGCTACGTTTCCTCCTCGTCTGTACCAATTTAATCCACCTTGAAATCCTGTTCTGGAATACTCTTTGGCGTATACGGACAATTCAGTTTCTGTTAGCCATTTGCAGGAATCTATTTGAGATTGAGTTGGCATCTCTTTTTCTACGGTTTGAGCCATATTGTCTTCTAAATCCATTATATAATAGGTTGGCATTTTCTCTAATTCTCCAGCAGTCCAGGATTCGAGCTGGAACGGTTTATTGCCTTGCCAGTCAGCACTTTTGTAATGATAATAACCTCTTAAAAAAGAGTGTACTCCTTGACTGCATTCTGTCATGTCTTTATTAGCCTCTGGTGTCCTGTAATAGTGTTGATAGTGTTTTCGTGGTCGTTTCAATGAGGCGAGTTCTTCGGATATATTATCTGGTCGACCATGTATTTGACCTATTGGATTATTGTTTGTATCGAAAGGTATTGAGGGGGGGCCTGCAAAAGGAGCGCTCATAAGTATGACAGATTTGAATATGTCTGGACGTATGATTGATGCCCATCCTGCTACACCTGCCCCGGAATCGTGGCCGATTACGCATTCTACAGAGTCATATCCCAAGGAATATACTAAGGCCACCATATCTCTGACCAAATTTATGTGGCTATAGGTAGATAAATCGTCTGTATATGAATTATCCCATCCTGTAGTTCTACCAAATCCCCTTTGATCAGGTGCTATAACACGATAACCTGACTGAGATAAGGGCACAATAATTTTTCTCCAGCTGTATGCCAACTCAGGGAATCCATGCAATAGTAGTATTAACGGTTTCTTGTTATCGACTTCCCCTGAGTCAAGATAATGTATGTCGAGCCCGTTAATACTTTGGGCAAT
>CAYUCO010000102.1:0-8390 GCA_964443385.1 uncultured Dehalococcoidia bacterium | reverse complement strand
GTTGCGGCGGCCACTAAACAAATCACGTTAGCTTTTTAAAAATGAAAACCTGTCTTTGTAAGTCATACGACAAGCAAGGCAGGTTTTTCGTTTCGTACCTTAAAATGTTCCAGATAATATTGTCGACTGCTGATGCCTATTTAAAACCTAAATAGATTTAGACTTGATTATTCCTACTTAATTGCTATAATACCCATTCGTCGACCATTTTTTTGGAGGGATCGTGATTGAAGGCATTAGGAACCCACTTATTATTAGAATTAAAGGAATGTAATCCAGAGTTACTAGATGACTTGGAATATATCCGCAACTCATTAATGGAAGCTGCCAACAAAACGGGAGCAACCATAATAGGACAATCGTTTCACCAATTCAGCCCGCAGGGAGTAACTGGGGTTATAGCAATAGCTGAATCACATCTTTGCATACATACATGGCCGGAATTTGGATATGCCGCCGCAGATATATTCACATGCGGAGAAGGTTTTAAGCCGAAGGAAGCCGCACTACTCATAGTTGAAAGTTTGGAAAGTAAAGACCATTCGATTACTGAGGTAGAAAGAGGAGTTTTGCCAGAATCCACATATTCACCAGTTAAGCAACTCTCCCAATAAAATGAACCACAACAATAAAAGGTGGTACCAGGAATATCTCACTCCCAACCTTGTACAGTATGTCTCTATAAAGGAAACTGTATTCACAGGTAACACTCGATATCAAAACGTAGAAATCATAGACACATTCGATTTCGGAAAAACCCTTATCCTGGATGGTAAAACTCAATCTTCGGAAGCAGACGAGTTCGTTTATCATGAAGCTCTGGTGCAACCAGTTATGGTGACTCATGAAAATCCTGTAAACGTTTTTATAGCAGGTGGTGGAGAAGGAGCCACCCTCAGAGAAGTTCTATCGCACAACACAGTACAAAAAGCAGTTATGGTAGATCTTGACGGTGAAGTTGTAGATATCTGCAGACGATTCTTACCCAACCATCACATGGGAGCGTTTGATGATATCAGGACCGAACTCCACTTCCAAGATGCAAAACAATTCCTTAAAGATACTTCTGAGACATTTGATGTCATGATAATTGATTTACCTGACCCGCAAGAAGGGGGACCGGCATCATTTCTTTATACCGATAGTTTTTATTCGTTGATTAAAGACAAATTAAATCCAAACGGACTAGTTGCCATACAATCGGAGCAATGTATGACTGGAAATATGGACGCTTTCACTGCAATAGTAAACACTTTAAAAACAGTTTTTCCAGGAGTGTTTCCCTATCATGCCATGATACCTTCTTTTTCTTTTGACTGGGGTTTTACCTTAGCTTCGCTAGGACCTAACCCAAAACAACTTTCCAGGGAAGAAGTAGATAAAAGATTGAAAAACCGAGGGTGCAACGCTTTGTCCTTTTATGATGGAGAACTGCACGAGGGGATCTTTACTCTATCAAAATACACACGAGACGCGGTAGAGGCAGAAAAAAGGATAATCACGGACGACAATCCATTGTTCGTAACCTAACTCTGTAACCAAAGAACATCACCACTTAAATCTTCCGGATGAGGTCTACTTGCAAACAGCTTGTACTCTTCTTTGGATACGCCCAACACACCCTCTTTGCCATGTCCGGGTAGTAAAGACAAACTATCTGGCAAGACGAATAGTTTCTCAGTTATGCTCTTAATCGTTTGGCTTAATTTTCCAGCAGATGAGCTGTGCCCTGGCCCACCAGGAAAAAGTGTATCGCCGGAAAAGATGTTGTCCTCTACCAAATAGCATACTGACCCAGGAGTGTGTCCGGGAGTGTGCAATACTGTCATATTGATATTTGCAACAACTATATTATCCTGATCTTTGAGCAAGAAATCTGCCTCCATTGGCAATGCCTCAGCGTCTTCACCATGAACTCCTATTAATGCGCCAGTTTTTTCTCTTATAGTTGAAAGTCCTGCCAGATGATCTTGATGCCTATGAGTAATTAAGATGTATTTAACATCTATATTGAGAGCCTCCTGCAATAAAACTTCTGGCTCCATTGGAGCATCAATTATTATTCCTTCGTTTGTATCAGGGCTAACAATAAGATAGGCGTTATTATCATACGGCCCACAGGAGGTTTTAAATATTCGTATTTTTTTATCGTAGAAAATAGGCATCGCTTCCTCCAATAATGCACCTACAATTGCATGTCATTCTTTACAATCTCTGTTAATTCTCCTAAAGCATCAATAGTACAATCACCTACTGCACCGTTTATACCTATAGAACAACTCCCTGAATTTTTTGCTGCCTCCATGTCATATATCGAATCTCCAACCAAAACAGTTTCTTCGATGGAAACACCCAATAAATCGCATGCTTTAAATACTATATCAGGAGCCGGTTTTCCATTAGCTACTTCATCTCCTCCTATAATACAGTCAATTTCTATCTCTAGGTCTTTTAAAATCTCACGAGCCAAAGATCCTGCTGTGTTTGTTATCACGGCCAAGTGGATCCCCAGTCCCTTCAATTCTTCTACAGTAGCATGGCATTCTGGAGATGCATACACAAACTCTTTAAAGTCATAGAAGTGGTTTTCGTAATAATTATCCACCTCTAAAATTGTCCTGCCAGGGAAAAACAGTTCCACATCTAATGCTGTGGATTGACCATAAACGGATCTAAATTGCTGTCGAGATATATCAGGACAATCAAATTCATTAGATGCGCTATTAACCAGACGGAACCAAGCTTCGAAGCTATCGACCAAAACTCCATCCATATCAAAAAGAACTGCCTTTATCATGAGTTACATTATATGACTAGAACAGAATAAATCCAGACTTAGACAAAACTGAATCGTAATATAGCCTATTTGTGTAACTAATATTACATACTGCGATTAAGATTAAATACTTTATTAGCCTTCCAAACTCCTCGTGTTTTTCCTAAACCCATTAATGCGAAAAACATCCCATCTTCCGAATACAATCTACACATATCTTGTGAAGAGTCAAGATTGGAAGGAAATCCAAGATAAACACTCTGTCCCATTATGACAGCTTTCCGTTTTTCATCCCTGACAACTGCTGCCTTAAACTTAGACAAAGGAAAATCAACAGGAAATAGAAAGCTCTGCCACGACTCATTGACGCAAGCATGCTCTGCTTCTTCTACAGAAATTGCGTTTGAGAAATTGAAAGGACCAGAACTTACTCTTCTTAGTTCTTTCAGATGAGCCCCACATCCTAAATCCTCTCCTAAATCATGGGCTAAAGATCTAACATACATCCCCCTACCACATTCCACCAATAACCTTATCTCTGGCAAATTATATTCGAGTACATCTAAATTATATATATTCACTTCTCTCGGTTCTCTGATTACCTCTTTACCAGCGCGGGCCAAATTGTAAAGCCGTTCTCCATTTTTTTTGAGTGCACTGTACATTGGCGGAATTTGATCAAAAGCACCTTGGTATTTTAAAAGTCCTTTTTCCACATCTGCTTGAGTTATATCGGAAGAATCTTGAACTTTCATTATGTTTCCGACAGCGTCGTAGCTGTCAGTAGAAACCCCAAGCTTGATTACTGCCTCATAGCTTTTAGGGCTATCAACTAAATATTCCATTACCCTAGTAGCTTGTCCAAAACATATAGGCAAAATGCCCGTTGCCTCAGGGTCTAGAGTGCCTGCATGTCCAACTTTCTTTTGTCGAGTCAAACCTTTCAGTTTTCTGACAACATCCATTGAGGTCCAACCCAAAGGCTTTATAACATTCAATATTCCGCTGACTTCATTCATTGTGCAGACCACTCTGATTGACTTTCCTGACTAATCACTGTATCTATTTTCCCAAGAAGATGATTGCCTCTTTGTATGGAATCATCCAACACGAATTTAAGATAAGGAACGTTTTTCGTATGTAATTTAGGCATCAGATTCTGCCTAATAAATCCCGAAGCTGAGTTTAAAGTTTCTATCGTTTCAGCAGATTTATCCTTATTACCCATAACGCTTGTGAAAACTCTGGCGTGCCGAATGTCCTTAGATACAGTAACGTTAACTATTGTAATCAAAGAGGCCAATCTGGGATCTTTCATGTCACGAGAAATTATCTCACTGATGTAACGCCTCAAAAGCACGTTGATACGTTCGGTTCTTCTGGAAGCTTGCATTTGATCACCAATATTTGTGGGTAAAAGATTAACTAGCGTTCTCTACCCGAATAGACTCGATTATATCCCCAACTTCAAAATCACTGAATCCTTCTATTGCTATTCCACATTCGAAACCAGTATTCATCTCTCGAACATCATCTTTGAAGTGTTTGAGACTGGACACTAATCCTTCATACAATAACTCTCCCTGTCTGGTGATCCTGGCCTTTGAGTTTCTGGATATACGTCCATTTGTGACATAGGACCCGGCAATTTTGTTGTTTCTTCCGACAGAGAATACTGCTCTTACCTCACAATGACCTTCTGTTATTTCCAAAACATCCGGTGTAAGCAAACCTTCGAGAGCGCTTTGGATGTCTTCGGACAATCTGTATATTATGTCGTATAGCCTGATATCCAGTTTCTTGGCAGTAGCAGACCTTCTAGCACCAGGCTCAATTTTTGTATTGAAACCTATTATTATTGCCTGTGAAGTCTCCGCCAATAACACATCGCTTTCATTTATAGTTCCAACACCGGCATGTATAATATTAACTCTCCGGTCTTCTGCTGTAAGTTTATTCAAACTTTCCCTCACTGCATCCACGCTGCCTTGCATGTCTGTCTTTATGACCAGATTTATCTCAGTTAATTCCCCCGTAGTCAAACGCGAACTTGCCTCTTCCAATGTAGTATTAAATGAAATTTGGGACTCTTTGTATTTTTGCCTCTTCTTAATAATATCCTTGGCCACTTTATCGCTATCTACAGCTATTAGGGTGTCGCCAGCATCTGGAACGATATCCAACCCTAATATTTCAGCCGGCGTAGATGGCCCCGCTGACTCTAGTTTAACCCCCGAGTTTCCTAACAGTGCCTTTATTCTTCCGGACGAATTCCCCACAACAACGGATTGACCGAGTCTCAGTGTGCCGGTCTGTACCAAGACTGTAGCTAGTGTGCCTTTATTTTTATCCACTTGAGCTTCAACTATAGTCCCAACAGCCAACCTATCAGGGTCCGCTTTCAACTCCGAGATTTCTGCTACAAGTAAGATGTTTTCCAATAACTCTGGTATACCATCTCGAGTTATAGCGGATACTGGCACAGCTATAACTTCTCCACCCCATTCTTCAATAACTAGCCCTCTTTCGACAAGCTGAGTTTTTACGTGATCCGGATTTGCATCTGGGACGTCTATCTTATTAATCGCAACTATGATAGGAACATCTGCAGCTTTAGCATGGTCAATAGCCTCTAATGTCTGAGGCATTACGCCATCATCCGCCGCTACTACCAAAACGGCAATATCTGTAATTTTAGCCCCTCTAGAACGCATAGCAGTAAATGCTTCGTGCCCAGGAGTATCTAAGAAAGTTATTCGTTTCTCTCCGTATTCAACCTGGTATGCTCCTATCCGTTGAGTAATACCTCCAACCTCTGCTTCAGTTAAATTGGACTGCCGTATAGCATCTAATAAAGTGGTTTTACCGTGATCAACGTGACCCATAATTGTCACTATGGGTGGGCGTGAGACCTGTTTCTGTGGATCATCCTCTGACTTCAATACCCCTAAATTATCTTCTTCCAATGTAGAGCTTGCATTTTCCAGAGTAACCACAAATCCCAAGTCCTCTGCAATCAATGAAGCTGTACTATAATCTATCGTTTGATTAATATTGGCCATTACACCATTTCTAATAAGCTCTTTAATCACATCAACCGGATCACTATCCATCTCATACGCCAATTGCTTAACCGTTATATTTTTGGGCACAAATATCTCCCTCAAGTTCAACTCTGAGGGATCAGAACCGCTTTCCGTGGTTTCTCTTAATTTATTGCTTGACCGAACTTGTTTCTGCATAATTATTCAATCACCGAAAACAGTTGAGTGTGTAATCTGTCGATTGGACTCTAGTATCTGTTTTATCTCATTTAAATTTTCTCGGCTAATTTGTCCTCGTAATTTGTAGTCGAATCTATTTTTCCTGAACGCTGTTTGGAAGCACTCAATACCACAGACATAAGCTCCTCGACCAGACTTTTTGTGATCCAAATCCAAGACCACATCCCCTGCCTTCGTCCGTATAATCCGTATCAGGTTATGCTTCGGTGCCTTAAGGTTACATCCTATACAACTCCTAGTAGGCGCCAGATCTGGATTCATATATAACCCCTATACTAAATCCCCTAAATCATCGTCCATTAAGTCATCCCCTTCATCCATTGAGAAGTCATTGCGTCTAGATCTTTTTGTGCCTCTAGAACCTCTTTCTTCTCCTGCCCTACCAGTTCCCGTAGTTTTACCCGGTCTACCTTTTCTACGAGGGTTAGTATCCCCTTTAGAACCCATTATATCTTCCGCGAACCTGATTGTTTGAGGCTGCTCAGGTGCCTTTGGGATGTCCCATACAGTCTCAGATATTTCAGTAAGTTCAGGTGTTTCGCCTGAACCAACAATTTCTTCAACTGATCCGTTGTCAACCAAGACTTCTGCTAGCTGTTCTTCTATAGAAAGGCCTTCTGCTGAAAGGTCATCAATATCTATCTGCCCCTCAACCTCATCTACACTCTGAACATTATTTGTATCTATAGTGTCGGTCTCTGCATCTAAAACATCGATCACAGATTCTACCACGTCCTCTACTTCAGTAGATGCGACATCAACGGCAGATGTTGGCTCTGGTTTCAACAACCTCTCTTCGCCTACTTCGGTCACGCTCTTTATGTTTACCATTAAACCAGATAGTTTTGCACACAGTCTCGCGTTTTGTCCTTCTTTACCAATAGCCAGAGATAATTGCTGATCTGGCACAACTATTACGGCCTCGCCTGCATCGTCTGCCATATCGACTCTGGAGACAGGACAAGGACTCAAGGAATTAGCCAGAAAAACCTTGGGATCAGGGTGCCACTGTACAACATCTATTTTCTCACCCTGCAACTCATTAACAACATTCTGAATACGAACACCCCTCAATCCCACGCAAGATCCAACAGGGTCTACTCCTTCTTGCCTGGAATAAACCGCGACCTTACTCCTCGACCCCGCCTCACGTGCGACGGCCTTTATCTCCACCACTCCGTTGAATATCTCTGGAACTTCCATTTCAAAGAGGCGCCTAAGAAGCTCTTTGCTATTTCGAGAGACAACAACTTCCGGACCTCTAACACTCCGTCTCACCTCTGAAACATGCAGCTTAAGTTTTTGACCAGGGCGATATCTTTCTGTGAAAACTTGTTCTGATATCGGCAATATACCTTCTGTTCTTCCCAAATCCACAGTAACGTTTCTGGAGTCTACTCTTTGTACTGTTCCAGTTAGTATATCTCCCTCTTTTCCGGAGTATTCTTCGAATACTAAGTCTCTCTCTGCCTCTCTAAGCCTCTGAAGGACGACCTGCTTAGCTGCCTGAGCAGCTATCCTGCCAGTAGTCTGGATATCGCCCTCTACTAATACTACATCTCCCACGGCGCTGCCTTTTTCTATCTTTTTCGCCTCTACAAGGCTAATCTCCCTCTGGGGATCAAGGACAGTGTCAACAGCAATTTTATGACTGAAAAGCTTCAGTTCTCCGTTAGCCGGATCTAAAGTCACAGATATTTCCTGACCAGCTAATAAACTATCCTTTTTATACGCAGACGCCAAAGCTGCCTCTATAGCAGAAACCACAGCTTCTCTCGGCAAGTGGCGCTCAGCAGCCAGTTGCGTTACAGCTATGAGAAAATCGCTCTTCATTTTCTCCTCGCTCCTTTTTTCTCGGTTTACAACTCGAGATTAAAAACAAAATTTGTATAAATAGAAAAAAAGTGGGTCGCTGCCCACTTTCATCCCAACATATATTACGGCTGAGTATATCATTATACTCAAAAAATAACAATACCACTGCCCTCCTGTTTAGCCTGCAAATTGAAGATGCATTTAGCATATTACACTTAGTATATTATTTATTTATGGCTAAAACTCTTGACTGAGATGCCTACTTCGCGTATACTGGCTCGCAGTCTGTCTTTTTTTAGGAGAATCAATCTGAATATCTGACAGAAAATAGAAGTTTAAACTGGTGCTAATTCCACGGCGTCTTGGAGCATCCAGGCGCCGTTTTTGCTCTTTAAAAATTGAATAGAGGTTTATGGTCCTGAATGTAGGTTAAGTTAATCAGGGCCTGTGGTGGATGCCTTGGTGCCAAGGGCCGATGAAGGGCGTAGAAAGACTGCGATAAGCCTCGGTTAGCT
>CAYUCO010000101.1:0-21762 GCA_964443385.1 uncultured Dehalococcoidia bacterium | reverse complement strand
AGATGCGATTTTCCAGGGGTTAAGTCTGCTGGATACATTGACCTCAATCCGGTATCTGTTTCTACGAATTCATAAAATTTGTCAACCAATTCTACAAAAAAACTCTGCCCGCCTACTCTATAGTACATAGTATCCGGGCTTGCATTGAGATTTGGATTATTGTTTGAATCACTCATTTTACTGAACCGTTACTGTATTATACACATTACACATGCACAGAAAAAGTTCGCAATGTATAATTACCAGACGATTCCATGACAAATCACTGATTCCTAAGGAACACATATATGTATAAACCTGACTCCAGAGGTATATATTATGGCTGGTTAATTGTAGCTGCCTCATTCTCGATAACCGTTATCGGTGGTGGCATCGGCGGAAGTTTGGGTGTTTTTGCTTTGCCTATGAGTGAAGATCTGGGTTGGAGTAGAACACTGATTTCATCTGCTGTGGCTGTTGGAATACTGATTAGTGGTTTCAGCCAAGTGTTTTGTGGTCATCTTAATGACATCATAGGTGCCCGCAGGTTAATTATTTTAGGAATTATTTTTCTAGGTATTACTACAATACTTCTTTCTTTTACGTTCAATTATCTCTATTTCTTGGTGCTGTTCGGCATTATAAGATCTGCATTACTAGGTTCTCAATCCATAACCACGATCGGAGTTTTGATAGCTAGATGGTTTAGGCAAAAGCGCGCCACTGCAATTTCCATTGCTTCCTCTGGAGGTTCGGTGGGAGGTTTACTGATAGTTCCTTTTTCCACCTACTTGATCATAGTCATGGATTGGCGGTTAACTTGGGTGATTTTGGGTCTGATTATGCTGATTGTGCTTCTGCCTACAGCCTATCTGATTTTGAAAAATGATCCAAGTGATTTGGGGCTTCAGTTGGATGGACAAGAAGTTGATGAAAGCCGGTCAACTGGGCAAGCGGTATACACCGAAAAAGGCCCTTTGGTAGTGGCACACTGGCGAGAAGCGCTCAGATCGTATCCAATATGGCAGCTTTTGGGCGGATATTTTGTTTGTGGATTTACCACATTGATAATGTCATTCCACTTCGTTCCGTATGCTATAGAGTCAGGATTCTCCCCAGCTACTGCAGCCATGGCATTCGGAGTGCTAAGTGTAATGAATACTTTTGGAGTATTAATAGTTGGTCCTATAGCAGATAAATTGGGCAATAAGAACATATTGGGTACTGTTTATGCAGTAAGAGGTTTCGGGTATGCCCTTCTACTTTTGCTGCCTGGCCAATATGGGTTATGGGCATTTGCCATATTTGGCGGGGTTTCGTGGATAGCGTCGGTGCCTCTGACTACATCTCTGACGACAAACATATATGGTTTAAAGAAATCTGGTACATTGACGGGTTTGGTTTTTATGTCACACCAAATTGGAGGATCAATAGGCATTCAATTTGGAGGCATTATGAGGGATTTGACCGGTTCCTATTTTGTACCGTTCTTTATCGCCGGATTGATGTTAGTTCTTGCAAGCCTAATTAGTTTATCTATACAGGAAACTAGATATTCCTCTACAAACATACTGGCTAAAACCACAGGTTAAGAGAATTGTTAATATTCTCTATATACAAACACCATGAGGCCCCCGGCGATCCTACATTGTTAGGGTGGATAACAGATAGGATAGATCATTTTCTGGGATTGGAACCTATTCAGTCAGTATTCCTGTTTGGAATGCTGATCATGTTGATACCAGTATTAGTTTTGATTTTGTATTTTATGAAGAGTAGGAAGCGATTTGATAGCTAGGCTATAATTTTGCAGGCATACCTCCATCTACATTTATAAATTCTCCAGTTATAAATCTAGATTCATCAGTTACCAAAAAAAGTACCGCATTAGCCACATCTTCTGAGTATCCAGGCCCATCTATGATCTGCATCAAATCGAATGTTTTTTTTAAATTATGATGTTCTCCACCACCCGTTGATAATGGTGTGATTATTTGGCCTGGTCTAACTGCATTTACTCGAATGTTGTGTTGGCCGCCCATCCCTGCTGAATATCGTGTAAAGGCATCTACTCCTGCCTTAGAAGCGTAATAGGATGCTGACGGTGCTCTTCCAGATATGTCGTACATATTCTTGCTAAATCCCCTTTGTGCTGCTAAAGAAGAGTTATTTACGATTTTGCCTCCACCAGCTGATATCAAATGAGGCCAGACGGCTTTGGACATATAAAACACACTGGATAAATTAACTGATAACACTCTTTCCCAACCCTCATTTGTCTCATTCGGGAAATTGCCACCGTCTCCACTGCCAGCATTGTTGAATAAAATATCGATTCTGCCGAATTCCTGAATTACTTTTTCTATGGTTTGGTCACATTCCTCGGATTTGCTAACGTCACAAGAAAAGAATTTAGCCTCACCTCCATTTGCATTAATGGCGTCTTGAACAGAGGTTCCTTCATCAACTCTTCTTGCTAAAAGGGCAATTTTTGCACCTTCTGATGCGAATAGATGTGCTGTTGCTTCACCTATACCGCTGTTGCCACCAGTTATTACTGCTACTTGACCCGATAATTTACCCGGCATATGTGCCCTCCATGTACATTAATTTGCTTCTCGATTATACAACACCGACAAAAGCTACTTCAATCTATGTATTGGCGCTTTGCTTAGCATATTTCGTGCCTAAACAATTGTAAATGAAGGGATGTATCTATTGTTCTGTACTACTCTGGCACGGCAATGATTAGGCAAATCTATTCCATGTCGGGTTTATAAGGACTTCATTTATAGTAACGTGTGCAGGTTGTTTGGCGAGGAACAAAATAAGTTCACCTAAATCTTCCGATTGTAAGATACGGGCTTGATCCTCTGGACTTACCGGGACAGGTCTTTGCTGTAATATTGGTGTTGCAACTTCTCCTGGGCATACAGCGGTGGCCCGAATGCCATTATTACGCTCTTCGTGGATTAGATTTGCAGTTAATGCGTTCATGGCATGTTTTGCTGATGTGTATGCAGGACCAGTTATGGCACCTTGATTTTTAGCTGCCATAGATGAAATATTGATTATCAATCCTCCACCATTACTTCTCATAGTTGGTAGTACTGCTTGGCAGCAGTAGAATGCACCGTTTAAGTCTATATTTATTACTCTATTCCAATCTTCGATAGAGACATCTCTCCAATGTCTGTTCCGTACGTTTATCCCCGCACTGAAAACTCCAATGTCTATTTTCCCGTGTTGGTCAACAATTTTATTGGCTACTTTGACTACGGATTCATTGTCAGATACATCTAGAGGTTCTATATCCACATCACCTTGTATCTTATCGGCTACCGTCTGTAACATCTCAGTTCTTCTACCTGAAAGAATGACTTTACAACCAGCCTCTGCTAGTTTAATTGCACCTGATTCACCTATACCAGTTCCAGCACCAGTAACCCATGCTATCCTACCGTTTAAATCTTCTAACATATTTCTCTCCTTAAAGAAATCCAAGTATGAATTTAACAACTGTCAAGAACAAGAAGAACCCTATAGCTATTATAGTCCCTAATAACCATAGAGCAGTCCAGATGGACTTAAAGAACCAACGTATGGTGTTTGTTGAGATTTTCAGAGTAAGTAACCGTAAACTACACTAATATTGTTGGGTATAAGTAGCCATTTACCATTGTACGAACATAGGCATAACTACGTGAACATAATCCTCATCGTTAAGAGGTTTTATTACCCCGGGGCTAGAAGGATTAGTGGTTTCTATTGCCACTTTTCCTCTCTCCATTACCCGCAAGACGTCTTGTAAGTATTTACTACTAAATGCGATTTTCGCTTCTTCCCCTTCTATTTCAGCGTCTATATCTGTGTTTCCATGACCTGTTTCATCTGCACTTGATATAACACTGAGTTTATCTTGATTCGTATCATTGGCAGGTGTAATTTGGAGCCTGACTATACCACCACCCTCTCTGGCAAACGCGTTGGCTGCCCCTGCTGCGCTTGAGAATGCATTTAAATCAACTACTGATCTAGTAGTGTAGCTTTGAGGGATAAGCTGGGAGTAATTTGGAAATGCACCTTGTATAAGTTGGGAGACCATCTCAAGATCTTTCATATGTACTACCAATTGGCTTTTGGAAGGTGTTACCACTAACTCTATTGGATCTTCTTGGTCTGTCAGCATTCTTTGGAGTTCTGATAACGTTCTTGCAGGTATAATTGCTTCTATGTCTTCTGATACTGGTTCTAATAAAGATCCTTTATAAACTGCTAATCTAAAGCCATCGGCAGCAGCTAGAGTCAGTTGTTGTTGTGATATTTCGAGCTTTACTCCAGTCAGCACTGGTCTGGTTTCCTCTGTGGCTGCAGCTATAACCACTTTTGCTATAGCAGTTCTCAGTACGTTAGCATCTATTCGTGCCGTTATACCATCTTCTACTGTAGGTATTGGTGGAAATTCTTGAGAGTCTCCTCCCGTAATATTGCCGCTGAATCTGGCACACTTTAAATTCATATTTAAAGGATTCACACTGGATTCCATTTCCACAGTATCGCTGGGCAGTTGGCTTACAAATTCAGTTATCATTCGGGCAGGTATAGTCATGCTTCCTTCTTGGTCTATCTGGGCACCTATCCAGGTTGTTACTGATAACTCCAGATTAGTTGCCGATAGTTTGAGTCTGCCCTGATCAGTTTCAATCAATACATGTTGAGTTACTGGCAATGTGGTGCGGGTTGCAACTGCACGACCCACCTGAGCGAGGCCTCTGGAAAGATTTTCTTGTAAGCAGGATAGCTTCATTATTTCACCCTGTGT
Source organism: uncultured Dehalococcoidia bacterium (assembly GCA_964443385.1). Classification (GTDB taxonomy): domain Bacteria; phylum Chloroflexota; class Dehalococcoidia; order Lucifugimonadales; family UBA2985; genus VFHP01. Next base: position 16,961 of record CAYUCO010000101.1, on the reverse strand, counting down.
TATCTATTTAAATCAGTATAGATTGGGTTAAGTTTGTCGTCAACATATGACTATTCATTCGCTAAGGCTAGAATGTGGTTATATACTTGATCTCCGTCCCATCCATTTATTCCATCGAAGTATGCTCTGATATTACCGTCTGTATCTGCCAATACTATTCTGTTTGAGTGAAACACGTCATACTCATGGAGGTGAATCGAACCATCTTGATGTATATGCTCTAACGTTTTGTTAACTTCTCCAAAAGATAATTTGAGTCCACCGGTGACTATATCTTTAATTTTTTCTGAATCACCCGTTAAAAAGTTCCAGGTGGCATGATCTACGCCGAAATTCTTAGAATAATCCATTAGGATTTCAGGTGTATCATATTTGGGGTCTACACTGAAAGATATCAGGGCGTATTTATTATCCAAATCCCTGTTGAAACCTAATCGTTTTTGTTGGTCCAACATTACAGGGGTTAAAGCCGAACAATATTCCAAGCAATTTGTAAATATGAAGTTGGCTAACACTATTTTACCTTTTAGTTCTGATGAATCAAATTCCATGCCATATTGATTTGTTAAATTAAATCTCGGGAATTCGCCATATTTCTCTAAAACAGGATTTTTACTACAAGAAGCTAGTACCATTAGTAATAACAAAAAAATGCATAACTGAATCGAAGGCTTCATATCTGATTTATCCAATCACGCTTTGGTCAATGACAAGAGCTATAAATAGCAGTGCAAGTTGTATGGTCGAATACCTGTAGACTCTGAATGCCCATTTGTTAGTAAGATTATAAAATAATTTTATGCTCATCAATAGGAGAGTAACTCCGAGTATGATCACCGAAATCAGATAGAACATTCCGAACAAACCAATGACCCCGGGTACGATTGTTATGGCTAAGAAGACAATGCTATAGATTATGATTTGCCTTACGGTTTCTTTTTCTCCTTTTACTACCGGCATCATTGGTACATTAGCGTTTTTGTAGTCTTCCTTTAGAACCAACATTAAAGCATAGGCATGAGGAGGAGTCCAAAAGAATATTATTAGGAATAAGAATATGCTGGATAAATCTATGCTGCCAGAAACTCCAACCCACCCGATCAACGGAGGGAATGCTCCTGCAGCACCTCCGACAACTATGTTTTGAGGTGTTCTTTTCTTAAGGAACATACTGTAGAAAATCACATAATATACCCACGCCGTTGTCCCTAGTAAAGCTACCATTACACTTACGTTCAGGAAAAATGGTATAGACAATAGACTGATAATTATGCTGAAAACGAGCGCTTTAACTGGCTTTAGTTTCCCAGATGGAAGAGGCCTGTTTCGTGTTCGTTTCATAGCTAAGTCGAGATCTCTGTCTAAGTAACAATTCATAGATGAAGCACCACCAGCGCAAAGATACCCACCTATCAAAATTGATAGCCATATGTTCCAAGGTATGGCTCCGTTCCCGCCCCACGCACCCATCATGCCAGCTATGGTGCTTATCATTAGCAATAAAGCTATTTTGGGTTTTGTAAGTTGGAAATAAGTGTTGATGTTCATTTTAGTTCATTTACTCTTTCAGTATACTCGTTTTCCATAATCTAGCTGTCAATAATGTGGAAGATGTGAAGAATAATATACCAGTAGCCACATGCATTGCTCTTATTTCGGTTGGTAATTTTAGTACCACATTGCCTAATCCAAAAATTACTTGAATAATCAGTAATACGGATATGAAATACAACATATTATTCATTAAGGGCATCTTAAGTCTAAGTCCCCTGATGATAGTATGAGATAAATATAGTATAACTAGCAATCCTAAAACTCTGTGTAACATGTGAATCCAATGTATGTCTATCATTTCTGTGATGGATACACCACAAAGAGGAAAGGATGTACAAGCCAAGGGTGCACCTACTGTTCTGGCGACAATTGTGCCTGAAATTAACAATACGAATGTTTGAATAGACAGTATCAAATTAGAGTTTTTGAATTCCTTAACCGTTTGTTCACTATAATTGAGTTCTGGAAAATGGAAGGTAGATGTGAGGGCAAATATTGTGGTCAATATGGCCACATAAGTTATGCCAACTGCCGTATGTATCGTAGCAATATAAGGGCTTAACTCTGTCAACACGGTGTATGCTCCTAACAAAGCTTGTATGAAGAGTAGTATGGTAGCTATGATCATTATTCTGGTTATAAGGTGGTTAAAACCAAACTTATTAACGGAAATTAATAGTGTCGTCATGGTAAGAACTCCAGACAAAGTAGCGGATAGCCTGTGCAGGTATTCTATCCAAGCAGCCATCTCGAAAGGTGGAATTATTTGCCCGTAGCATAAAGGCCAATCTGGGCACCCTAGTCCAGATCCTGTAACTCTCACTATGCCTCCCATTATTACAGTAGAAACCGCTGCTAATACTGATAATAGTGCTATTACTGAAATATTATTTGTAAAGTATTTAATCATTATTTATGAATATTATTGATTCAACTTTTTGCTTGTCCTTGGAATTCACACTTAAAATTCCTATAAAGAAGAAGTCCGAAATTCTGGTCTGCCTTCAGATTCTTCCCTATAGTACCAACGTAAGAATACAATGCATATAGCAGGTAAGAAAATAGCTATCCAGCTAAGCTTCATGACTATACCGCCAGTTTGTTGATCGGCCAAAGCAGTAATATTCCATATCCTAGGTGCCTCGACATAAAACGAGTACATCGGGCTGTTAGAGAATGTTATCACTCCAAACAAAGGAGTTTGGCTTATGGATAGGATTACCAGATAGAGTAATTGTGCAGGATAAGATATTCTTGGAACTTCTTGTAGAGGACTAAGAACAGGCCACCATAGAATTACGGCAGTTGCCATAAAAAAGAGGTGTTCAGCTATATGTAGAGGGTGGGACTCCAGAGCTCCTTCGTAGAATAATGGGAAATGCCACACTATGAATACTCCGTTGAAAATCAAAAAAGCTACTAGTGGTTTGGTTATTATCTTCACAGCTCCAAGGATTAATGCTGATTTAATTGCTGGTCTAAGCAACCAAATTGGCACACCCAACAAAAGGAGTGGAGGAACTACCAGTGTCAATATTATGTGTTGAGCCATATGTGCACTGAATAAGTATTTATCGCTTAATTCATGAAGGGGTCCTGTAAGTGCAAATAGCATTACAACACAACCAACAGAGAATGAAAAAACTTGCATACCGTTTACTGGTGGGTCATCTTCGCTTTTTACTAAATGGCTGAAAGGTCCTACAAACAGTAGATATATCCCTAGAAATATTAATAAGCCAGAATAAAGGTCGGGATGCCAATGCCAGTACAGCCAACCAGTATCTTGAGTGGAATAGGATTTCAGGACGTTGTTTGCTGAGTTTAACAACTTGGGTACAGAGTCTCCTGGCGATAATTTAATCTGATATAGTGCAATTTAGATGAATTCTGATCCTATTATCTACAGTTGATCAAAAAGTGCCATCAGCGCGATTATTACACAACATGCCAGCAACAGGCCTCCACCAAAAAACCACGTAAAAATTGCCTCATCGAATTTAAGATGCATGTAGTACATTGCGACGATCGCAAATTTCACTACAGACATGACGATTAGTATTGCGAAGAAGACTAGATCAGGAATTCCTTCGACGTAAAATATTGCTACTTCCAAAGCCGTTATAACGGCTAGAATAGCTGCTATCTTTAGATAGGCACTGTTGGTTGGATGAGAGGAATGTTCGTTATGATTTTCGTTATTCATTATAATTTATCCTACTCCTGCTGCTCTTACTCCAATTAGATACACTACTGTGAATATCACTATCCAAACGACGTCTACAAAGTGCCAGTATAAAGCTAAGAAATCGACATTCAGGGCATCATCTCGAATCAGATCCTCTTTTCTGTAAAAAGAATAACCGAATAATGTAATTAACCAGATAACTCCTACAGTTACATGCGCTCCATGAAACCCAGTCAAAGTGAAGAATGTAGTCCCAAACAGGTTGGTTTGGGGGGTTAGGTGATAATGGTGGGCGAACTCCGTGAATTCGTAGTATTGAAAACCTAGGAATGTTGCACCAAGTATCGCTGTACACATTATCCATACCCTGAACTTCTTTACGTCCCCTTTGGCTATACTTGAATAAGCCATAACCATCATGAAACTGCTCATTAAGAGCACGAACGTACTTACACTTGTTGTAGGTATGTCTAATATTTCTAATCCAGGACCAGAAAGACTACGACCGAAATATATTAAGTAAGTCGCTATCAGAGATCCGAAAAACATGCATTCTGATCCGAGAAAGACCCAGATCATCATTTTTCTGTTATCTATTCCTGTGGTAGTGGTATGTTCTTCTTTATGTTCCATAATTCAATTAATCCTCGGGAGCTGTAGCAGGTTCCATTGCCCAGGCGTATATGCCGACAACTGTTACAAATGCTCCTACTCCGGCCATAGCAAACGAATATATTAGTCCGTATCCAAACACCGCTAAACCTAATGCCGTGACCAGAGGTATGTATGAAGGACTGGGCATATGTATGCCGTGACCATCTTCCTCTTCTAACGCATCAGATGGTGTGTTTATATTAAGCTGCTTTTCTTCCCAGAAATGATCTCTTGCCGTCACAGTCGGAATTGTTACGAAGTTATATTCTGGTGGAGGTGAAGGTATGGCCCATTCCAATGTTCTGCCGTCCCATGGGTCACCGCCGGAAGGCTCGCCCTTCTTTAAGCTGCGGAAGAAATTGTGCATGAATACCAATGTTGACAGTGCAATCATAAATGCTCCGATAGTGGATACCATATTCCATAGATCCCATCCCATATCAGCGGCATATGTAGCTTGTCGTCTTGGCATGCCGTCCATACCTAGGAAGTGCATCGGGAAAAACGCAATATTGAATCCTACAATTGTCAGCCAGAAGTGTATTTTTCCTATGCTTTCATTAAGTAATTTACCGGTGGCTTTAGGGAACCAGTAATATATACCTGAGAATACGGCAAGAATACTGCCCCCGAACAGAACGTAGTGTAGATGGGCTACTATAAAGTAGGTGTCCTGTTGCTGAGCATCAGAAGGGGCTATAGAATGCATAACTCCACTGAGACCCCCAATGATAAACATGAATATAAAGCCAATGGAGAAGAGCATGGAAGTCGTCATAGATATTGACCCTCCCCACATTGTAGCAATCCAGTTAAATATTTTTACTCCGGTCGGTACTGCGATGAACATAGTTGTCAAGGCGAAAACAGAATTAGTAACCGGACCCATGCCGACGGTAAACATGTGGTGGCTCCATACCGCCCATCCCATGAATCCTATAGTTATTCCAGACAATACAACCACGGGATAGCCGAAAAGAGGTTTTTTAGAAAAAGTCGGGAGTACTTCTGACACTATACCCATTGCTGGAAGTATTAATATATAGACTTCTGGGTGGCCAAACACCCAAAACAGGTGTTGCCAAAGTATCGGGTCTGCACCCGCCTGTGTGTTGAAGAAATTGAAGTCGAAAACTCTGTCAAAATATAACTCTACTAAGCCAACTGTTATAACTGGGAATGCTGTGACCAGTAAGAATGAAGTTATAAGCGTCATCCAGATGAAAACTGGCATTCTCATTAAGGTCATACCCGGAGCCCTCATGTTAATTATTGTAACTATGAAGTTAAATGCTGCTGCTAATGAAGACACTCCTAATACTCCAAGTCCAACGGCATAAAATTCCATTCCGCTACCTGGACTGAAGGAGGTTGCCGTCAGTGGAGCGTATGCGAACCATCCCGAGTTGGGTGAACCTCCAAGTAACCATCCTGATTGAAGTAATATAGCTCCGAAGAGATATACCCAGTAGCTAAAAGCATTTAGTCTTGGGAAAGCAACATCTCTTGCTCCAATCATGAGAGGAACTATTAGGTTAAAGAAAGCCGCGCTCAAGGGCATAACACCTAGGAAAATCATAGTCAATGCGTGCATAGTGAAAAGTTGACTGAATACCTCAGGAGTTACCATGGCATGTTCTGGTCTGGCTAACTGGGCTCTCATTATGAGGGCCTCTAGACCACCAATCAAGAAGAAAATGAAAGCTGTGATTCCATATAAAGCACCAATCTTCTTGTGGTCTATGGTTGTTGCCCAGTTCCATATTCCAACTGGGTACTTAGGTCTACTGAATGCTGAGGCTATACTGGCCATTTAATAATCTCCAACCTTTGTCAATATTATTACAAAATCAAAATGCATAATAGTTCACTTATTTTAGCGCCCGTAAATAGGCCACTAAATTACTTATATCTCCGGATGTCAAAGCCATAGCTTCATTAGTGTAGGCTATGCCCTGTTTTGACATTATGTTTCCAGGTTTGGATTTGTTTGGATCTTCAAGCCAATCAGAAAGATTTTGTTCCGTCATATCCATTATACCTGCTGCCAGAGTTCCCCGGCTTCCAACATGAGTTAGATCTGGCCCTATTATGCCAGCTGCTGCAGGAACACCTTTTATACTGTGGCACGCTATACATCCTTTCGTTATGAAAAGAGTTGCCCCTTGTTTTTCTTGGTCAGAGTCGGGAGTCTTTGCGTCTGCCAACTGACTTTGTTGCCATATGGCAAAGTCTTCTTCAGTGTCCACTATCACCCTGAATCTCATGTAAGCGTGGGATTCACCGCAAAACTCTGCGCATTGCCCGTGATAATTGCCTACTTCATCTGCCTGGAACCACATGTAAGTCGTTTTGCCCGGAACTATATCCATTTTCCCGGCGAGTTTAGGTACCCAGAAACTATGCAATACATCAGGGGATGTGAGGTACACTCCAACTGCTTTACCCACAGGAACGTGTATTTCGTTGGCCGTCACTACACCAGACTCCGGGTATTCTATTTCCCACCACCATTGATTTGCATCCACGTTTATTCTTATGTCTTCTCCATCCGGTGGGGAAGATATATAAAATTGCGATATTACGGTAGGAACTGCGACTACTGCCAACATTATTGATGGTATTACTGTCCAGGTTATTTCCAGTTTGGTATTACCGTGAGTTTGTTCAGGTTTAAAACCATCTCCTTTGTCTCTGAACCTGATAATAGTGTATAGAAGACCTCCTCCAACAACTACAAATACAGCAGTTGCAATCCAGAGTATCATCATGAACAACGATAGTTGTCGTTCTGCTACCGGACCTTTTGCGTCGAAGGTCGACATTGGGTGATCTGGAGTGCATCCTATGAGAGAACTTATACCTAGCACACATAACAATGTGATAGGGACAATCAGTTTAACTAATCTATTTGTAAACAATATATGCCTTTTGATTGAGGTAAAACATTTATAGCAATTTATTGTGAGAGCACCTAAATTAAAACCTCAAAAACTTTAACATGAGACTTGTGACATTGCAAGAGTTTTTGACACACAATAAATGGATTATTTAAAAGTTTATGCTTGAAAATTTACCTTTTTATTAATCATATTTTGTTTTTCTTTATGTTAGACTCTACAAATACTTTTAACTCAACACATTGTTACCTTAAACTCGGATTGAGTCAGAGTACAATTTAAGTGAATAGATCATGAATAATTATCCGAATACCCAGCACACATCAGCAGAAATCCATAGTTCCTCTGTGTCTCTTACGGAATGTCTCAAGAATGACATATCTGAGTATTCCAGAGGTGTAGCTGCCCTATGTCTGGGTCAGAATAGGGAATCCTCTGCCCTTCTAGATTTGATCGAATCTCTGTCCGATGAATCTTCGTGGGTAAGAGGTTGGTGCGTATATGCATTGGGACGCATTCAAAATCCAGATGCTTTGATTCATATCACTTACATGTTAAGTGATCCTGATCCTTGGGTGAGGCAACAAGCAGCAGAAGCATTGGTATATTTTGATGATGACATTGTAGATACGGTTTTATTGAATGCTATAAAACGAGACGATATTGTTGGTAAATCTTGGTCTTTGCATGTAATGGCAGAAAGGGGTAATCCAAGTTTTGCTTTGGACGTTATCCCAATGTTGGAAGATGAGGAGCGACCCGTTCGTTTGAGTGCTATAAGAGCCTTGTACAGACTAGGTCAATCAGATGCGATTGCTCCACTAAGGATGTTTATGAGAGACCCTGATGAAAATCTGCGAGGAGCGGCTGCCTATGCATTGGGGGCTCTGTATGACAGGGACAGCGTCTCGGCGTTATCCATTGCCCTTATGGATTCGAAAGCTTGGGTAAGACGAAATGCAGCCTGGTCCCTATTGCGACTTAGAGAAAATCTCAGGTTAGTTGCTTCTATGGTTAATGATGTTGACGAAGGTGTGCGGATGTTTGCGAGGAATGCCTCTAGCCTTGTGGAAGAACTTGTAGTGAAATGAACTGTAGGAATGGACAGATGATATTGTTGACTGCGTAAATGTGGATGATAAAATAGCTAGGTTTATATTGAACCTGCAACTGTTTAAGATTTTCTGAGGAATTAAATGTCGAACTCTTTTCGAAATGAAATGAATAAAACTTACGATGCAAGTCTGGTCGAAGAACGGATTTATAGGTATTGGATGGACTCAGGGTATTTTTCGCCTATTATAGACAAATCCAAGGATCCTTTTGTTGTGATAATGCCCCCACCTAATGTCACAGGAGAACTCCACGTTGGGCATGCATTGCAGGCTACGCTTGCAGATATTATGGTCCGGTGGCATAGAATGAAAGGTGATCCTACATTATGGTTGCCAGGAGCGGATCACGCAGGTATTGCCACTCAGGTGATGGTAGAAAGAACTTTAGTTAATGAAGGTTTAACCAGACAGGACCTGGGGAGAGAAAATTTCATTAAACGCATCTGGGATTGGGTGGATAAATATGGAAATACCATAGATGATCAGCATAAAAGATTGGGAGCTTCTTGTGACTGGACGAGGCGGAAGTTTACTTTAGACGAAGGCCCTAGTGCAGCTGTGTATCAAACTTTCAGCAACTTGTTTAAAAAGGGTCTTATATATAGAGGAGAGCGTATTATTAATTGGTGTCCAAGATGCTCTACCGCTCTATCAGATCTAGAAGTAGAGCATCTAGAGGAAGAGTCGTTCCTATATAACATAAAATACCCATTTGAAGATGGTAATGGTTATGTAACTGTTGCTACTACCAGACCAGAGACTTTGCTAGGTGATTCTGGAGTGGCCGTCAATCCTCTGGATGAGCGGTATCAGAATTCTATAGGGCGCAACGTTTTAATACCGATAATAGACCGCCCAATAGTGATTGTTGGTGATGATGCAGTAGATTTAACATTTGGGACAGGGGCTTTGAAAGTAACACCAGGACATGATCAAGTTGATTTTGAGGTCGGACAAAGGCATAACCTAGAAACTATAAATGTTATAAATCTTGATGGGACTATGAACAATAATGCTGGTCCTTATGCTTCTTTGGATCGTTCTGAGTGCAGAGAAATTATTGTAAGCGATCTGATTCAATCGGGATTATTGCTAAGTCAAGAACCTTATACTCATTCAGTTGGTCATTGTGGTAGGTGCTCTGTAGCGATTGAACCACTGGTAAGCAAGCAGTGGTTTGTAGACACGAGCAAATTATCAAACCGCGCTATTGATGTAGTAAAAACTGGCGAAATAAAGATAATTCCGGAAAGATTTAGTAGGGTTTATATAAATTGGATGGAAAATATCCGAGATTGGTGTATAAGCAGACAGCTTTGGTGGGGACACAGGATACCTGCTTGGTATTGTTTGGATTGCTCTGAAGATTATGTTCAGGTGGTGTTCGGAGACAGATATCTCAGTCAGGGTTTATCAAATGGTACATTGAAAGAATTGAGAGCCAATGGTTTCACATGGTCGGAGATTGAAGCTAAATCGAATTATATATTTATAGATTTGGTTGCTAAACCAATAGTGAATACTGAGACTCCTGCCAAATGCGACGATTGTGGTGGAACTAACTTATTTCAAGATCCTGATGTTTTAGACACTTGGTTTTCGTCGGCTCTTTGGCCTCATTCTACTTTGGGGTGGCCAAATGACACTGAAGATCTAGATTATTTCTACCCGACTTCAGTCATGGAAACGGCATATGACATACTTCTGTTTTGGGTTGCCAGAATGATCATGATGGGACTTGAAAACACTGATAGTGTCCCGTTTACTCATGTCTATCTTTCCGGATTGATAAGAGACCAACACGGTGCAAAAATGAGCAAAACAAAAGGTAACGCAACTGATCCTATAGAAGCAATTAACACATTTGGTACCGATGCTTTGAGATTTACCCTGACCACAGGGAATGCTCCGGGTAATGATTTAAGATTGAGTGAAAGTAAACTTGCTGCCAGTAGGAATTTTGTTAATAAAATCTGGAATGCATCTCGATACGTTATGTCTAACGTAGACAACTCTGTTGTAGATTGGGAAAACCCAAAGTCGGAACATCGCCAAGACCGATGGATATTGACCAGATTAAATCAGCTGACATCAAAAGTTGATGAGTTAATGAATGAATTTTTACTTGGTGAGGCTCAACGAGAGATCCATGACTTTTTCTGGAATGAATATTGTGATTGGTATATTGAGATGGCCAAACTACGTATTAAAGATACTCACCAAACATCTCCTTTACCTGTATTAATACATGTACTTGAAAAGACTTTGAGGCTGATGCATCCTTTCATGCCGTTTGTTACGGAAGAAATTTGGCAATCGTTGGTTAAATGCGTTGAGAATACTGGAAATACTCCAAGTTCAATAATGATTTCTGAATATCCCGCGAAAGATCTTGGTTATTCAGATAATCAGGCAGTAGCCGAAATTGAACTGGCCTCAGGCGTGGTTAGAGCTATACGAAACGTCAGAGCGGAATTTAGAATAGACCCAAAGCAACCTATGAAAGTGATAATACAAGCCTCTGACTTCCTTGGGTCGTTAGACCAGGAATCAGATATGATAAAAACACTATCAAGGGCTAACGTGCTGGAATTCTTGCCTGAAAGCCAGAACTCTTCTTTTGATGGTAATGCGGTATCAGCTATATTAAATGGAGCAACTGTAGTAGTTCCTCTTGAGGGTTTGGTGGATAAATCTAAAGAGCAATCTAGGTTAACCAATGAATTGAATGAATGCATCAGGAACTTAGACAATCTGAAGGACAGACTTTCAAAAGAAGATTTTATTCAAAAGGCACCACCGCAGGTAGTAGATAAAGAAAGAGAGCGGATGGACACACTTAAGGAACGGAAAAAGCGAATAGAGGATTTTCTGGAGTTTCTAGCCTGACTTCATTTATGCATTTGTGCCATTTTGTTAAGTAGTAATAGTCCTTTACGAGTATCACTGGCCACTCGTTCCCCCTCGCTATTGACTAGGCGGTACTTGAAAAGCCAGTAGGTGAATTCTTTGGCTATTCCAACGTTGAATGATGGTGTTTTCTGATATCCCTTGTCCGAGAGAAAGTTGTTGTACAATTCTTCTTGGTTAAGACCGTAAAGTTTTTCATACGCTTTTTGTCTTATTCGTGCCTTTCCAAATTTCCCTGATCTGGGCATCCCTTTACCTTCTTCTTCTTCTGCGTTTCGTATTACAGCTTCTTCCACAACTATTCCATACCAATAATTCAAGTAAGCACTATATTTCTCAGGACCAAGTAAGTTTCTGAATTCATCCTGAGACATTAAATCTGAAATGTCTTCAGACAGTAGAAGGCGATTTTTTTCGGTAGTTGGCACGAGATCTCCAACTGAATCGAGAAGCCTTCTAGCTAGTAGTAACCAATCAAAAGCTTCTCCGTCTATAAGGTACTTATTGTGTTTGCTGTCATAAACTTCCTCTTCGAGAGTCCAAAGAGACATGGATTTAATCAGTTCTGAGACCCATTCCTTCCCCTCATATAGAGAGTTTTTAAAATATTGCATTGACTCTGATGCGTCGATGTCTCCAAAATCTTTTTTGTTGTTATACATACTTGTTATGCAGCCAATCCATGACATCTCTTGTATTTTTTACCACTGCCACACGGGCAAGGTTCATTTCTGCCGACTTTACCGGAAGGTCTCGCTTTGGCATTAGATGAACGATCGTTAGAAACTACATTACTCATTATGCTTTGAGGTTGGCGAGATTTCACATTGGTTCTTGCTGTATTAGTCGTGGCAGCCACTTTGAATATAGTATGTGTGATATCGTTTTGAATTCTGTCTAACAAACCTTGAAACAATTCATGACTTTCTCTTTTAAACATCACTAATGGGTCTCTCTGCCCAAAAGCGTGAAGTCCAATTCCTTGTCTAAGGTTTTCCATTGCGGTGATATGTTGAACCCAGTGGGAATCTATAGTTCTCAGCATAACTAAACGTTCTAAGAAACGTGCTTGTTCGTCTCCAAAGGCGTTTTCTCTTTCGTCGTACAAATTGGACGCGTGCTCAAAAAGCGCATCTTCTATTTCTTCAGGGTCCATAGAAGAGATATTTTGACTAAGTGTGGAAGGATAAACAGAAAATACGTTGTTGAGTTCACGTTTGAACGACTCCGTATCCCAATCCTGGCTATCACCTTGAGTACAGTATTCGTCTACCAAACCGGATAACTCTTTGTTCACCATATCCTGTATGTTATCTTTAAGATTGGCTCCATCTAGAACTTTACCCCGTTCAGAATATATAACGTACCTATGCATATTAGCTACATCGTCGTATTCCACTAAATTCTTTCTTAGATCAAAGTGAAACCCTTCTACTTTGCTTTGTGATGCTTCAATTGATTTGCTTACAATACGATTTTCTAGGGGTGTGTCTTCGGTCATACCAGCCCATTCCATAATTCCCTTTATCCTATCCCCTCCAAACCTACGCATAATATCGTCTTCTAGTGAAACATAGAATCTGGAACTGCCCGGGTCACCCTGCCTTCCTGCGCGACCCCTCAGCTGGTTATCGATTCTTCTGGATTCGTGTCTTTCGGTACCAATGATGTGTAAACCACCCAATGAGATTACTTTGTCATGGGATTTTTGCCATTCCGAGTCTTGTAGCCCTAGAGACCCTGGATTTCCTCCCAGTATGATGTCTGTTCCTCTTCCTGCCATATTAGTAGCTACGGTTATCGCACCTAACTTACCTGCCTCTGCTACTATTGCTGCCTCCATATCATGCTGTTTCGCATTCAAAACTTGGCATGATAAACCTCTTTTCTTCAAGAGTTCGCTTAACAACTCGGACTTTTCTATGGATACCGTTCCTACTAGTACTGGACGGCCTTCAATAGACATCTTTTCCAATTCATCTGCTATTGCTTTAAATTTTGCGGACTCAGTTGAGTAAATAAGGTCTTGCATGTCATCCCTTATTAGGGGTCTGTGGGTGGGGATTGCTACAACTTCGAGTTTGTATATTTTTGATAATTCTTCGGCCTCTGTAGCAGCAGTTCCTGTCATTCCAGATAAGACGTCGTACATACGAAAATAGTTCTGAAGAGTTATAGTCGCATATGTAATACTTTCTTTCTGCACAAAAACTCCCTCTTTTGCCTCTATGGCCTGATGCAACCCGTCTGAATAGCGTCTGCCAGGCATAAGTCGCCCTGTGAAATCGTCAACTATAACTACTTGCCCTTCTTGTACTACATATTCCTTGTCCTTATTGTAGAGAGTCATAGCTCTTAGGGCATTTTCTATATAATGGGTGTAGATATAATTTCCAGGATTATATAAGTTTTCTATGTTCAGCCATGTCTCAAGTTTTTCTATCCCAGAATCAGTCAGGGAGGTAGATCGTCTTTTTTCGTCTATCTCGTAGTCTGTATCTTTTACCAGTCTAGGTGCCAATTTAGCAAAATCTGAATAAAGTGTTGTGGATTCTTGAGCAGGTCCGCTTATTATCAATGGTGTCCGTGCTTCGTCAATCAATATATTGTCTACTTCGTCTACGATTGCGTAATATAGGTCTCTTTGGACTTTTTCTTCTACGTCTACAACCATGTTATCTCTTAAATAATCAAACCCGAACTCATTATTGGTACCGTAGGTGATATCAGCTTGATACGCTTCTTTTCTAGCCACTCTCCTCATGTTAGGTATATCACTGGCCTCTGTGGGTAAGTCATGGTCATAAATGTAGGAATCTTGATGCTGTAAACACCCAACACTCAGTCCCAAAAACTCGTATATTGGGCCCATCCACTGAGGGTCTCTACGAGCTAGGTAGTCATTTACGGTTACCACATGTACACCCTTGCCTAATAAGGAATTTAGATACACTGGTAAGGTGGCGACTAATGTCTTGCCTTCACCTGTTTTCATTTCTGCTATCTTGCCTTCGCGCAAGACGAGGCCGCCAAGCAGTTGTTCGTCGAAATGTCTTTGTCCTATTGTGCGCCTAGAAGCTTCTCTAACGGTTGCAAATGCCTCGATCAGTATTTGGTCGAGACTTTCGCCTTTGCTGATTCTGGCTTTAAATTCGGCGGTTTTTGCTTTCAAATCATCGTCGGAGAGCTGTTCAAATGCATCTTCCATCGCGTTGATTTTTTCAACTATAGGTTGGAGTTTCTTTAAAACTTTTTCGTTTGAATCTGTAAGGAATCCGAAGATCTTGGTTAACATTGGAGGGTTGCCTTACCTAAACATAGCCCCTACAGATTGTCCGGCGTGAATTCTTCTTATAGCTTCTCCTAGTAGAGATGCCACAGATAACACTACTATCTTCCCATTTCTTTTATCTGTAGGTATTGGCAAAGTGTCAGTTACAACTAATTCTTTAATTCTGCTGGATTCAATCCTGTCTTTACCAGGTCCAGAAAGCACGGGGTGGGTACAACAACCATATACTTCTTCGACACCACTTTCGTATAGAGCATCTACGGCAGAGGTCAAAGACCCAGCAGTATCCACCTCATCATCAAACAATATTGCCGTCTTTCCTGAAACTTCCCCAATTACATTGAGACTTTCTGTTATCTCATTGTTACCCACTCGTCTTTTTTCAATAATTGCAAGCGGGGCTCCTATGCGAGCAGCAAAGTCTCTGGCCCTTTTGCTTATTCCAATATCAACACCAACTACAACCGGGTTCTCTATATTTTTATCGGAGAAGTATTCTGCTAATAAAGTTAGACCAGTTAATTCATCTACTGGTATGTTAAAAAATCCTTGTATTTGGCCAGCGTGAAGGTCAACTGTCAGAACCCTGTCCGCTCCGGCCACACTTACTAGATCCGCTACTAGTCTTGCTGTGATAGGAACTCTTGGTTGATCTTTTTTGTCAGTCCTTCCGTAGCCATAATAAGGTACGACCGCCGTTATCCTACCCGCAGATGCTCTTTTTGCTGCATCTATCATTATTAGTAATTCCATTACATTATCGTTTACTGGCCTTGCAAAGGGCTGTACTAGGAAAATATCTCTTTCTCTTATGTTTTCTAGGATTTGTACGAAAGTATTGTCGTTACTGAATTTAAAAACGTTAGTCTCACCTAGTGGTATATCTAAATATTCACACACGTCTGTCGCTAGCTGTGAATGGGCACTTCCCGAGAATATTTTTAATTCATCATTGCGTAACATATTTGATTGTTGCTCCAGTTTATTTAATAATAAAGATCGTCTTATGTAGGCGTCTACAAGACACGACTAAAGATTATAACATATCGTTTTATTAATCTTAACTAAACAATTTTCTTTTCGGATAGTCTATGTATTTCCTCTTCAGACATTTTTAAGTCATTGGTCAGAATTTCGTTAGTATGCTCACCTATGTGAGGTGCCCTAGATGAGATTCTCCAAGGTGAACCTTTAAATATACCTCCAGGTCCCGGATGATTAATCTTTATACCCAGATCTGGATAATTAACTTCCTCCCAGTAGTCTCTGTCATCTAAATGTGGATCTTGCATAACTTCTTCTGGAGACCTTACGGCACCAGAGTTGATGCCAAGCTTCTGGAACCCGTGATATGCTTCGTCTCTTGTTATGTTTGACAGGAAACTCGATACCACGTCATTTATATGGGATTTGCTCTCTGTGAAAACATCTGGGTCTAGATATTTTTTATCACTGAGGTCTTGCTCAAGTCCGTATTCTTTCATCCATTCGACAAGCGGAGTGATTTTCTCTACTGTAACTCTGTTGTTGACACCACCATTAAGGTACTTCCCATCTTTGCATAGTATTTGAGTGGGATCTGATGGAGTCGGAGAAGCGTGTCGACCGGTCTGGCGCCTGACAATTTGTTTTTTGTAAATGTACGCGCTGACGTGGGCCTCAGTGGTCAGAGCACATGCGTCGTGTACTGAAGCATCTATATATTGACCAATGCCGGTAACAGATCTGTACATCAATGCAGATAATGTGGCTATATAAGCAAAATGGCTACCCATATGCCATGCCTGGCCACCTCCACCAGCAATAGGAGGTGCATCAGGGTAATCATTTTCTGAGTATCCGCAACCAGCCATTTGGCCGCCTGCAGCCAGATGCAGCAGGTCGCTGCCTACGTAATCTTTCCATGGTCCTGATTGGCCGAAATCTGTAATCGAACACATTATCAGTCCAGGGTTAGTCGACTTAAGTTCTTCGTAGGCCAGTCCGATAGACTTCATATATCCTGGTTTGAAAGTTTCTATTATTACGTCTGCTGAGTCTGCGAGACGTTTAAATATCTGTTTTCCGTCTTCTGTTTCTAGGTTAAGAGTTATACTTCTTTTGGATGTATTGTAGTGCCAGAAGTACAAGCTTTTTTCTTTGTCTGGTACATCCTGGTAGAAAGGACCTATGTTTCTGGCTGACTCCCCTTCTGGAGGCTCTATTTTTATAACATCTGCGCCCAGATCGCCCATAAGTTTGCCACACCACTGCCCTTTTTTATCAGCTATCTCAAGGACTCTTAGTTCGGATAATGGGCCTCCAGGGGTTGATCCAACGGTTCTCGTAGGTTCAGGAGGTGTGCCTGG
>CAYUCO010000100.1:0-3558 GCA_964443385.1 uncultured Dehalococcoidia bacterium | reverse complement strand
TTGTCAGAGTTAGTAAAAGCACTGGAAGAAGAGTTTGGAGTAACTGCCGCAGCACCTGTTGCAGTAGCAGCAGCACCGGCAGGGACAGCGACTCCAGAAGCAGCAGCTGACTCAGAAGAGAAAACCGAGTTTAACGTAGTGCTTCAAGAAATAGGACCAAACAAGATCAATGTTATAAAAGGCGTAAGAGAAGTTACCACCCTTGGTCTGAAAGAAGCCAAAGACTTAGTTGAGGGAGCCCCTCAGACCGTAAAGGAAGGCATAACAAAAGAGGCTGCCGAAGAAGTTAAAGCAAAACTCGAAGAAGCCGGAGCCGTAGTAGCTTTACAGTAACAAATACTACTAATTAGAATCAGATAAATCGGGGCCCATATGAACACCGTTATCCAGTGTTCCACAGTAGGGCCTCCGTGGTTGGGAGATTGGCGTTGACGAATAAATCGTGTACTTCGTGCGGAACTTTAAACGATCCAACGTCATTTTACTGCAGCCTATGCGGAAATAAAATCCTGTTGCCTGATACAAAAAACCACAACTCTGAACCAAGTAGTGACAATACATTAATCCTGACGAACACCAGAATAGTGTGCTTAACTATAATAACTTTCGGAGCATACATACTGTATTGGCTCTATCTGACTTGGAAGCAGATGGATCGTGAAACCGACAACAATCACTATCCCGTTTGGCACTCACTCACCTTCTTGGTACCAATTTACGGTCTGTTCAGACTCTACCACCACCTACAAACTATTAAAAACCTGGCCAACAAAGAAGGAATCGAAACGCCATTCTCTCCTGTTTTATCATTATTTTTGATCATATTGAATTTTACTCTTGCGGTCACGTCTTATGGAGTCACTAATGGCCTTAGTATACTAACCATAGAGATAATTCAAATCTCTCTAGTAATAACCGCTATTTTATTAGCACAAACAACGCTTAACTCCTACTGGTACAAGACCAAGGGGCCAGATGCCCAATCTGCAATATTCGACCGAACAGAACTTGGGTTCATACTAATACTATATGCTATATTTGGTTTGCTACTAAGCTTCCAGCCAGTTGCTTAGACTAATTAAATCCTTAAGCCTTTAGAAATGCCGTTTATACGCTATTTATTTTATTGCGTCCTTAGTCTATAATTGATCACGTAGTAAAAATACATACACTCACTAGAGAGGCTATCTAAAGAATGTTTGAACCTGGTGGATCACGGCAACAGCCGGAAATTAAAGTTGAAGAAATCATCAATAAAATTGGCGCCGGCATAGGTCGATTCGCCCAACGGTTTGGTGGCGGTGGCATGAAGTTGATAGGTCTCGGAGCAATCTTACTGCTAACATTGCTTTGGATGGGAACTGGCGTATATACGGTAGGACCAAGAGAAAGAGCAGCATTACAACTTTTCGGCGCTTTCCAAACCATACAAGGACCTGGGCTTCACTGGTACTTCCCTGGCCCAATAGGTAAAAAAACCATTGTTGACGTAATGAACACTCGTAGCATGGAGCTAGGATTCTTCACCACCGCAACCGGAACTGTCACTGATCAATCCGAGGAAGCTTTGATGATTACCGGTGACCTCAATATCGTGAACGTTCAGATGGTAGTTCAGTATAAAATTGGAGATCTAGAAAAATATTTGTTCCGAGTAGACGATCCAGGAGAGACTATTAGAGAAATAGGTCCTGGATTGCCTGATGGCCGGACACTGAAAGATGCTACAGAGGCTGCACTTAGACAAGTGGTAGGGCAAAGAAGTATAGACGACATTCTTGTAACACGTAGAGAGGAAGTCGAATCTGACACCAGTATAAAATTACAAGAAATACTGGATGAATATGAAGCAGGACTTCAAATCTTAAATGTTGCGTTACAGACTGTTAGACCGCCAGATGAAGTTAGGGCAGCTTTCGATGATGTGGTTAATGCGAGGGTAGATAAGGAAAGTCGCATTAACGAGGCCAACGCTTATGAGCAAGACAGACTACCTAAGGCCCAAGGAGAAGCAAGAGTAATAATACAAGGAGCAGAAGCATTCAAAGCAGAAAAAGTTGCGATAGCTACAGGTGAAGCTGATAGATTCGCTTCTGTACTGGAAGAATATAACAAATCAAAAGAGGTAACTAGACAACGATTGTACCTCGAAGCCATGGAAGAGATACTTCCGGGTGTAAAGAAATTCATATTGACAGAAGAGGCAAATGGGAATCTTCTACAGTTCCTACCACTAACGGATGATGCAGATACAAAGGTGGTGGAACCATGATGAGAATAATTACTATATTAATGGGCGCAGTAATTTTTGCGGCCGTTTTTGCCCAACTGGTTGGTTATGGGGTTCTATATACTGTAGATCAAACAGAACATGCCGTTATAACTCGGTTCGGTAACGTTCAGTCTGTAGTATCAGAACCTGGATTGCAATTCAAATCGCCTATAGAATCCGTGACAAGGTTTGATAAAAGACTTCTCAGGATAAACGTCCCTACTGCAGCAATGCCAGACAAGGAAAGTCAATTTCTGGAAATAGATGCCTATGTCAGATACAGGATAACTGATCCACAATCTTTCCTTGAAACTCTGAGGGATCAAGATACAGCGAGTGCTAGAATAGGCAACCTAGCCATAGCTGCTCTTAGAGCGGAAATTGGTCTGCGTGACAGAAGAGACATTATTGGAGGTGATCCAATAACTCTCGAAGACGGGACAATAATAGTTCAGCCCAGGGTCAATGAATCATCTGGGTCTTTTGCCCGCGAAGAATTGAGAAGCAGAGTCTTAGAAAGAACCAAGATTACCGCTGAAGCAGACTTCGGTGTAATTATAGACGACGTCAGAATAAAAAGATCTGAGTTCCCGTCAGCGACAGAAGCCAGTGTCTTCCAACGTATGAGAACTGAGAGAGCAGTACAGGCTCAAAAACTTAGGGCCGAAGGTGAAGAGCAGTACCTTACAATAACGGCAGATGTAGACAAAGACGTCAGAATAATTAAGGCTGAAGCAGATCAACAGGCAAATAAACTTCGGGGTGAAGGCGAAGCACAAGCCATTGGACTCCTTGCTGAATCATTGGAAAAAGATCCTGAGTTTTTTGCTTTTAGACGTAGCTTGGAAGCTTACAGTAAAGCCTTGGTAGAAGGTACTACAGTAGTATTATCGTCCGAAAGTGATCTGTTCGGTTATTTAGAAAGTCCCGACAAACCCTCCAATACTAAATAAAACTTCGGGATACCAACGGGTGATGATAATCGAAGCGTTAGTCGGATCATACTTCCCCACAAAATTTACCGTATAAATACAGTATCTGTGTTTGGGGGCATAAAATAGACACAAATAAACTAAATAATATCCTCCATAAAGTCCAAAATGGCGAAATGGAAATTGAAGAGTGTTTACATATTCTCCGAACACTACCTTTCCAAGACCTCGGATTCGCAAAAGTTGATCATCATAGAGAGTTACGCACTGGATTCCCTGAAGTCATTTATTGTCCAGGGAAAACACCTGAGCAAGTATTGGCAATAGCAACGGCGATGCTAGATAAGACCTCCC
>CAYUCO010000099.1:0-2628 GCA_964443385.1 uncultured Dehalococcoidia bacterium | reverse complement strand
AAGTAATTGATCTCAAATTCCTTTGCATTATTATCTAACGTGTCGATTTGTTTCTTCGAAATTTCATCAGTTATAGGTAGTGATCTATCAGTTGTAGGCTCATTATGATCAACTGTAGCTACTGTCTGATCAGGCCTGCGTACTTTTCGATTAGCTATTCTCAATCCTTCGAATGCTTGAGCAGATGTGACTTCGTGTACCAAATGCAAATCTACATATAGAACAGTTGGTTTACCGATTTCGTCAATAACAACATGTTCATCCCATATTTTATCAAACATAGTCTTAGCCATATTAAATCTCCTAAATGTGTTGGTCTTCCTAAAATATTTTTTGGAATATTCAGTAAATACTAACTTACTGGCAAGGGGTGCCTTCTATAGACATCAATTTGTTTAGTGCATTGAGGTATGCTTTGGCACTAGCAACCATAATATCTGTCGAGGATCCTCTCCCTGTGTAGATTCTACCATTACACTCGATTCTTATTGTTACATCACCAATTGAATCAGTTCCCTCGGTTATAGATCCAATCGAAAACTCTTTTAACGTATTTGGCACTCCAAGAATTCTATTAATTGCAACATATACGGCATCAACAGGACCCGTACCCGTAGCAGCATCCGTCAAAGTGACTCCCTCCGGGTTAGTCAATCTTACTGTAGCAGTTGGTATTTCGTGATCCCCACAAGACACCTGTACATGTTCCAGTTTGTACAACTCTACATCTACTCTGCGTCTGTCACTTATAAGAGCTTCTAAATCCCTATCTGTGATCTCTCTCTTTTTATCCGCGAGGTTTTTGAAGTCTTCAAACGCTTTGTTCAGATCATCTTGATCTAAATCATAACCTAATTCTTCCAGTCTCGATCTTAATCCAGCCCTACCGCTCAACTTGCCCAAAACTAAAGTGCTACTCGGAACCCCCACACTTTCTGGGCTCATTATCTCGTAAGTAGATCTATCTTTGAGTACTCCGTCTTGGTGTATTCCGGATGCATGACGAAAAGCATTTTGACCTACAATTGCTTTATTAGGTTGTACAGAGAAACCAGTTATATCGCTTACCAACCTACTAGTTCTGTATAACTGACTGGTATCTATACCTAAGTTTATATTGAAAAAATCCTCTCGCGTGACTAATCCCATTATCACTTCTTCTAGTGATGCATTGCCGGCTCGTTCTCCCAAACCGTTAATACAACCCTCTATTTGTCTGGCGCCATATTTTACAGCTGCCAAGCTGTTAGATACAGATAGCCCTAAATCATTATGACAGTGCACTGAGATAATGGCTTTTGCAATATTAGGAACATTTTCCTGTATGTTAACAAGCATCTGTCCAAATTCCTCTGGGATTATATATCCCACAGTATCGGGTATGTTAACGGTTGTAGCTCCTGCATCAATTGCTGCTTCTAACAATGTATATAAATATTCTGGTTCCGTTCTGGTTGCGTCCATAGGTGAAAATTCGATATCATCATAGTAAGTTTTTGCCCTAGCTACCGCGGCAATTGCCATATCCATAACCTCTTCCCGACTCTTTCTTAATTGATGCATTATATGAATGTCGGAACTAGATAAAAACACATGGATTCTAGGATTTCTGGCTTCCTTTAAAGCCTCTGCCGCCCTATCTACTGCCGGTAAACTTGCGTGACTTAAAGACGCTATAGTAGGTGTCCTGATTTCTTTAGCTATAGTACTTACTGCTAGAAAATCACCAGGTGAACTCGCCGCGAATCCAGCCTCTATCACATCCACTTTAAGTCTCTCTAGTTGTTTGGCTATCTCCAATTTCTCATCAAGTGTCATAGCGGCTCCCGCGGCCTGCTCACCATCCCTAAGGGTGGTGTCAAATATTATAACTTTGTCATCCCTCATGTTTATTCTCCTCTATCTCATGCAAAACTATTCTTGAAATATCGGGGTAATACGGAAATCACATTTAAATGGTAAGACCCCTTGGAATTTAAAGGCAACGGTACATTGCCAAGAAGAGAGATTAAAGGACAACGCAGTCCACCGAGACGACCATTGCCATAAGCCGTTTCTGGTGGTGAACTACGTTTAACACCTCTGATGAAAAAAATCTTGTATTAGTCATAACAACCACGTGATTATATCAAACTAGGTTGGCTTTAGGAAGCCCATCATATCTCTCAAAGTCTTGCCTACTTGCTCCACAGGATGCGCTGCATCTTGCTGTCTCATTACATTAAATCTAGGCCTGCCTTCATCATTTTCTGCTATCCATTCTTTAGCAAACGTTCCATCCTGAATCTGTTCCAAGACTCGTTTCATGTTCTGCTTAACGTGATCATCTACGACCTGGGGCCCTCTACTATAATCACCATATTCAGCTGTATCACTAACCGAATATCTCATGTAGTCAAGCCCACCCTGGTACATCAGATCCACTATGAGTTTAAGCTCATGCATACATTCAAAATATGCAGATTCTGGTTGATATCCTGCCTCCACTAAGGTCTCGAAGCCAGCTTTAACCAAAGATGCTACTCCTCCACATAAAATAGTTTGCTCTCCAAAGAGATCTGTCTCTGTTTCTTCTTTGAAAGTGGTTTCTAGAACACCTGCCCGAGTACAACCAACGCCTTTGGCATA
>CAYUCO010000098.1:0-3859 GCA_964443385.1 uncultured Dehalococcoidia bacterium | reverse complement strand
CAGGATGCAATCCCGGAATACGAGTCGTATTCACAGTTTTACCTTCTAAGTCGAGTTTTCCTACCGTATCCCCCCATGAGGATGCAACCCAAATATGTCCCTCGTGATACAAAAGAGAAGTTGGAGCTGTGTAGCCTCCGCCAATGGGGTATTTGCCTATTAATTCCCCTTCCACATTGAGCTTATATACCGATCCCTCGCCACTATTTGCCACCCATATATCTTTTCCGTCAAATGCCAGTGACTTGGGTGAGTTGCCCACTTTGTAGACACCTAATGTTGTCCCGTCCTCAGCAATCTTTGTAACGGTATTCATTCCCATATTGGCTATCCATATGTTTACACCGTCATAAGTAACTGCTCTTGGGCTAGAAATTCCGGTGAAAGTACGAACGGTTAAATCTTCGTGTGATAGAGATAAAGGATTGGAGTTGGCATGAATAAGCTCATCAGGTTTATCAATCTCTTCCCGAAAACAGGAAGAGGAAACCAAAGATGCACAGACAAGAATAGTCAAAAATATGACTTTCAGATTATTCATTAACTAAAAGCCTCTCGATTAATCAGTATAGCCATATTTTACAGTTTAATATTTACTTAAACATGATAAAATGGTCACGCAATAAAGTATTTTCGATAAATAAGGTGTGATTACAATGGGAAAAGGCGACAATCGACGTTCAAATAAAGAAGCTAAAAAACCAAAACAAGATAAAAAGAAAAAGCCAGCTGTTTAATAAATATATAGACTCTTCTGGTCATGATACTACTCAGAATGCATTACCTTACTGATGGTTTCCTTAACTTTCGCATCAAAATCTCCTTCCAAAATCCATTCCAAATATTGAAGGTCGTTTTTCAAAACTTCAGAAACTAAATATCCACTGTATTTACCGAAACCAAGCGCAGGTCCAGACTGTGTGTTTACAAGATTACCTTTATCATCTATCCATTCGGCTCTTCGCTGACTACAAAAAATATGAAGTTGTTCTACAGTCTCTCCAATATCACCATAGTAGGCTATTTGTCCTAACAATATCTCTTTAGCTGCTCGCGCATCTTGTAACGCCTGATGTGCGCCTTCAAGAGGTTTTCCACAGTATTTCTCATAAGCTGCGTTTAAGTCTCTAGGCTCTTTTTTGTGAAATATAACCATAGGATCAATTACGTTTATATCAGTTAAATCCCATGTTAACCCGGATCTTTTAAATTCCTCCTGCAAAAGAGGTATGTCAAACCTCAATACATTAAATCCTCCCATGTCACATCCTTCTAAAAAATCAAGGAACCCTTTGGCATAGCTATGAAAGCCTGGTTCATCAGCCACATCTTCATCTCTTATACCATGTACTTCTGATGCTCTGGCAGGAATTGGTATCCTCGGATTAACCCTTTTCGTTTTCTCTATCTCAGTTCCGTCTGGATTGTATTTGATCACAGATATCTCAACTATCCTATCTGTCCTTACATTTATACCAGTGGTTTCCAAGTCTAAGAAAACTATGGGTCTTTTAAGATCTAATAAGTCCATGCAACTCCTTATTGTGGGTGTTAACTTGAATAGTTTCCTAATTTGCTCAACATCGAGCAAATAGAAGGAATCTGCGATTTTATCTCTTATCTATATCTTCAATGATATGCAGGGTTAACCCAACAATCCCTCTTCCGTAAATATTTGAGAGAGAAGGGCTATGCCATCTCTAATACCTTCATGGTCTGCATACCCAAAACATAATCTAAGATAGTTCTCGCCTTCTCCAGTTGGTGAGAAATTGGGGCCGGGAAGGTAAGCTACTCCTCTTTCCCGTGCCTTGACCGCCACAGAAGATACAGATATACCTTCAGGCAATTGTGCCCATAGATACATGCCTCCAGCTGGCCTGTTGTAAACTACTTTGGGGTCCATGAATTCACCCAATGCCCCGATCATGGTGTCTCTTTTAGCCAGCAGAATATCATTGACCTCTGCAACATGTTCATCCATATGATCTCGTAAGTAATAATAAGTTGCCAGTGCTGCAAAATGGCTGGTAGGTCTTCCCCAGTTTAAGAAGTTTGTCTGTGATATTAATTCTGGCGGAACAACCAAATATGCTATTCGCATACCAGGAGCAATAATCTTGGAGAACGTACCACAATACAAAGTCATTTTGGTATCATCGTAGGAGTGAATGGATGGAGTACGATCACCCTCAAACCGGAGATCCTCGTAAGCATCGTCCTCAAAAATGGGTACACCGTGATTTTGAGCTACCGCTAAAATATCATGACGGCGCTGAACACTCATATCAGTTCCCGTTGGGTTTTGAAACGATGGTATAGTATAAACAAACTTAGGATGAATCCCTTTGCTTTTTAGGTTACGAATGGTTTCATCTAAAACATCCGGTCGCATACCTTCTTCATCCCCGGATACACCAACTATATTGGCCTTCAGGTTGCGCATTACGCTCAATGTGCCAGGATATGTGAATTCTTCCGTGATAAGAGTGTCTCCTGGATTAGAGAGCAATTGAGTGAATATCGCTAAAGCCACTCCAGAACCACCAGTTACAAGTACTTGGTCTGGTTCAACAACAATACCCCGTTCTCGATGCAACTTATCAACTATAAACTCACGAAACTCCAGAAAGCCTTTTGGATCCGGGTACAAAACCATCTCTCTTCCGCGTTCCTTTAGAGCCTGGCCCAACGCTTCATGAAGACCTTCTGCAGGGAAGGAATCTGGATCTGGAAAGCCAGTGCCAAAATCGTACTTAGGCCTACCTCTTGGGTCCCATCCGGTTGTCGCAGTGGCAGTGGCAGGTGGAACTCTTTCGGCTATGAAACTGCTGAAATCGAATGTTCCTTTATTCATAACTAATCCTCCCACCGTTTGATGTTTTAATGATTACAAGGCTCTTTCTTCATTATAACCTCTACAGAAAATATCAGCCAGATAACAATCATATGCAAACCAGAGATAAGAATGTATAATGCTCTCTTGTCTGTCACATTACATATATAACATCAGGAGCAGATCTACCTTGAAAATTACTCTTTATTTAATAACTCTATTTTCAATGACACTATTAATTAGTTGTGGAGGGTCAGGTTTAGATCCTATGACTAATGCTAGGGGAGAACATGCCACTACCCTAATGGCAAATGGACAGTTATTTGTTTCAGGTGGAAGAGACGCCAAACCATTAACCTCAACTGAAACACTAGATCCAATTAATGGTTCGTGGACAGTTGGGGCGCCAATGCTGAATAAGAGATACAATCATTCCCAAATTCTAATGGGTAATGGCAATCTGCTTGTCGTAGGTGGAGGAGTTCGTGACTTAACTCCAGAAATATATAACACCTCCGCTGGTTCATGGTCGGAAACACAAAAAATGAAATACCCACGTAGGCAAGGCCATGCTTCTACTCTTATGAGTGACGGAAGGATCCTTGTGACTGGTGGTATCGCTGAAGTTAACGGTAACAAGAAAGCTGTTCCTCATGCAGAAATATATGATCCTTCCAATGAAACCTGGAGCGATGCTTCCGACATGCTAAATCCCAGGGAAAGACACGAAGCAATACTTTTAGATAACAACAAAATATTGGTTGTTGGTTCAAATACTGATGATTTTCAAGTTGTAGGCGAAACTTCCGCAGAATTATATGACCCTGCAACCAATCAGTGGAGTGATGCTGGCATTTTAAATACACCACATGGTACAAGCTTTGCTGCCCAGAAATTAGCAGATGGCAGAGTTTTGATTGCTGGTGGAGGAGCACAAGGAAAGTACATTGCACCAACAATTACAGATGCTATGGATATATACGACCCTGAAACAAATAAGTGGACAGCTGTGGCAAGTATGAC
>CAYUCO010000097.1:0-6060 GCA_964443385.1 uncultured Dehalococcoidia bacterium | reverse complement strand
TTCTGCTGATTCAGTTACTGATAATACAGGGGAAATTAGTTATGTTGACTTAGCTGAATGGTTTGCACTGGAAGGGATAACAACAGTTATATTCAATTTTCGTGGCACCGGTGAAAGTGGTGGTAATTTTCATCATATGGGGTGGGTGCAAGATCTAAATGCAGTAGTCGATTGGTTGTTGACCGGCAATCATGCTCACCCTGATAAAATATGTTTGCTGGGGTCAAGTTTGGGTGCTGCTGTGGCTATTTATGTGACTGCCCACAGAAAAGAGATCGCTGGTACTGTTTCTTTTTCGAGTCCTTATAGTATGGGCTCTATAGAAAACCCTGAACAGTCACTCAACAGATATAAACGTATGGGTATCGTAAGAGACGATGAATTTCCAGTTTCACTGCAAAACTGGGCTGCTGAGCCGGAAGAGCTTGATCCTTCGAAATGGATAGGACACATTCATCCTCGACCCCTTCTATTGCTTCACGGCACAGAAGATACAGTGGTTGATCCTATCGCATTACAAATTTTGCAAGATCGTTCTGGCAATAAAACACAATCAATATTGATGCCAGGGGTAAAGCATAGATTTCGAAGTGAACCAGAGGTTATTCAGATCTCGATTGATTGGCTAAAAACCCTCTTTATATAGACTGTAGACTATGGTATCTTTGGCTTTCGTGAGTTTGTTTCACATCGTAAATAGTAAGGGTTAAATTTTTTAATGAAAAAATCTCAAAAAATTTTAAATTCTGGTAACTTCTACTACGGCTGGGTAATAGTTTCAGTGGTAGCATTAAGCGGGCTAGCATCAGGTACTCTAATAAATCCCACAATCGGCGTTTTTCTAAAACCCATTACAGAAGAATTCGGCTGGACACGTTCCACCGTCGCATTAGCTGTTACTCTAGGCACATTTGTTGGTGGATTTGTTGCGATAGGAGTGGGTAGATTAATAGATAGATACGGACCGAAATGGATATTGACTACCGCATTTATATTTGCAGGTTCTGCAATCATATACATTGGCAAAATCTCGAATATAGTGGAACTTTATGTGGCTATATTCATAATGAGAGTAGCTTTGCAGGGTGCTATTAATATAAGCAACCAAGCAGTGGTACCAAAATGGTTTGTGAGGCAAAGAGGCAGAGCTTTGGCCATTTCCAATTTAGGGATGAGAGTTGCAAGTGGAGTGATACCGTTAATCACTCAACAGTTAATACTTTTGTCCACATGGCGTTCTGCCGCGTTAGTACTGGGGATAGGGGTTTGGATGGTAACAATAGTCCCGATTACTATTTGGATGAAGAGAAGGCCCCAGGATCATGGACTTCTTCCAGATGGTGATAAGCCGGATATTTCTCATGATTCTGGCCTAAAATCAAGTGTCAGTGACGTAATAAATTCTCCGGAACGTAACTACACATTAAGTCAAGCATTAAGGAGTAGGCCTTTTTGGGTTATTACGGCCGCATTTTTGTTAACAAATTTTGTAAATACAGGTGTAAATTTTAATCTTTTTGCACACCTAACAGATAATAATTTGAGTGGAAGTCAGGCTGCTATAGTACTTTTGGTTTGGGGCCTGATAGCAATTCCTTCGACTTTAGCCCTTGGATTATTGGCGGAGAGGTATTCAGTTAGGTTGTTGATGATTTTTTTAACCATGGGAGTAGGAGCCGGTATATTTCTGATGTTGTTGGTATCAGGTTTTTTGTCTGGTCTTATTTTCGCTGTGTTTCATGGAGCTTGCTTTGCTGGACTGTTTTTAATGTTGCAACTATTGGTCGCAGATTATTATGGATCTGCATCGCTAGGAACTATAAGAGGGTTTATATTTCCATGGCAAATGATAGCTAACTCAGTTGGCCCTCTTGCTGCTACTTTAGTATATGATTCAACTGGAAGTTACAGTTTTATATTGACAGTTTATATAGTAATACATGCAGTATTGACTGCAGCACTCATTTTTGCATTGCCCAGTCGAGATACATGGCTAAATAGCTCGAGATCTTCTTAGACTTAGCATAGGATATTGAACGGCATTGCTGACAGGTAATATGTTTGACAGAAATGATGCTAGGGTGTATTAAGATTCAATACAAAAAATGGCACTTCGGTATATTGCCCAACTTGGTGTGTGTTTATGGTTGAAAAGGAAAGAATCGAAAAGTTAAGAAGTTTATTGCAAAGCAATATTGTAGTAATAGATGGAGCTATGGGCACGTCTATCCAAGATCTTGACTTGTCTGAAGAGGATTTTGGCGGTCAACAATACGATGGATGTAATGAATACCTCAATCTGATTAACCCTGATTGCATAAGGGGTATACATCGAACCTATATAGAGGCTGGGGCTAATATAATTGAGACAAACTCTTTCGGCAGCACCCCACTCGTTCTATCAGAATATGGGTTGGGTCATATGGCTTATGAAATAAGCTTGTCAGCTTCTAAGTTGGCTAAGGAAACTGCAAAAGAGTATGAAACTGATGGAAAAATGGTTTTTGTTGCAGGTTCGATTGGCCCTACTACTAAGGCAATATCTGTGACGGGCGGTATCTCTTGGGATGATCTTTCAGAAAACTATTATGTGCAGGCTAAGGGATTGGTAGATGGTGGATCCGATTTATTGCTTATCGAGACTTCTCAGGATACGTTGAATGTAAAGGCAGCTTTGATAGCCATAGATAAACTGAGTGAGGAAATGGGTTATGAAATCCCCACTGCAGTTCAATGCACTATAGAAACAATGGGTACTACGTTGGGTGGTCAAGATATTGAGGCTTTTTATGTTTCCTTAGAGCATAGAAACTTGTTATGGATAGGGCTGAATTGTGCAACAGGTCCTGAATTCATGAGGGATCATGTGCGTACTTTGGCTAGCATTTCAAAGTTTCCCGTGTCACTTGTGCCAAATGCGGGTTTGCCAGATGAAGATGGTAAATATAATGAAGATCCTGATTCATTAGCGGGTAAAATTAGGGAATATTGTGAGTATGGCTGGATAAATCTAGTTGGTGGATGTTGTGGTACCGTTGCGAAACATATTGGTAAACTGTCTTCCGCAGTAGAAACTCTCGACCCAAGAAAAATTACTGACCGACGAGTCACCTCCATTTCTGGTTTGGAATCCTTCATAATTGATGAAGACACGCGGCCAGTTATAGTCGGAGAACGCACTAACGTACTTGGTAGTAGAAAATTTAAACGGTTAGTTGCTGAAGGTAAATGGGATGAGATGGCGGAAATTGGCAGATCTCAAGTTCGTAATGGTGCTCAAGTTTTGGACGTTTGCTTGCAAGATCCAGATAGAGATGAAATTTCAGATCTAAATATATTCCTTGAGGCTCTTATTAAGAGGGTTAAGGTTACAATAATGCTGGACACTACGGATTCCAAAGCGTTAGAGGAGGCACTTAAACGCACACCAGGAAAATGTATTATAAATTCAATAAATTTAGAGGATGGTGAGGATAGGTTTGATTCTGTAGTGCCTTTGGTAAAGAAATTCGGATCTGCAGTGATAGTCGGGTGCATAGATGAGGACAAACAACAAGCTCAGGCTATCACTAGAGAACGGAAATTGTCTATTGCCAAACGTTCATTTGAGTTATTGACTCAAAAATATGAAATCTCTCCGAATGATATTGTTTTTGACCCATTAGTTTTTCCTATTGCCACTGGAGATAATAATTATATAGGAGCTGGTGTTGAGACAATAGAAGGAATCCGTCTTATAAAGGATCAGATACCTGGTGCAAAAACAGTTTTAGGTATTTCAAACGTTTCCTTCGGATTACCGCCTGCAGGTCGCGAGGTTCTCAACTCTGTATTCCTATATCATTGTGTGCAAGCTGGATTAGATATGGCAATAGTGAATTCCGAACTTCTTCAGAGATACGCATCGATACCTGAATACGAAAGGCAACTAGCAGAGAATTTAATCTGGTGGACTGGAGAAGATCCTATAGGGGAATTTGCAGACCATTTTCGCGGGAAACGAATTTCAAGAACAGCTGAAGAAAGAAATCTCCTTCCTCTTGATGATAGAATCGCCAATTGTGTGATAGAAGGTACGAAAGAAGGACTTGTAGATGATTTGGACCAAGCTTTGTTAGAACGATCTCCATTGGATGTCATAAATGGTCCCTTAATGGCTGGCATGGATGAGGTGGGAAGATTATTCGCTAATAACGAATTGATAGTAGCAGAAGTATTGGGATCAGCTGAGAGTATGAAATTTGCTGTCAGTCATTTAGAACAATTTATGGATGCAGATGAGACGTCTACTAAGGGAACTATTCTATTAGCCACAGTAAAAGGTGACGTTCATGACATAGGCAAGAATTTGGTTGAGATAATTCTTAGTAATAATGGGTACAAAGTTGTTAATCTGGGCATAAAAGTGCCACCACAAGATTTAATATCTGCCTTCAAGGAACATAATCCGGATATGATAGGTTTATCTGGCCTTTTGGTTAAATCTGCACAAATGATGGTTGAGACAGCTAGAGACATGTCAGCAGAGGGCATAGATGTACCATTAATCGTAGGAGGGGCTGCTCTAAGTAGAAGATTTACCTATTTACGCATAGCTCCAGAATATCAAGGCTTGGTACTTTATGCTCAAGATGCCATGGATGGACTGTTTATTGCCAATCAAATGCAAGATGCTGCTACAAAACAGCAATTTATAGGTAAGATTGAGGAAGAAAAATCTTTGTTGGTGGCAGACGAAGGTAAAAGAACTCAAACCTCACACACATACAAAGGCAAAGATTCAACTCAAGATATTGTTATACCAATTGATATTCCACCCACGCCACCCGATCTAAAAAAGCATATTCTAAGAAACTTCGACTTGGCAGAGGTGTTCAATTTCATAAATCCCGTCATGCTTTATTCTAGGCATCTAGGTTATAGAGGTAGATTTGAAGATGACTTAAAAAGTGGGGATGCTAAGGCGAAAGAACTTCAGATGAGGGTTAGGGAAGTTGAAAATATAATGTTAGGCAGGGATGATATCATTGCCGATTGTGTATATCAATTTTTCAGGTGTGCATCTGATGGTGACGATTTGCTATTTTTGTCACCAGATGGAAACTTAGTTACAGAACGGTTTCAATTTGGTAGGCAACAAATGGGAGAGAGGTTATGTTTGACGGATTATGTGCAACCCGTGGGTACGAGCATACCTGATTATATAGCTTCATTTGTGACTACTATTGGTGATGGCGTCAGATCATTGGCAAACAATTGGATGGAACAAGGTAATTATCTTAATGCCCATATTCTTCAGGCTTTGGCAATTGAAGGTGCTGAGGCTATGGCAGAGATAATTCATCAGAGAATTCGTACTATGTGGGGGTTCAGGGATTCACCAGATATCCGTAAAGCAGATCTTTTTAGAGCACAATATATGGGCAAGAGATACTCTTTTGGATATCCAGCTTGCCCTAGATTGGAAGATCAGGGTAAGCTGTGGCGTTTGTTAGAACCGGACTCAACTATAAATGTTAAGTTGACCGAAGAATTCATGATGGATCCTGAAGCATCTGTGAGTGCTATTGTCTTTCATCATAGTTTAGCCAAGTATTTTAATTTAAGTGAGGATGATGCAGATCAATTAAACAGAAGAATTTATCTGTCATAATCATCCTTTTTTTCTGACATCAAATTTATTAATTCGGTTTTTAGTTCGGAATCTGTTTCTGTTACTGAAGCATTAGCCAACAATTGAAAGGCTCTTGGTGTTCCTATTTGTGAAAGAGCCCATGCAGCGTGCTCCCTTATCAAAGGGTCTTCGTGCTTCAATGTTCTGCCAAGCGGTTCCACAGCTTTTATGTCTCCTATGTTTCCTAGCGCAATACAGACATTCCTAATCAAGCCAATTCTTTTTGCTCGTTTGATAGGACTTGTTTTAAATTGCCTGTCGAATTCCTCTTGGGTTATATCCAATAGTGGTATTAGACTTAGACTATTGAAGCCGTGTTCACCAGGTTGGAATAAAGGTTCTTTGGTGGGCTGAACTTGGTGGTTCACTGGGCAAACATCCTGACA
>CAYUCO010000096.1:0-1721 GCA_964443385.1 uncultured Dehalococcoidia bacterium | reverse complement strand
TATCAACCCTACACCTAACAAAAGTCCAACCCATTCCATAATACTTCTTATAAAATTTAAAGCGAATCCGGTTATCAAGCCTACAAACAAAAATAAACTTAATACACCAAGACCTACGCAACATCCAATAAACAGACCCTTTAAGATCATCTTCCCATAGTGAGTAGAATCTTTTTCATAAATACTCGTTGACATATATAGACCAAGGTAGGCTGGAAGCATAGCAAAACCGCAAGGGTTGACAGCCGACACCACTCCTGCAGAAAATGCAAATAAACCGGTGATTCCTACAATGTTGGCTAAGAAACCTTGAGTAATTCCTGAAATAGAGTCGATCACAATATTAACTGTATGAAGATCAGACAAATTGGCCAACACAGAAACGATGA
This sequence comes from uncultured Dehalococcoidia bacterium, assembly GCA_964443385.1. Classification (GTDB taxonomy): domain Bacteria; phylum Chloroflexota; class Dehalococcoidia; order Lucifugimonadales; family UBA2985; genus VFHP01. The sequence goes on along the minus strand of CAYUCO010000096.1, from coordinate 1,332 downwards.
CAGAAACTGACAGTACCAGCGCGACCCAAGCTAAAGTAGTAATAAGACGTTTATACGGAACAGTATCCATATTAGTCGTTACGAACTCCTAAGTAGTCCTGCATTAGGTCTAGTAAATACGCCACTCGCTGGTCACTATCCGCTTCGCAATATATTCTTAGCAGAGGCTCAGTACCGGAAAACCTCGATGCGATCCAACCATCTGTCACAAGCAATTTGACCCCATCTAATTGTTCACACCCTAATATTTCTTGGTCTCCGATATGCGTCTGAGCAGCACATGCATTCAATTTTTCAATTAATGTATTCTTCTCTTTTAAATCAAATTTGATATCACGCCGTTCGTATGAGTGGTGGCCCACTATATCGAATAGATCAGACAAATTAGCCGACACGCTTTTACCAGTAGTAGCTATATTTTCTAATACCAAAAGTCCGCTGAGGATACCATCTCTCTCTGGAATATGCCCCCTGAATGCAAATCCTCCACTTTCCTCCCCGCCGATCACTGCATTAGTCTCCGACATTTTCGGACCAATAAATTTGAAGCCCACCCTCATTTCATGAACATCAACACCGTATTTAGACGCTAATTTGTTTAACATATGCGAAGAAGTGATACCTTTTACAATATCTCCTCTTTCACCTTTATGTTCAAGCATATACCAGGCTAATAATGAGAATGTTTCTAAAGTGCTCACAAAACTACCGGAATCGGATATAATGCCGACTCTATCAGCATCCCCATCCAATGCAATCCCAACTGATAAGTTATTATCTATAACTAAATTCGACAGTTCGAGCAGATTATGCGCAATAGGTTCTGGCTGCTCCATACCAGGAAAACTTGGATTTACTTCACTATGAAGTTCTCGAACGGTCGTTAGTCCTCCTGATATAAGCCTTCTAATGTATCCAGAGCCAGATCCAAACATACTGTCTACACCGACATGCAGTCCCGCTTCCTTGATGAATTTCAGGCTTACCTGTTCTTCAATACTTTTGATATATGGGGGATCCGGATCTATATCTACTAGCAGATCATTTGATCGCGCGGCACCCAACGGTATTTCATGTACAACATTTACCAAGCCTATTTTGCACTCTAGTGCGTCAGTGATCTCTTGAGTTGCGCTACCCGCATATTCAGGTTTAAATTTAAATCCGTTCCAATTATGCGGGTTATGGCTAGCGGTTATAATAACTGCACCCGCTGCCCTATAATGCAATACATTAAAACTAACTACTGGTGTTGGAGCGGCCTTAGTACACAAGTAAACTTTAATATTTGACCCAGCCAAAACACTAGCTACCGCATCCGCAAAGTCTTTA
>CAYUCO010000095.1:0-14798 GCA_964443385.1 uncultured Dehalococcoidia bacterium | reverse complement strand
GAAAAATGCTGTTATCAGTATCAACGTTGATATTATTAATTTAAGGATATATGTGGAGATTATATATAGCGTGACTATCCCTATGGGTATGCTAGCTATTGCACTAGTTGCCATTAATGCTATGGTTTTTGGCTTCAATGTGTTTCTGTTGGTAATTGTGATTGCGTAGTCGTTAATTAAAACCAAGGGCAGAATTATAGGTACAATATCTGGAAGATCCATGAAAGGTAGTAATAATGGTACAGATATTAGGGCAAAACCGAATCCTGTAGTTGTTTTCACTGTAGATCCCAAAAACGTTACAACCATCAAGAATATAATTAAATTTGTTTCTAACATTATTTTGACTCTAAAGCATTCAAAGCCTGTTTGAGATTGTGTCTGTTTGTTTGTCCTATGTTTGCAGCTAAAGATTGGATCTTTGACAGTAATTGTGCGTATGTTGCATCTAGATTTGGTATGGACAATAAGGTTAGCAATACGGTCAACCCATAAATTGTCAGTAAAGAATCCATGTTAGCATTATAGGGTATTTAAATTGACGCAAAAAGATTAGTTAGGAGTGGATGACATGACAAAAATAGCTGTATTGGATGATTATCAAAAAATTGCTGAACATATTGTAGATTGGAGCAAACTTCCATCAGATTGTGATCTGACTTTTTTCAATCAATGGATAGATCCCTCAAATCTATCAGATGATCTAGAACAATTTGACGTCATCGCGGCTATGAGGGAAAGGACCGTTTTTGACAGACAAACCATTGAAAGCCTTCCGAATCTTAAACTATTAATTACAACAGGAATGCGTAACGCTTCTATTGATATATCAGCAGCCCGTGAATATGGAGTAACAGTTTGTGGCACGAGTGGATCTAGTTACTCAACTGCTGAACTTACTTGGGGGTTGATACTTTCTCTGGCTCGTAACATACCTTTAGAAGATATGAATATTAGATCTGGAAAATGGCAGACTTCGTTAGGTATTGATTTGGAAGGGAGAACTTTAGGAGTTTTAGGGTTAGGGCGTTTAGGAGGGAAGGTGGCAACTATTGGATTATCCTTTGGGATGTCAGTAATAGCCTGGAGTCAGAATTTGACCGATGACGTTGCATCCAAACATAAAGTTAAACTTGTTACTAAAGAACAATTGTTCACTGATTCTGATGTTCTTACAATTCATTTGCAATTGAGCGATAGGACAAAAGGTATAGTAGGGGAACATGAACTTGATTTGATGAAAGAGTCGGCTTATTTGATTAACACATCTAGGGGTCCAATAGTCGACAATAAAGCATTGTTGAACGCTTTGAAGAACAAATCCATCAGAGGGGCAGGTTTAGATGTTTTTGACTCTGAGCCCGTTAGCGAAGCTGATGAAATCCTGAAGCTGGATAATACTGTGCTTACACCACATCTGGGGTATGTAACAGAAGAAGTTTATAGAATTTTCTACGCCGAAACTTTGGAAGACATACTCTGTTGGTTAGCGGGAAATCCTGTGCGTATCCTAGGTGGTAGTTAATTATTCATTTTATGGTGCCCAGGAAGGGATTCGAACCCCCACTCCCTTGTCGGGAATCGGATTTTAAGTCCGTCGCGTCTGCCCTTTCGCCACCTGGGCCAGTAGAAACATTTAGGATTTAGATGGAATGTTAGTGGCAGTGAGATTAGATTTGGAGGCGACGGGCGGATTCGAACCGCCGAATAGAGCTTTTGCAGAGCTCCGCCTTAACCACTTGGCCACGTCGCCTTACAACCCCATTATACCACTTTTGGTGCCGAGGAAGGGACTCGAACCCTTACAGGTTTGCACCCACGGCCCCCTCAAGACCGCGTGTCTACCAATTCCACCACCTCGGCTCTACTCATGCCAGAGTTTGATTAAATCACTATCAATGGATTTTATCAATCGACAGTATATGTATGCTCTAGGAGTTATGTTGCCTAGGTAATTAAACTCAGCCGGGACATTTTATCATTAGACTCTTAGGCTTTCAATCTCGTTTTGGATTTTAATTTCATAGGTGATAAACTGTCCAGAATTAATGAATCTACTATTTAATAGTAGATTTCTCCCACTGAACAATGTTGATTAATAAAATACAAACATTCACTGCTTTAAAATCTGGCCCATTCGCTAAGCTATGGGTGGCTAACTGGTTATTGTATATTTCCCGCAATGTCGAACTTGTAACTCTGTCTTGGATTGTCTTGGAAATTACGAATTCACCTTCTAAAGTCGCCCTTGTTGGTGCCTGTCGTATGTTGCCAATGTTTTTGCTTGGCATGAGTTCTGGGAGTATAGCTGATAGATCAGAGAAGTTAAGATTATTGAAATTAGTTCAGGCCATAAATATAATAGTGGTGGTTTCTGTGGTTTTGCTACTTGTTACTGACAGATTCGAGTTTTGGCATGCGTATATAGCGACTTTTCTTAGTGGTACCCTTTGGACGCTGGATTTTGCTGCTCGTAGAGCCTACTACTCGGAATTATTCTCACCATCTGAGATAGTTAACCCTGCTTCTTTGGATACAGTAGCTATGACAGGGAGTATGATGGCTGGGTCGGCATTGGGAGGGATTTTAATATACGTATTTGGATATTCTGGAACTTATGTGCTTTTGGTTTTGACGTATTCAACAGGATTGATTATATTATTTTCTCTACCTTTAATAAAGCGTGCTGTGCCTTATAATATTGCAGCGGAAGGCGTTTTTATTCAAATCAAGAACTCAATATCAATACTTATTCATAATCAAGTTTTGATGTCTGTGTTTATTGTTACTTTAATACTTAATCTGTTCGGATTTTGTTACATGCAAATGGTTCCTGTAATAGCTCGAGACGTTTTGCAAGGCGACGAATTACTTTTTGGAGTTCTCTTGTCCTCCGCAGGTTTTGGCGCAATGTGCGGTGCTTTGATATTGGCGTCAATGAGTGTTAGAAAACTAGGATTAATCTATGTAATGGGTTCTTTTTTGATGCTGGGTTCTTTATTTATATTTTCCTTTTCACAGGATTATATAATTTCGATAGTCTTGTTGATTTTTGTGGGACTAGGTTCATCTGGTTTCGCGACCATGCAAATTGCTATACCTCTAAGGTCTGTAAGTGTTAATGAAAGGGGGCGAGCTATGGGCTCTGTGGCGATAGGTATTGGTGCTAGCCCTATAGGAATGATAGCAGTGGGATATGTGGCCGATCAAATTGGTGCTCAAAACGCTTTAGCTTTGTCATCAGGGATAGGATTTTTAGTCGTTGCGGTATTCATTTTACTTTTCCCTAATATCACAAAATATGTTAGGGAGTAACATTCGAGCTTATTGTCTTGAATGCTATTACGATAGTTTCTGCTGGATTAGGGTGGTGGGGGTTTTAAGTAAAACTTTTGCCCCTACTATACTGAAGAAACCCACAGTACATCCCAGCATGAGGAATGCCTGTCCAAATCCATACATATCTATTAAGAGCCCTCCAACTATGGATCCAATAAACATACCCATAGTTTGGGCTGTGTTAAAAACTCCCATTGTTGCACCCATCCCATAGCTTTCCCCACTTTCCATTGCTATGGCAGTTGTAGTTGGGAGAAATGCTGCTTCACATATACCTAATAAGATGAAAGTGCCAATAAGTTGCCATGTTGTCTCAGTGAATCCGTAGAATGAAACTGTTATGGCTACAAGGAAAATCGAAATAAGAGTGATGTATACTCGATTATAGCGATCTGCAATTATCCCACAAGGTATTTGTAACAGAGCAGTTATCAGAACTCTAATGGCAATTGCAACGCCTATAATTGTTCCTGAGGCCCCCATGTTTTCAGTCATCATTACTGGTAAGAATATGAAACTAGGGACCATTGCTAGCATAATTGCTACTCGTACTATTAAAACCCCTCTCATTCTAGACTGTTTAAGTATATGGAAAAACACTTTGAATACGGAGTGTACTTCCTTTTTATTTTCCTCTCCATGCTGTGATTCTGGCAAGAATAGTAGTATCAATACCAATGAAACAAATGCGGATATTCCCATAGCAAGGAATGCGGTTTGGGTACCGAACGCGTCATTTAATATGCCGCCAAATACTGGGCCAGAACCAAATCCGGCCATTAGTGATATGTGGAATATTCCCATGTATCGACCCTCATATGTTGGAGGAGTCCAATCTGCCATGTAAGCCATAGCAACAGGAAACACCATTCCGGCCCCGAATCCTTGTACAAATCGAACTAGAGTTATATCTATAACAGATTCACTTATAGTGTATGCAAAGCCGCATGTAGAAAAAATAGCCAAACCAGTCATCAGGAATTTTTTACGACCATATTTGTCTGATAAAGATCCAGCAAACGGTTGGCAAAGTCCCATTGCTAAAGAAAAACCGGCCACCAGTATGCCTAAGTCGAATCCGGAGGCTCCTAGTTCTCTTGCATATATTGGGAGGAAAGGGACCACGAATCCCATGCCAGTCATCGTAATATAATTTGAAAGTAGGAGTACTACAATTGGCATCCGAATATGTCGCAGAAGTGGGGGGGCTTTAAGTTTAAGCAATTATAAATTTCATTAATGTTTTTGGTTATAGTGAATGATTTGAGTAAACAGCTGTTTGATTCGAGTGTTAGTTGTTTGGATGTGTCGTCGGATACCGAGTATAGTGTTGTATAGCTAACTAGTCAATTATATTTTCTCAAATCCGTATCTGGAGGTGTGTTCGCAATCTAGTAGGGTTGTAAATTGTGTGTAAGCAACAGTCATTGCCGTCATTACGATTCTAATGTACGGTGTAACTGCAACGTCAACGGATGGCATTTACTATAGAGAGCTGTATAAGTCCTAATAAAATTTATAAATTTGTGGAGAGACAAAGGGAATTTTATATCTTAGTCATTTAAACCTAATCTAGAATAACTGAGAGGTGCTCTTGAATAAACCTCGAATATTTTACGGCTGGTACATAGTTACTGCTGGCATGCTGATAACTATGATTCATGGAGCACTCTATGTGTATGGTTTCGGTGCGTTTTTTGTCCATTTTCAGCAGGCATTTAACGCTAGTAGAGCTCAAATAGGACTTGTTTTAGGTCTGGCCCGTTTGGAAGGCGGATTGGTAGCTCCTTTGGCGGGTTTTTTAGTTGATAAATACGGACCAAGGAAATTGATGTTATTTGGTCTGACTTTGTTGGGTTTGGGTTTCATTTTATTATCCCAGGTGAATTCACTGTTGATGTTTTATCTGGTATTTATAGGCATAATGTCCACTGGTTCTAGTTTCGGATCGTCCCGACCAATACAAATTTCTTTAGCAAACTGGTTTGTTAAAAGACGTAGTAGAGCAATGGGTTTCCTGATGACAGGATTTGGTATTGGAGGCAGTTTTGTATTCGCATTTTCGTGGGTAATAGAATCTTTCGGTTGGAGAAATGCCTGTATATTTGCTGGGATAATAATATGGGTTGTAAGTATACCTCTATCCTTATTTGTTAGGCATAGACCTGAAGATATGGGACTTAGGCCAGACGGTTTCGGTGATTCTGACAATTTTATTTCTTCAACGAGTTTATATGACCGAGGTGATTCAGATGAGGCGTCTTATGATGAGGAACCGTCATTTACTGCAAAAGAGGCGTTATCTACGCGTGCTTTCTGGATGCTGGCGCTCGTATATGCTTGTTGGTCCATGGTGCCTCCAACAATGACTGCCCATATGATTCCATATTTACAGCAAGAAGTAGGAGCATCTCCGTCTGTCGCTGCATTGTCTTTGTCGGCCTTCGCTTTCATAAGTTTATTTGGCAGAGTTCCTATAGGTTGGTTAGGGGACTACGTCAACCTTAAGTATTTGTTGGCTGTGCTCTTCGTAATGATGGGTGTGGGTTTGTTGATTTTCTCGTTCATACATAGCACTAGATTGATCCCACTTGCACTAGTTATATTGGGACCAGCTTACGGTGGCAGCCTACCACTTAGGCCTGCCATACAAGGTCATTTTTTTGGGCGGAAATCGTTCGGCACCATTGGAGGGCTCCTACAGTTTTTTGATTTACCAGCTACCGTCGCTGCTCCGTTTTTGGTTGGTTGGATTGCGGATACTACGAGTTACAGGTTAGGGTTCCAGATAGTCGCTGTTTTGGTGATTATAGGATCTATGTGTGTTCTTTTAGCCAATAAACCAGTTTACGCACCATCACAAAAAGGTTATACTTGCGCAAAAAAGGTATAGTGGAATGCGTGGAGCGGTCACAAAACATAGATACTGCGGCATAAAGGAGTGAGACATGCCTGTAATAATTGATTCTCATTGGAAGGAAAGAATTAAGATGATTAAATGCAACAATGAGACATATGGAGCTGTAAAGATATTGGATGTATTACGTTCTTGGGAACGTGATGTAGGGCTGGAATACGAGGGACCATCTGAGGCAACTATTGGGCGCGTATTGAAGAATGAGTGGTCAAAAATGGAGCCGGAGGAAAAGAATAATTACCGAGAAGTATATTGGCCCGAGAGTATGGAGGCTGAATATTTGCCGTGGTATATGAGCCGCAGTGCGTTAGAACTGTTGAAGCTCAGCCGTTCCGAACCAGTTGACTACAATGATGCCAGCGGAGGCAACGAAACGAACAGAGGATATTGGAAACGACCATCCGTCAATGATGTTAAGTGGTTTTGGCGTGTAACGGAATCTCTTCCAGGACATTTAATGCCATTACAATATGAGGAATTAAACGTTAAAGCAAGGTGGTTAGTGGCAAGATTCTTGCAGATGCGAAATTTTGGTTCATTGGATTCTCGGAATTCTTCAACCTCGGAAATTACAAGGTTTTTGGAAGAAGCAATGATTAACGGTATGGATCGGGACGCTATTAGTGCATTGGAACAGTTTTTATCCTAATTGGAGGGGTTTAGTTATTCATCTAATAGTGTGTAGGATTTCATCGACTTCAACTTGCAGTAGGGTTTTGTATTTTTCTGGGTTTAGTAGTGTGGTTGGGTTTATCTGATAGTAAAAAGTGATCCAAAATGGAGTTTGCGGACCATCTTGCTCAGGTCCGAGGACAACTTCAAGCGTTACTTTGTCATTGGATTCCAAGATAGTTCGTGAGAATGTTAAGACATACTTGTTGGTCGAATTCGTTTGATAACCAGCGTAGTTTAATGCCCCATCTAGATCATCCAAGATAGTTTTTGATAGGTAAGGCAGTTGGTGTTTTATGGTTATTTCTGTGACACCCATAATCGTATTAAAAGATGGCAGGAGTGGGAGGACTCGAACCCCCGGCCCTCGGTTTTGGAGACCGATGCTCTTCCAACTGAGCTACACTCCTATAAGTTGTTCATAATGCGCCTTTTGATGACATTAGCATCAGCGGAGTACGCCGTTCTAACTAGGCGGCTACTAGTTTATCATGTTATGCCAAATATGGTACCCCTGCCCGGACTCGAACCGGGGCACATGGTTTAGGAAACCAATGCTCTATCCGCTGAGCTACAGGGGCTTCTGCAATATTTTTGCTATTTGGATTTGCAACTACAGATAAATCGTTCCAACGGGCATGGTGCCAACTTGGATTTGCATTATATAACATAGATGATTTGATAGGAAGGTTAGCCCATCTGTTTGTAGTATCTTATGGGATGGTACTAAATTATTTGGCTTGCATGCTTTCCCAGTTTTCTCTCAATAATTCCATCAACAAAAAATCATATCCTTCTTTTGTAACTTCTCTCAGCTCTTGGAATCCAGATTTAGCAAAAGATTTTTGAGCTCGCTTGTTCCATATCAGGGTGTGAAGGTAGATTCTCTTGAAATCAGTGGATTCAAATATGTATTTGCATACCGTGTCCACTGCATCTGTGCCATAACCTTTGTTCCAATAATTCCTGTCACCTATCAAAATGCCTAGTTCTGTTTGTCTTCTTATGTCGTCAATGTCATAGTACATGCAGTTGCCTATTAACGCTCCATCATGAGTCTCAATCGCGAATCTTACAGACCACGGGACAGGTCTTTTCAATTCATCTTCTATCAGACGTAAATAGTTGTTGTAAGACATCCTGAGGGGAGTTGTAGCATCTAGTGTGGCCAATTCTTCATCTATTCGCCATTGATAATCCTGACACGCGTCTTCCAAGCGTTTTTCTCTGAGCGTAACCAATTTGCCTTTAATCAATTTTCTTGTCCCAATTCATTATTGTTCCCCTATAATGCTGATTGCTTGATTAACCATGTTAACTTCATTTTGATGTGTAAGCATTCGTAAACATTCCTCTGTTCCAACCCATTTGACTTCATCGAACTCATCATCGTGATATTCGAATGAACCGCCTATAGCTTCCATAAGGTAAAAGTGAACAATTTTATTGCATATCACCTGATCAGACGTACGAATAAAAGAATAATTTATACTACCTATTAAGGTTTTTACAGAAACTTGCAGTCCTGTTTCCTCAGTAACTTCTCGGATTGCGGTTTCTTGGTTAGTTTCGTGTGGGTTTGGAGTTCCTTTGGGTAATCCCCATAACCACTCATCTTCCTGTTGGCGCCCGCATATCACAATTTGGGTTTCGTTGCCTTCATTCTTGAAGACTATACCTCCACAAGATAGATGGTTTTCGGTATTAGTATTTGTGCTCATTTTCTTACAGTAAATCTGCCGTTATTTAATTTAGAGTTTACTTTCTCTCAAGTTTGTGAAGCCAAAAATGTGTGTTATCTACAATATTTTGATTTTCGTACGGTATTGATTACATCTTTGTGTATATATAATACGTTTTATCTCTTCTGATGCCTCTATTACATCGTCGTTAACCACAATGTAATCGAAAATGTCGATTTTTGATAATTCCTCTTTTGCAGTAGCCAATCTTAGATTCAGTTCTGCTTCATCTTCAGTATGCCTTTTCTTTAATCTTTTTTCCAGATCCAGAGTTGAAGGAGGTTTAATGAAAATCAATATTGATCCATCCACTTTCTTCTTTATTGTTGAAGCTCCTTGAACATCAGCCTTGATTATTACATCGTTTCCATCACTTAATGCATCTGTGACCTGTTTTGTGGGTATGCCATACCAGTTACCGTAGACTTGTGCATATTCCAGGAATTGATCTAGGCGTATTTTTTCTGAAAAAGACACTTTGTCAAGGAAGATATAGTCTTTTCCGTTTATTTCACCAGGCCGTTTGTCGCGAGTAGTAGCAGTTATAGCGAAATGACAATTGGTTATGGTTTCCCTCAGATGTTGGATAACGGAATCTTTGCCCACGCCAGATGGGCCGGATATGACTAATAATATTGGTTGTCCACTTCCTTCAGTTTTATCCAAAATAGAGTCTCTTTCGGAATATTGACGTTATTGATAGGCGATAAATTCTAAGTCTCTCCAAAAATCTGGATAGGATATGTCTACTACCTCAGATCCGTCTACTGTAACCATATTTTTTGACAGAAGCCCGGCTATGCCAAGCGTCATTGCTATTCTATGATCATTGTGTGACTTGGCTGATCCCCCATTTAGGTAGCCGGTTCCATGTATAGAAAGTCCATCTGTATTTTCGGTTACTTTAGCACCTAAGCTGGAGAGTTCCAATGCTGTTGTATTTAGTCTATCAGATTCCTTGTTTCTCAAGTCTTCGGCATTCTTTATTGTGGTGGTTCCTTTTGCCATACAGGCTGCAAGAGCTAATATAGGTACCTCGTCTTGGATTATAGGTATCAGGTCTCCTCCCACTTCAGTAGCAGTTAAATCACTGGATTCGACTAATATGTCGGCTACAGGCTCTCCACCTTCGGTGCGATTATTTTCTAAAGAAATATTACCACCCATAGTCTTAAGTATGTCTATGATGGCTGATCTTGAAGGATTAACTCCAACATTGTTCAGTCGAATTTTAGCATTTGGATGTGCAACGGCGGCGACTATCCAAAATGAAGCAGAACTTATATCGCCAGGTATATTTATATTCATTGGAACAAGTTCAGGGCTTGGCATAACTTCAATTGCGTTACCTGTTTCATTGAATCTCGCTCCCATTGCTGACAACATTCTTTCAGTATGGTCCCTGGATTTAGCAGGCTGATGTATTGTTGTTTTTTCGCTGGCAAATAATGACGCAATCATGAGTGAAGATTTGAGTTGAGCGCTTGCCACTGGCATTTCGTATTCTATTCCTACTAAGCTACCTCCGGTTATTGCCAACGGAGCCCTTGTATTATTGTTTCTACCTACTATATTAGCTCCCATAAGTGTCAGAGGTTCGACTATTCGGCCCATTGGTCGGTTTCTTAACGAATCATCACCGGTTATAACCGACAGGAATGGGGTTACACTTAGGGCTCCGAGCAGAAATCGCATAGTAGTACCACTATTTTCTGCATTAAGCACATTCGACGGCTCCTCAAAATGTTTAATACCCGGAGAGATTATCTTTATCTGATCTGAATTTTCTTCGGAAGAAGAACTTTCCATGATTACTCCCATGGATTCCAGACAATGTATGGTAGCAATGCAATCAGCCCCTGCAGAAAAATTTGTGATCACAGCTTGACCTTCAGCAAGACTATTCAGAATAGCTGCTCTATGGGATATTGATTTATCAGCTGGAGGGTATAGGGTACCTTCGATTTTATTCGATGGCATGACTATTTTGTTAACCATGTTATTGTTTTTCTTCTTATCTCTGTTTAGGATCGTTTTGCCAGTCCCACATTTCTCTTAATTTTCCGGCCGATCTATCGCCCAAAACCATACCACCCATCATTTCAATGGTAGTAGGGAGTCCTTGGCTTGGAACAAGTCCCTTTGCCAATATCTTATCTTGGAGCCATCTATCCCTAGCCTCCCATAGATCGTCAAAGAACTTCCACAAAACTTCTGGATCCCCTTCCTGTAGCAATGTTTTGAATGAATCTATCTCATTCTTGAATTGGTCTAACCATCGTATTATTAGTTCAGGGTTTGTAGCACATATGTCTCTACTCATTTCAGGACTACCAGATGCCAATCTAGTTAGATCCTTGAAACCAGTGGAGGCTACTTTCGATACTTCAGGCCAGGATGGGTTATCTGCATTGACTTTCACCAAAAGGCTAGATAAAACCAGCGGAAGATGGCTGACTGATGCTACAAAGCTATCGTGTTCCACTGGGTCTATAAAATATGGTTTTGCTTCAATCATGTCAGCCATTTTAACGATTGTTTCTACTGCTTTTTGGCTGGAACTTTTACCTGGTATTATGCAATAGGTCGCATTTTTGAACAGGTCTGCTTGAGCTCCCTCTGGTCCAGATATTTCTCGGCCAGCCATAGGGTGTCCACCCACAAAGTTGACTCGATCCGGCAGATATTGTTCTGCCCACTTTAATACCTGAGCTTTAGTGCTTCCGGTATCCGTGACAATACAGCCATCTTCCAGTTCAGGACCGTATAATTCCATTAGATCCCTTATACCACCAACTGGAGTGGCTAGTATAACCATTTTCGAACCTCTGATCGCGCTTATAGGGTTAGTTTCTGTTCTATCTGAAGCACCGGCTTGCTGGGCTCTGCGAGCCACTCCCCGATCTCGATCGGTGCCAACAATCTCGGCAGGTATATCCGCTTGTTTGAGAGCCATCCCCAAAGATGACCCTATTAATCCCATTCCTACAATCGTTATTCTGTCCAACTTAACCCTCCTACGCTCTTCTTCATTATTGGATGCGAAGTTATAACCAATAATCTATGACTATATCTCGTGTCCTAAAACAATAAACCCCATTGCTTTAACAAAAGGACTTATGATAGTCCAGAGTAAGTTTAGGTCACTGAACCAGTCTAACATAATTATTCCCAGTAGTATTATGGGGCCATATGCTTCCCACTGTATGAATTTGGAAGCCATTTTATCCGGTAGTATGCCCAGAGCGACCTTTGATCCATCTAAAGGGAAAACAGGTATAAGATTAAAGACTCCTAGTATTATGTTAAAGAGAATTACTAATTCTATGACGTCCCCAATCAGGTTTGGTATAGTAAAGTTATTCAAAATATTTAGTGTGTATGGTGAATCCCAAGGGATTATCCCTAGCCTTATTGGTATCGCGAAGACAGCGGCTGTTAGGAAATTTGAGATAGGACCTGCACTGGCAACCATGGTTGTCCCATTTTTGTATCCATTTCTTAAATTGAATGGGTTGAAAGGAACAGGTTTGCCCCAACCAAATCCAACTAACGCAAGCATAACTGAACCGACGGGATCCAGATGTCTTAATGGGTTTAAAGTGAGGCGACCCAACCGTTTAGCAGTCATGTCCCCTAGTTTGTAGGCAACGAATGCATGGCTAAATTCGTGTATCGTTATTGATATCAATAGTGAAATGCCGCTTGTGGTGAGAACCATAAAAAACGCTATAGCAAAAAGTCTTGGACTTTCGAACAGTAGATCAATTAAACTCAGTAGCATTTATTTAAAACTTTTGATAGCTACTCAATATGTACACGATTTATATTAAGTCTATAGGGGGTAGGTTTTGGATTATGCCTTTATCCTTAGCTTTCGTGAAAAGTGTAGTTAGGGCAGCCTCTCCTTTTTCACCCATGTCAATTGTATCTTCGTTAACATACATCTTAATAAATTTCCTAACGGTTTCTCTTTCAGTACCTCTACTAAAGTTCATGGCATAGTCTAGGGCTTCGTCTTCATGATCGAAAGCATATTGGATGCTATCTCTCAGTGTTTCCACCATGAGAGAGCATAACTCAGGTCCCAGATCTCTTCTTACCATGTCTAATCCTAGAGGTAATGGGAGCCCTGTGTCTTGCCACCACTCTTTACCTAGATCCAGTATAAGAGTCAGCCCCAAGTCTTCGTAGGTAATTTGTCCTTCATGTATAAGTAGACCCGCATCTACTTGATTTTCTTTAACAGCTTGGACGATGCTATCAAAAGCCATAGGTACTGGTTTAAAACCTTCCGAATAGAGTCTTAAAAGCAGATATGCTGTAGTATATTCTCCCGGTATTCCTATAGATGATCCGTTAAGATTCAATCCAGATTTATCTAAAGTAGTTACTACCGTAGGTCCATAGTTTCTACCTATAGAGGATCCTACTCTCATAATTCTATACTTATCTGATAGCTGCGGGTATGCTGCCGCAGAGATAGCAGTGCCTTCAAGTTCGCCGGAAAACGCTCTTTGGTTAAGAGTTTGGATGTCTTCAAGAACATGTTCGACTTCATGATTTCCTAGAGATACTTTCTTGTGTGCGATTGCATAGTACATGAAAGCGTCATCTGCATCTGGTGTGTGTCCTATACGAATTGTTGCCATTTGTCCTCCAATAATTTGTCGTGCGTATTAGTGTAATAATCCCACTTCTTGATTAAGATAGGCTCGATTTTTGTTGATAGTAAGTTTAAGGTAATTGGTTGTTATACTCAATATCAATTCTTCTATTGGATTTTATAATCAAGTTTTAGGTATTCAGCCAAGTTTTCTACTTTATCAGGATATTCTGTAAGAGTCATATCTGTATTGAGTGGTGTTATGGATATAAAATTTTCATTTATTGCCGATATATCTTGATTTGGTTCTTCAGTCCAAGACTTTTTGCTTCTGGATATCCAGTAGTAATCACTTTTACCATTGTTGAATTTTGTTATGACGTCTCCGTACACTTTGCTCCCGAGGTTGGTGATGCGTGTTCCCTTGATATCCTTAGGCGGGAGGTTAGGCACGTTTACGTTCAGTAACAAAGGATCCTTGATTTTGTTATCTCGTATGTACTCACAAATTCTTCGAATCGTTTTGGCTGCGGGTTTAAAAATCGGCGTTTTTAGAGCTACTACAGAAACTGCTAACGATGGAATATCCCTAAAAAACCCTTGTAGTGCAGCTCCCATAGTCCCCGAAATGAATATATCTTGTCCCAAATTGGCGCCTTGGTTTATCCCGGATATTACCATGTCTATTTTGTTTTCGGACAAAGATTCTATACCTAATATTGCACAGTCGGCGGGAGTAGCATCTACAGAGAAAGCTTGCACTCCAGTCACCAAAGGGTGAATTTCAGTTACATGGATGGGTTTATTCATTGATATTCCAGCCCCTACTCCACTTTGTTCCCTGTCTGGTGCTACAACAATGACTTCTCCTAGGTCGTTTACTGCATCAACAGCTTCCCATAACCCTTTGGCATGTATCCCATCATCATTTGTTACTAAAATACGCATCAATGTTTTACACAATCTGTTTTAATTTCAATTATTCTACAATTATATTATCTATTAAACGTGTATTGTTTATTATAACCGCCAATGATATTAACACTGGTTTTTCTATAATAGTTAGTTCCTCAAGAGATTTTAATTTAGATATACTGACATAATCCACAGAAATCAGATCGCTGTCACCAAGCATTTTCGTTATTCTATCCCTTATAATACCTGCGTCGCATTTTCCCGCCATGATCATTTCTTTGGCTTGTGAGAGAGATTGAAATAGGATATGAGCAGCATCTCTTTCGGCATCTGTCAAAAATGCATTACGGCTACTCACTGCCAATCCATTTTCATCCCTGATAGTGGGCATATCAATTATAGATACAAACAAATTCAGGTCTTCGTTCAGCCTTTTTATTATGTTCAGTTGTTGGGCGTCTTTTTGGCCAAAATATGCCTTGTCGGGTTTAACTATGTTGAATAATTTGGTTACAATAGTTGCCACACCTTTGAAATGCCCAGGCCGTGATTGCCCCTCGAGTATAACTGAAGTTTTTTCTGCTTCAATCCAGGTTTCAAAGCCCTT